>NZ_NTGZ01000148.1 GCF_002551245.1 Streptomyces sp. rh34
GTCCGAGCCACTCGCCGGGGAGTCCCCGGCGGCGGCGTCGGCCCGGCCCGTCCGGGTCGCGGCGGGCTCACCGGGGCCCGCGCCCGTACCGGGCAACGCCATGCTGCTGGCCGAACTGCCGGTCCCGAAGCGGGAGTCCGGCGCGCCCTACACGGTGAACGACCAGCTGATGGTGGCCACCGCGCTCACGGTGGCCGACTGGAACCGGACGCAGGGCTCGCCGGGGGCCGACCGCCGGCCACTGCGGATCACCATGCCGGTCGACGACCGCACCCGGGGCCCCGAGATGCCGATCGGGAACGGCACCCGGCTGGTGGAGGTCGGTTTCGCCGCGTCCGAACTGGTGCCCGGGGCGGACATCCCCGCACTGCTCCGGGTGACCGCTGAGCGTACCCGGGCACTCAAGGCGCGCCCCCGCCCCCCGCTGGGCCGCTCCGCTTCCCTGCTGACCGCGCCGCTGCTGCCGGTGGCCGCCCGCGCCGCCCTCACCCGGGGGCTGCGGGTGCTGGCGGGGCCGTGGACCTCGACGACGCTGCTGAGCAACATCGGCCGGGTGCCGTACCCGCTGGACTTCGGGGAGGCGGGCCGGGCCACCGCCGTGTGGTTCTCCGCGCCCGCCCGGATGCCCCGGGGGCTGACGTTCACCACGGCTTCCACGGGCGGCCGGCTGCAGCTGGCGCTGCGCTGGTCGCGCACCCTGCTGGGGGACGAGGACGGCGTACGCCTGCGCGAGCTGTTCACCCGACACCTGGCATCGACGTCCTCGGAGACCGTATGACCGGCACCACCTCTCCCCCGCCCGGGCTGCGGGACTTCTACGAGAACCCGGCCGTCCCGGTCGCGTCGGGCGACGGGCGCACCCTTCGGCAGGCCCGGCTGCTGGCCGACGCGCTGGGCGCACCGGGGCAGGTGATCCTTGACATCGGGTGCGGCGACGGCACGGCGGCGGCCACGGCGGCCCCGGTTCTCGCCGGTCACCGGCTGATCGGCGTCGACTGGTCGCAGGACGCGCTGCGCCGGGCCCGGCCCCGGATGGGCCTCGTGGTGCGCGGCGAGCTGGAGCACGGCGGGCTGCCGCTGGCCGACGGGTGCGCGGACGCGGTGCTGTTCAGCGAGATCCTGGAACATCTGGTCGACCCGGACCAGGCGCTGGACGAGCTGCGGCGGGTCCTGCGGCCCGGCGGCCACCTCATGCTGTCCACCCCGAACCTGGCGGCCTGGTACAACCGGGCGCTGTTGCTCGCCGGGGTGCAGCCGGTGTTCTCGGAGGTCAGTCTGCGCGGGATCCACGGCCGCCCCGGCTCGGAGGTGGTCGGGCATCTGCGGCTGTACACGGCCCGGGCGCTGCGCTCGTTCCTGGCGGCGTCCGGCTTCGACGACGTGAGGATCACGGGCGCTCCCTTCCACGGGGTGCCGCGTCCGCTGCGGCTGCTGGACCGGGCGGCGTGCGCGGTGCCCGGGGCGGCCTCCATCCTGCTGGCCCACGCGCGGCGGAGGTAGCGCGATGTGGTGGGGCGTCGGCGCGGCGCTGGTGGCCAACGCGCTGTACAGCGTGGGGTTCGTGGTGGAGAAGCGGGCCCTGGGCTCGCTGCCCGCCCTCTCCGCCGGCCGGCCGCTGCGGGTGGTCCGGGTGCTGCTGACCAGTCCGCTGTGGATCGTCGGCGCGCTGGCGCTGGCGGCCGGGTTCGGGGCCCAGCTGATCGTCTACCGGGCGCTGCCGATCGCGGCGGCGCAGGGCATCTTCGTCTCCGGTCTGGTGCTGCTCCTGCTGTTGTCGTCGGCCGTGCTCGGCGAGGAGTCGACGGGCCGCGAACGCTACGCGCTGGGCGGGGTGCTGGTCGCCCTGCTGATGGTGGTCGCCTCGGTGCGCGAGGGCGAGGACGTGGTGAGCGGCGGCGCCCCGTGGGCGCTGGTGCTGCTGGTCTGCGTGCCCGCGCTGGGGGCGGGCGTCTGGCTGTACGTGCGGGTCGAGAGCCGGGCGGCCAAACGGCACCGGGTCCCGACCAGCGGCATCGGGTACGGAGTGGCGGTGGGCCTGCTCTACGGGGTCAGCTCGCTGGCCATCAAGGGCACGTCCAGCCGCCTGACCGGCACCGATCTCGGCGAGGCCGCGCTGTCGCTCCTGGCATCCCCGTATCCGTATCTGCTGCTGTTCACGGCGGGGGCCGGTCTGGTGATGTCGCAGGCGGCGCTGCAGCGCTGCCGGGCGTCCCTCATCGTGCCGGTGTGCACCACGGTGACCTGCCTGTTCACCGCGGTCCTCGGGACGCTCGCCTTCGGCGAGACCCTTCCCGACGATCCGCTGCTGCTGACCCTGCGGGTGGGCGGCACGGCGCTCGCCCTCTCCGTCCTGCTGGCCATGCCGCGCCACGACCCCCGGCCTGCCGCCCCGTCCTGACCCCGGATCCGGCACCACCGACACTCCCGACATCCCTGCCACCCCCGACACCGAGGAGCCACCCGATGAACCCCGACGACCCGCTGCTCGCCCTGCTGGCCTGCCCGCTCGACAAGGGCCCCCTGTCCCTGGTGGCCGAGGAGGAGACGGCGGAGGCGGCGCTCTACAACCCCCGGCTGCGCCTGAGTTACCCGATCGTGGACGGCATTCCGCAGCTGCTGCCCTCATCGGGCCGGAAGGTCGGGGCGGACGACCACGAGCGCCTGCTCACGCGGCTCAAGGCCTCGGCCGCGTGACCACGTTCGCCGCGGCGGTGGCGTCCCGGCTGCCCGGGGGCCTCGTCGGCTCGGCCGCCGTCGCCCTGTATCCGCGCTTCGAGCCCGAGCTCCGGCGGCTCGCCGACTTCTGCCCGCCGGACGGTGTCGCCATCGACATCGGCGGCTGGTACGGCCCCTGGTCGCGGCGGCTCGCCACCCGCTGCGCCGAGGTGGTCACCATCGAGCCCGTGCCGCATCTGGCCGAACACCTGCGCCGGACGCTGCCGTCGAACGCCCGGGTGGTCCAGGGCGCGGCGACCGACCGGGCGGGCACGGCACAGCTGTGGTTCCCGGAGGGCGACCGGGGCGACCGGGGGGTGTCGTCGCTGGCCCGCCGCGACATCCACGCGCACTGCCTGGAGGTCCCGTCGATCACCGTCGACAGTCTCGGGCTGAGCGGGGTCGGCTTCGTGAAGATGGACGTCGACGGCGGCGAGCGGGCGGCGCTGCTCGGTGCGGCGGAGCTGCTGCGCAAGGACCGCCCGGCCCTGCTCATCGAGCTGGAGAGCCGGCTCGGCCCGATCGCACCGGCGGTCGACCTGTTGACCGGTCAGGGCTACGCGGGCTGGCTGCTGGCGGGCCGGCGCTGGATCGCGCTCGACGGGTTCGACCTGGTGGCCCACCAGGCGCGTACAGAGCATCTGGTGCACCAGGGTCTGCTGCGCCGGGCCTTCGTCCCGCACCGGGAGCGGTACATCAACTCGGTGCTCTTCCTGCCGGACGGGCGGACCCCGGGCACCGTCTGACCGGCCCCGACCGGCCCCGACCGGCCCTGACCGGCAATACCCCGGTGCCCCTCGCTCACTGACCGCCCGGGCGTCGTTGCCCCGCCCATCACCGACGGGCGAAACGACCGGGGGCACCGACGCCCGGGCGGGCCGTCAGCTCTGCCGGGCCTCCTCGGCGTTGCGCCAGACCGTCAGGTCGATGGTGATGTAGCGGCTGGGGTCGTTGGCACCCGACTTGCCGCGATAGGTCACCACGGCGATGTGCCCGGCCTTGCTGAGCACACAGATCTGCGACCCGGACGTGAGCTGGTCGAGCCCGATCTTCTCGGTGAAGCGGGTCTCCTCGCGGCAGACCTTCAACGAGCCCTTCTGCGAGTTCTTCAGCACGACCAGCTTCCCGTTGGCGCTGCCCACCTGCTCGTCGCCGAAGAGGGAGTCCCGGTAGAAGTAGAAGTCCTTCTTGCCGTACATGACGCCGCTGTCCTCGTCCTCCAGCGGCCGGGGCGGGTTGTCGGCGAGCTGCAGCGCGTAGTTCGCCGTGACGTCGATGCCCTTGTACGCGACAGGCTTGGGATCGACCGGCTTCTCCCGGCCCTCGTCCCCGGAACCGGTCCCGCTCGAACCGCTGTTGGAGGACGCCTCGGACCGGTCGCCCTTGCCGGACGTGTCGGGGTCGTCCGGCAGCAGGGCACCGATGACACCGAGGACGACCAGCGCGCCGAAGACCGAGGCGGCGACGATGAGACCCGTCCGCTTGGGGCGCGGCGCGGCGGGCTGGAAACCGGGCGAGACCCAGCCGGGGTGCTGGTAGCCGGGCTGAGCGAATCCGGACGGGTGGTGGGGCGGCGGGGTGGCGTAGCCCTGGGGGCGAGTGTTCTGCTGCCAGTGACCGGTCGGCACGGTTCCCGGCGCCCCAGGAGCCCCCGGCACTCCGGGTGCGGCCGGCCCGGTCTGGGTGGGTGCGGCGGCCACGGCGTAACCGGTCGGGGTGTACGGGTGGGCGGGGCCCGGTGCCGGGGGGTGCGGGGAGTGCTGCGTGGGCGTGGGCCCGGTGGTGGGCTGTGGGGGCGGGGTGGGCGCGGGGGCGGGGAGCCGGTCGCGTTCGGTGATGGAGCCGGCGACTGCCCGCGGGAGCCAGTCCTCGCCCTGGCGCAGTGGTTCCGGAGAGATCTCGTGGCACATCCGGATGATGTCGGTCAGGGTGGGGCGGTCGGCGGGGTCGCGGCTGAGGCAGCGGGTGACCAGGGGGCGCAGGGCGTCGGGCAGCCGGCTGAGGTCGGGTTCCTCGTGGACGATGCGGTAGAGGACGGCGTGCGAGGGGCCGTCGCCGTAGGCGGGTGCGCCGATCGCGGCGTAGGCGGCGATCTGGCCGAGGGCGAAGACGTCGGTGGCCGGGGTGACGGTGCCCACCGCCGCCTGCTCGGGCGACATGAACGCCGGGGTGCCGACGCTGACGCCGGTGCCGGTGAGGGCGGTCGTGTCGGCGGCCCGGGCGATACCGAAGTCGATCACCCGCGGCCCGTCGGCGGCCAGCAGGACGTTCGCGGGCTTCAGATCACGGTGCACGATCCCCGCACCATGGATGACACCGAGCGCCTCCGCCACCCCGACGGTCAGCAACAGGACACTCCGCAACGGCAGTTGACCGTGCCGGGCCACCGCGTGCGCGAGCGAGGGACCCGGCACATAAGCCGTCGCCAGCCACGGCTGCGCCCCTTCGGTGTCCGAATCGATGACCGGCGCGGTGTACAGGCCCTGCACCCGCTGCGCGGCCCGCACCTCCTGCTGGAAACGCCGCCGGAACTCCGGATCCTCACTGAACTCCGCCCGGATCACCTTGATCGCGAGAGGACGGCCGCCGGGCGTGTACGAGAGATACACCTTGCCCATCCCGCCCGCGCCCAGCACGGCGGCCAGCCGATAGCCCCCCCACAACAGCCGGGTCGTCGGCCTTGAGCGGCTGGAACGGGTCGGTCGAAGGTGCGCTGCTCATAAGGAACCATCCCCCTGGTCACGGCAGTCCGGAGCCTGCACACGCCCCGAAGATCAGACGAGAGCGTACCGAATGCCGGGTCGGGTCCGGGGCCTGGCCGCTTCGCAGGGGTGACACGGCGGCGTACGGTCCGGACAGGGGGCGGACCGGACACTCCCCTTCCGCCCGGCGGAGCGGCCTTGCCGCTCCCCGGCACCGGGTCCCTGCAGGATACGCCGTGCGCGGCGGCGCCTCCCGGGGTACTGACGTCCCCGCGACGGCGCCTCAGCCGGTGACGATGCCGGCGACCAGGTTGATCGTGGTGGCCAGGATGCTCGCGCCGAAGACGTACGACAGCAGGCAGTGCCGGAGGGCGACCGCGCGGATCCTTGAGGTCGAGACGTTGGTGTCGGAGACCTGGTACGTCATGCCCAGGTTGTAGCTGAAGTAGAGGAAGTCGATGTAGCGCGGCGGTTCCGTCGTGTTGAAGTCGATCCCGCCGCCGGGCGGCCGGTAGTAGATGTACGCGTAGCGGGTGGCGTACATCAGATGGAGAGCCGCCCAGGACATGAACACGCCGCAGAGGGCCAGGGCGGCCGCCGCGTGGCTCAGGTCGGAGTCGCCGATCAGGAGCAGCAGCACGATGCCGACCAGTCCGGACAGGGCGGCCGCGACGACGACCAGTTCCTCCGCGACGGGCCGGAACTCCTCGCGCCGGGCATTGTCGTGGGTGGCGGCGGCGTCCATCGGCCACAGAACGAGCCATCCCGCGATGACGAAGAGGGTTTCCGCGGCGGCGATGCCGACGAGGATGCCCAGCGGCGCGTTGGCGAGCAGGACGCCGACCAGCGCGCCAAGGGCGGCTCCGACCACTGCGGAGCCTGCGAGCCGGGGAACGGCGGGAAGCCAGAACCGACTGTTCATGAGGGCCTCACGTGTGCTGCCCGAAGGAGCCTGGCGCCTCTGCTCCACGGGGCTCCCCACGGAGAGGGTTGGACCGTGTCAGCGTAGGCGCGTGTGGCCCGGAGCGCAGCCCGGAGCGACCCGCCGCAGCCGAGTGGCAGGCGGGAATCACCGGACATAGCCTGCCCGGAAGGATCCGATTTCGCCCTGTCGTGACCGTCCGGTCCGCCGAGTCCGCCATACCCGCAGGTGAAAGGGTGGAAGTGCCGTGAGCGCCGACAACGAAGCGCGGGAACCCCTGGAGCACCGGGTCGGTCCCGTTCCCGAGGCCGATCCGCGGTTCCGGCCCTACCACCACCCCGCCGCGGGCTGGGGGGCGGCCAAGAGCGTGGCCCGCTTCCTGGTGGGGGAACGCGCGCTGGTGGACGGGCCACGGGCCATCATGAAGATGAACCACGAGAACGGCGGGTTCGACTGCCCCGGGTGCGCGTGGCCGGACGACACCAAGGGCCTGCACCTGGACATCTGCGAGAACGGCATCAAGCACGTCACCTGGGAGATGACCCGCAAGCGCGTGGGCCGTGAGTTCTTCGCCGCGCACTCGGTGACCGAACTGTCCGGGTGGAGCGACCACGACCTGGAGAACCAGGGCCGGCTGACCGAGCCGATGGCGTACGACCCCGCCTCCGACCACTACGTACCGATCAGCTGGAAGGATGCCTTCGAGGTGGTCGGCGCGACCCTGCGCGCGCTCGACAGCCCGCACCGGGCAGCTTTCTACACCTCTGGCCGGCTCGGCAACGAGGCCACCTTCCTCTACCAGTTGATGGCCCGCGAGCTGGGCACGAACAATCTGCCGGACTGCTCCAACATGTGCCACGAGGCCAGCGGGCGGGCCCTCCAGGCCTCTCTCGGCACCGGAAAGGGAACGGTCGACCTCAAGGACTGGGAGTCCGCGGACGCCCTGTTCATCCTGGGTGTCAACGCCGCGTCGAACGCGCCCCGCATGCTCACCGCCCTCGCCGAGGCCGACCGCCGGGGCGCGCAGATCGTGCACGTCAACCCGCTGGTCGAGGCGGCGGCCACCCGCACCATCGTCCCGCACGACTTCACGGACATGGCCCTGTTCAAGACCACCCGGACCAGCACGCTGAACCTGCAGCCGCGCATCGGCGGCGACATGGCGCTGCTGCGCGGCATGGCCAAGGCGGTCCTGGAGCAGTCGGCGAGCGACCCCAAGGCCCTGGACGTCGCGTTCATCGACCGCCACACCACCGGCTTCGAGGAGTACCGGGCGCTGTGCGAGGCCACGCCCTGGGAGGAGTTGGAGCACCAGTCCGGGCTGAGCCGCGCCGACATCCTCAAGGCGGCGCGGGTGTACGGGGAGGCCGACCGTTCCATCGTCAGCTGGTGCCTGGGGCTCACCCAGCACGAGCACGGCGTCGACACCGTCCGCGAGATCGTCAACCTCCTGCTGCTGCGCGGAAATCTGGGCCGGGAGGGCACGGGACCCTCCCCCGTGCGCGGCCACAGCAACGTCCAGGGCAACCGCACATGCGGCATCGACCACCGCCCCACCGACGCGTTCCTGGACCGGCTCGCCGAGGCGTGCAAGATCGACCCGCCCCGCGAACACGGCCTGGACACCGTCCGCACGATCCAGGCGATGCGGGAGGGCGAGGTGACGGTGTTCGTCGGAATGGGCGGCAACTTCGCGCTCGCCGCGCCCGACACCCCGGCCACGTACGCGGCACTGCGCTCCTGCGACCTCACCGTCCAGGTGAGCACCAAGCTGAACCGCAGCCATGTCGTCCACGGCCGCGCGGCACTCATCCTGCCGTGTCTCGGACGCACCGAGAAGGACCACCAGCGCACGGGCGTCCAGAGCACCTCGGTCGAGGACTCGATGAGCATGGTCCACATGTCCGTCGGGATGAAGCGCCCCGCTTCCCCGCACCTGCTGTCCGAGCCGGCCATCGTCGCCGGGATGGCGCGCGCCGCCCTGCCGGACAGCGAGACGCCCTGGGACTGGTACATCGAGGACTACGACCGGATCCGGGACACGATGGCCGAGGCGCTGGACGGCTTCGAGGACTTCAACCGCCGGGTCCGCCTGCCCCTCGGATTCCGTCTCAAGCAGCCCGCCCGCGAACTGGTCTTCCTGACCCCGTCCGGGCGCGCGGAGTTCTCCGCGGCCGCCCTGCCCGATGTCGTGCCCGAGACCGGCACCCTGGCGCTCGGCACGATGCGCTCGCACGACCAGTGGAACACCACCATCTACTCCGACAACGACCGCTACCGGGGCATCAAGAACCTGCGCACGCTGGTCTTCATGAACCGGGCCGACATGCGCGACCGCGGGATCCCGGACATGGGACCCGTCGACATCACGAGCACGGCGAAGGACGGCGGCAAGAGGTTCCTGAACGGCTACACGGCGATCCCGTACGACATCCCGCGCGGCTGCGCCGCCGGCTACATGCCGGAGATGAACGTGCTGTGCGCGCTGGGCGACTACAGCACCCAGAGCGACCAGCCGATCATGAAGCACGTCAAGGTGACGATCGTCCCGGCCGCCGCGTGACCGTACGCCCGATGAACGCCCGGGAGCCGGGCTCGGTGATGGCCCGCGCCCTGCGTGAGATCGCGGCCCGCACCGATGTGGCCGCCGCCCTGGAGCGGCTGCCCGACGACTGGGACGCCCCCGGGGAGGCGTCTCGGTCGTCCATGGCGGCCGGGACGGCCGGCCGTCGCCTACTTGTCCTGATCACTTGTCCTGATCCGGGGGAAGGCCCACTTCCTCGCGGTCCTCCTCCAGACGCTCCACGATCTTCTCCGCGTCCGGGCGGCGGGGCATGCCCCGGCCGTGTCCGGTTTCGGGGTCGCCCTCGACCTCTTCGTTCGACTTGTGGTGGTGATGGGTCATCGGTCACTCCTCGCCGTCGGGGGCGGCGGCCGCCGCGGCGGCCTCGGGGGTCTTGGCGACGCCGTCGCCCTTGCGGATCGTGCAGTGCAGGGAGTCGTCGACCACGTCGGCGACGATCGTGTCCCCGGGGTCGGCCTCGCCGCCGAGCAGCAGGGAGGCGACGCGGTTGTCCAGTTCGGTCTGGATCGTGCGGCGCAGCGGGCGGGCGCCGAACTCCGGCTGGTAGCCGTGGGCGACCAGAAGCTTCTTCGCCGCTTCGGTGACCTCCAGGGTCATGCCCTGGGCGTGGACCCGGTGCTTGCTGCGGTCCAGCAGGTGCTCGACGATCTCGGACAGGTCGGCCTCGGTGAGGCTGTGGAAGACGATGATGTCGTCGATGCGGTTGAGGAACTCGGGCAGGAACCGGCCCCGCAGGTCCTCCATCAGCTCGTCCTTGAGCTCGGCGGCGTCGCCCCGGTGGGCGAGGATGCGGTGGGCGCCGATGTTGGACGTCATGATGACGACACAGTGGCGGAAGTCGACCGTACGGCCCTGTGCGTCCGTGAGCCGGCCGTCGTCGAGGATCTGGAGCAGCGTGTTGAAGACGTCGGGGTGCGCCTTCTCGACCTCGTCGAACAGCACCACGCTGTAGGGGTTGCGCCGCACCTTCTCGGTCAGCTGGCCGGCCTCGTCGTAACCGACGTAACCGGGCGGCGCTCCGACGAGCCGGGCGACCGTGTGCTTCTCCTGGAACTCGCTCATGTCGAACCGGACCATGCGATCGTCGTCGCCGAACAGCAGCTCGGCCAGCGTCTTGGCGAGTTCGGTCTTGCCGACGCCGGTGGGCCCGAGGAAGAGGAACGAGCCGACGGGCCTGTTCGGGTCACCCATGCCCGCGCGGTTGCGGCGTACGGCTTGGGAGACCGCGGTGACCGCCTCGTCCTGGCCGACGATCCTGGCGTGCATCTCCTGCTCCAGCTTGAGGAGCTTCTCCTTCTCGCCGGCGGTGAGCTGGGAGACCGGGATGCCGGTGCGGCGGGAGACGATGTCGGCGATGTCGGAGGCCGTGACCGAGACGACGCCCTCGCGGCGTTCCTCGATCCCGGCGAGTTCCCCCTCCACCTCGGCGATCTGCCGCTTCAGTTCGGAGGCCTTCTCGAACTCCTCGCCGGCGACGGCCTCGTCCTTCTCGCGGCGCAGCTTGGCGAGGCGGTCCTCGCGGCTGACGACCTCGGTGGAGCGGTTGGCGCTGCGCAGCCGTACGCGGGCCCCGGCCTGGTCCATCAGGTCGATGGCCTTGTCGGGCAGGAAGCGGTCGCTGATGTAGCGGTCGGACAGCTCGGCCGCCGCCGTCAGGGCCCCGTCGGCGAAGCGGACCTGGTGGTGGGCCTCGTACGCGTCCCGCAGCCCTTCGAGGATCTGTACGGTCTCCTCGACGGTCGGTTCCGGGATCAGGACGGGCTGGAAGCGGCGCTCCAGGGCGGCGTCCTTCTCGATGTGCTTGCGGTACTCGTCGATCGTCGTCGCACCCACGACGTGGAGCTCGCCGCGTGCGAGGGCGGGCTTGAGCATGTTGCCCGCGTCCATCGACCCCTCGCCCGTCGCGCCCGCGCCGACGACCGTGTGGAGTTCGTCGATGAAGAGGATGATCTCCCCGCTCGCCTGCTGGACGTCCTCGATGACCTTCTTCAGCCGTTCCTCGAACTGTCCGCGGTACTGGGCTCCGGCGACCATGCCGGACAGGTCCAGGGAGACGACCCGCTTGTCCTTCAGTGTGTCGGGCACCTCGCCCGCGACGATGCTCTGGGCGAGTCCCTCCACGATGGCGGTCTTGCCGACGCCGGGTTCGCCGATGAGGACGGGGTTGTTCTTGGAGCGCCGCGAGAGGATCTCGATGGTCTGCTCGATCTCATCGGCCCGCCCGACGACGGGGTCGAGCTTCCCCGCCTTCGCCTCCTCCGTCAGGTCCCTGCCGAACTCGTCCAGGGTCGTCGAGGGCTGCTTCCCCCCGCCGGAAGCCCCGTTCCCGCCCGCCGCCCGGTCCGTGGCACCGCGCAGCTTCCCCACGTCCAGGTCGTCCGCGCCCAGGAAGCGGGAGGCCCCGGAGTCCGCGTCGTCGACGAGCGCGCCCAGGATGTGCTCGGGACCGATGTAGGACACCCCCGCCGCCTGCGAGCGGGCGTAGGCGGCGGTGAGGGTCCGCTTGGCCGCCGGGGTGAGTCCGGGCTCGGCGGAGGGTTCGCCGGCCTCCCGGGGCAGCACCTCGTCGAGCTGCCCGGCGAGGGCGTCGGGGTCGACCCCGGCCCGGGAGAGCAGCCCGCGCGAGGGTTCGACCTGCGTCGCCGCCCACAGCAGGTGCTCGGTGTCGAGGTCCGCCGTTCCGTCGTCGGCCGCCTTGCTCGTGGCCCGGCCCAGCAGTTCGTGGGAGGACTCCGTCAGCAGCCGCCCGATCGGGACACGCTGCATGGCCGGCGGCGACGACGCGGGCGACATGCCGAAGAACCGGTTCAACAGGTCACTGAACGGATCGGACGGACCGAGGGGTGAACCGAACGCCATCGACATATCAGCTCCAGGGAGGCGAGGGGGCTCTCCCACTCAAACGCGACGTCCCCCGCCCCGCAAACGGAGGTGGTGCCCCGGCGTGACCCGATCATCCGGAGTCAGATCCTCCGCATCCGCCTCCGCCGATCGATCCTCCGACGGACCGGATGAGGGCCCGGGCCTCGTCCTCCAGGCCCCTCGTCACCGTCCGGTCCCGGAATCCGTGCGCGGCCAGTCGCGTCGCGAGCGCGTCGAAATAGCCCGAGGCCGTCAGGACATGCCTCGGCACGTCCAGCCTGCCGCCGTCGGCTGCTCGCTCCGGGACGCCTCTGCCGCGGCCATGACCTGCGCGATCTCGACGTACACCTCCTCCCGCGTGCTGTCCGGCAGGTCGGACCGGGTCAGTTGCCGGAGCAGCCGATCTCCGGCGGCGGTCACCTCGTTGAGCAGGCGTACGTTCCGGTTGACCGTGAGGCCGACGTCGGCGGCGGTGATCGCGGCGGCGAGAGAGCCGTGTCCATGACCGGGTGGCGGGCTCGGCTGGACAGTTTATCGCCGTCGCCGAAGTTCAAGGTGCCGTAGATGTCCGCACGGATGAACACTGCCGTGCGGACGGCGTTGCCGTAGAAGGAGATGGCGTGCTTCGCGGCCGGCAGCAGGCCCGTCACCAGCGCGTGGCTCTCGGGCTTGATGGTCCACACCTGCTCCACCTGGTCGACGAGGAGCAGGAGCGGCGGATGGAGGCGGGCGCAGTCGAGATCGGCGAATCCGGCCCGCACCCCCGCTTCCAGGACATCGAGCCGGCGGGAGGTCTCCGCGCCCTCGGAACCGCCGCCGATGCCCAGAGCCGCTTCGACACCGAAGGCCTTGAGCGAGAGGTCAGCGGACTGCGGATGAGGTTGTCGACCGCGGTCACCGGAGAAAGCTTCCGATGCCGGAACTTGGAAATCGGATATATGAGCCAAGGATGAAAGTCACCCGTTTGGTCGGTCAGGACTCTCTCGCACCGTCAGACTCCCGGGAGGGAACCTGCCACTGGGGCGTGGGTATGGGTGAGACGGGGTGGGCGTGACCGAGCGCGGTAGGGCCGACCGTGCCGTGACCGACTACGGCGTCCCACACGGACGC
The DNA here is from genome assembly GCF_002551245.1 of Streptomyces sp. rh34. GTDB lineage: Bacteria > Actinomycetota > Actinomycetes > Streptomycetales > Streptomycetaceae > Streptomyces. Next base: position 12,896 of record NZ_NTGZ01000148.1, read on the forward strand.
TCGGCGACCGAGGGGTGGCCGGACGGGCGACAGCACGGCGACGAACCACGGCAGGACGACGGGCCGGTGCGTGCGGTGCCGCGGCACGTAGCCTGCGTGATGGACGGTAACGGCCGCTGGGCGCAGCGGCGTTCGCTTCCCCGGACGGCGGGCCACCGGGCTGCGGAGACGACCGTCATCGACATCATCGAGGCGGCCCGGAGTGCTGGTGTCGAGTGGCTCAGCCTGTACGCCTTCTCCACCGAGAACTGGAACCGCCCGGGCACAGAGGTCGACTACCTGATGCGCTTGGTCCGCCGGGTCGTTCGGAAGCATGCGCCGTTGCTGCTGGCCCGTGGCATCCGCTGTCGCTTCCTCGGGGTCGCCGACCCGCGTATCCCCCGTGAACTGGCCCAAGACTTCGACGATCTGGAGGCGCTGACCGCCGACAGCCGGGGGATGACGCTGACCGTGGCCTTCGACCACGGCGGGCGCCGGGACATCGTGGAGGCAGCAAGGTCGCTGATCCGCAGCAAGACGCCCGCTGATGAGGTAACCGAACGGATCTTCGCGGACCACCTCCCGTTCCCCGACACCCCCGACGTGGACCTCGTCATCCGGACCTCCGGCGAGCAACGCATCTCCAACTTCATGCTCTGGCACGTTGCTTATGCCGAGTGGGTCTTCCTCGAGGTGCTCTGGCCGGACTTCCGGGCCCCCGAGTTCCTCGTATGCCTGCACACCTACCAGCGCCGCAACCGCCGCTTCGGCGGCCTGCCGCCCAGGACGAACGGAGACCCATCATGACCACCGAAACCACGGGCCCGGCCGACCAGGCACCCCTGTTCGGCCCAGAATCGCAGTTCAACGCCTTCTTCGACGACCCGCGCTGGGCACTGGCCATTATCCGCGCCACCGTGCTGGAAGCCGCCCATCCGCAGATCGGTGCTGCCCTCGTCGACAACTCCACCTTCGTCGCACACCCCTGGCGCAGGCTTCGCAACACCTTCCTCAGCATGCGGCGCATGTTCGGCACCGACTTGGCGGAGCGCGAACGGGAGGCTGCCCGGCTCAACCGGCTGCACGCCCGCATGAGCGGCTCCGACTCCCGCGGCCGCGCCTACGACGCGATGGACCGCGCGACCCGCGCCTGGGTCGTCGCCACCCTCTTCGAGAGCGCCGTCACCATGCACCGGCTGAGCGGCCAGCCTCTCGACCAGGACACGATGGAGCGGATGTACGCCGAGTACCGCACGTTCCTCGCCGCGCTCGACGGCGACGCCGCAGAACTTCCCGAGGGCCTGCACGACTTCTGGCGGTACTTCGACCGGGTCGTCGAAAACGAGCTGGAGCACACCGAAGCGGCCCGCGTCATTCTCTACCGGCTCTTCGACCACCTGCCCGCCCCGGCGCTGTTTGATGGCGCGCCGACGCTGTGGGCGGCCGGCCGGGCCGTCGTCGGCCCGCTCCTCGGCGCGATCACCGTCGCCTCGCTCCCCGAGCCGTACCGGCGCAGGGCCGGGCTGCCGGAGATGCCCGGTGCTCAGACCCTCATGCAGGGCGCCTACCTCGGTGCCGGGCTCGCCCGCTTCCTGCCCGCGGGCTGGATCGACGCCGAAAGCATCATCGAAGTCCTCTCGCTCTCCCCCGGCAGCGACGACCCCCGAGCCCGGACCGTGGCCGCCCTGCGCGTCCGTATGAAACGGGCGTCGGCCCTACTCCGTCTCCTCACACCGCTGAGCGGCGACGCCGGCCCGGAGTCGACGTCTTCCGCGGCCACGGGACAGGCCCGGCGCTCGGCGGGGGAGTTCTTCCGCCAGGTACTGGACCAGACCGGCGACGGCCACCTCGACTGGCCCGACCTGGCCGCCATGGCACGCGAACTCTCCACCCGCCTGGCCCTGGACGAGCCCGAGGAGACCCGGCTCTACGACGCCTTCGCCGCTTGGTGGCGCGAGCTCCAGGCCGCCCTTGACACGGACGGCGACGGCCGCGTCAGCGCCGACGAGTACGCCGCCGCCATCCCCTCCCTCGCAGGGCCCGCGCTCATCCGCGTCGCCGAGGTGCTCTTCGACGCCACCGACAAGGACGGCAGCGGGAGCATCGATGCCGACGAGCACCGAACCCTCTTCCGCACAGCCTTCCACCGCGACCTCACCACCACCGACGGTGCCTACGGCCGGAGCACCTTCGTGGGCGACTTCCTCTCCTTCATGTCGGGCCGCCGCACGAGCACCCCGTACGACCCTCTTCTCGCCGACGCCTAACGAGCTCGTGCATGGTTGGCGGTAGCGCATCGGAACCTTGATCGTTGATCATGGTGAGTGTGGTGGGGAACCGGGCTCGTGCAGCAATCATCCGCAGCCAGCGCATCACCGGGCTGACGCCCGACGTGATCGCTGAACTCGTCGCCGAGAACGGTCCGTTGTGGCACGAGCTTCACCAGGCGGCACGCGCCGCGCACTCTCGTCGTCGCGCCGTGGGCGTCGGGGCCAGGCACAAACTGGTCTCCGTCGGCCGGCTGCTGGCCACACTGGTGCACCTGCGCCACGGTGCCACGCAACGTTTTGGCCCGCTGGTTCGGTGTCGACCGCTCCACCACCACGCGCGCAATCGGTGAAGTAAGGCCCCTGCTGGCCGCGCGCGGCTGCACGATCGCTCCTGGCCATCGGCTGCGCACACTCGCCGAGGATGGACCCGCCCGAGCACTTCGGGTCATGGAAGGGCGCCCATAACCGGCTGCGGAAATGGGCCGCCGACGGCACCTGGGAGAAGGTCTTCACCGCCCTGCTCACCCAGGCCGGCGCCGAAGACGACCTCGACTGGATCGTCTCGGTCGACTCCACCATCATCCGGGCTCATCAGCACGCCGCCGGAGCCCGTCAACAGAGGCCCCGGCCGGCGAGCCGGACCACCATGTCCTCGGACTCTCCCGCGGCGGGCTGAACACGAAGATCCATCCACCTCGCCGCAGACACCCGATGCCGGCCCCTGGCGTTTCTCCTCACGCCGGAGCAGGCCGGTGACGCACCGGCGTTTCCCGAGGTCATGGCCCGACTGCGGGTGCCGCAGCCGATCGGCCGACCCAGGACCACCCCGGAGGTGGTCCTGGCCGACAAGGCCTATTCCTCTCGTGCGATCCGCGCCCACCTCCGCCGACGTGGGATCCTGGCGGCGATCCCGCAACCTTCCGACCAGGCCGCGAACCGCAAACGGCGTGGCCAGTTCGGCGGCCGTCCGCCGGCCTTCGACCACGAGGCCTACAAACAGCGCAACACCGTCGAGCGGTGCATGTGCGCCACGAGGCGCCTTGTTGTATCCCCGGCTCAGCCGGGAGGAATTGGAGGGATATTCCTGGGCCTGATGGATCACCTGGATCCGAAAGGTGATGGGGACCAGAGCATGCCAGAGAATCAGCGACCGGGCTCAGTTGCCAGGGACGGTGCGCTGAGAGGCCCGCGTGATAAGGCGAAAGCTGGATTACCTGAACCCCAATCTCCAGTCGATGAAAGTTTGCATCCATCGGAATGGCTACTGAAACCGATGCCATGTCCTGTGACGGCTTTGATGCATGGCCGACATACCTTCCGAGACATGGGGCGATGTCCAATGAGGACATTGAAGGAGATGAGTGGGGCCGTGCGGAAAAGGGCCTGCACGTGGCAGGTACCTCGTCGCGCGGCCTACCCAACCAACAAGATCAAGCAATGGCGCGGCCTGGCCACCCGCTATGACAAGACCGCCACCATCTACCTCGCGGCCCTCCATCTGGCAGGCATCTTCGTGTGGTCAGCAAGGTGATCCGGAGAAAACGACCTAGGTCCTGTCCGGCGGATCATGTGACGACGGCCTCGCATCCGGGCCATTGTTCGGTTCGTGGGGCGGGGAGATCTGACGAATGATGGGTGGGCGCGGCGTACGCCCCATCTGCCGGAGTCCGGAGGCCGTGGCGGGCGTTGGAACGACCACCGAACAGTGATCAACGGGAGTCGTCCAGGCCGATGCCGACGCCCGGGGCCGGATCGACTGGAGCATGGTGAGCGTGGACTCCACCTCGTGCCGAGTCCATCAGCACGCTGCCGGAGCTCCGCGCAGGACGCCGCGGTTCCCGAGGCGGAGATCAACGCCTCGGGAGCACCGTTCTGACGAAGGACTCGGCCGTTCTCGGGGCGGTCTGACCTCCAAGATCCACCTTGCCGGGGAAGGCGGCCTCCGCGCTCTGGCGCTGCTGATCACTCCTGGTCAGTGGGGCGACAGCCCGCAGCTGATCCCGGTCCTCGAACGCATCCGCGTCAAGCGCCTCGGTGGTGGGCATCCACGGACCCGTCCTGACTATCTGGGCGGCGACAGGGCATACAGCTCCCGCCGTGATCGGCGCTACCTGCGCAGAAGCCGAATCAAGCACATCATCCCGGAACCGAAGGACCAGCGGGCCAACCGCGGACGCCGAGGAAGTCGAGGAGGCCGACCTGCGGGCTTCGACAAAGAGAAATACAAGCGCCGTAGCGAGGTCGAGCGTGCGATCAACCGGCTCAAGCACTTCCGCGCCGTGGCGACGCGCTATGACAAGCGCGCCTACGTCTTCCACGGCACTGTCACCATGGCCTCCATCCGCCTGTGGCTCAGACCGTGATCGGGCGGATAAAGCGGTGGTCGTCCGATCGGCTTCCCTGCAACGATCCAGGTATGACCACATTGTTCCTCATGGTCGGCCTGCCAGGGGCCGGAAAGACCACGCGGGCCCGGCAGTTCGCCGCAGAACATGGCGCACTGCGTCTGACGCCTGACGCCTGACGCCTGACGACTGGATGATTCCCCTGTTCGGCGAGGCGGAAGCGGACGGAAAGCGCGATGTGCTGGAGGGGCGCATGCTCTGGCTCGCCCTGGAGGCGGTCAAGCTGGGCACCAACGTCGTCGTGGACTTCGGCTGTTGGTCACGGGACGAACGGTCTGCGATCCGCTGGCTGGTGGAGGCCGAGGAGGCGCGCTTCCGCATGGTCTACCTGCCGGTGGACAATGAGACCCAACGCGCCCGTATCGCTCACCGCTGGACGACCGTCCCCGAGGAGACGTTGCCAATGTCCGAGGCTGACATCCTGCACGGGCACGCGCATTTCGAGGAGCCCGACGCGGCAGAGTTGGAGGGCCGCAGGATCGCCGGCCCGCCGCCCGGCTGGGTCGGCTGGCGGGAGTGGGCCGCGGACCGGTGGCCGTCGTTCGCGTGACGGCTGCGGCCCACGACAACTCAGGCCATACCGAGCATGCCCGCGCCAGTCCGAAATGATCCGCCGGACAGGACCTAGTCGTCGAGCTCGCAGATCTTCCGGGCCCGCACCCGGCCCATGTCCTTCAGGTGCACCTGGTGGAAGTGAACGTCGTGGCCCTCGGTCGCGGACACGACCTTCACCGCGATCGTGACCAGTCCAAAACTGATGGCCCCGGCCCACAGCGGTGTCGGATGTGGGGTCTCACATTTCGCGGCACAACCTCACCATCTTGGCATCGAACGCGGCGCCGAAGAGAGAAACCGCTGTTCAGCGGCTCGTCCGTCCCGGCCCGTCGGTTGAGACCGCGAGGTGATGTCACGTTCGTGAGACTGACCGGATGTGCCATCGACCTGAGACAGCGGAAGAGCTGGTGGTCAGCGAGCACTGCCTGTGCCACGAGCGGCGAGACTTTACATCAGAGCGGGAAACGGACCGGCGAACCGGACGCGGTCCCTGCCCGCACGTCGATCCTCGTCCTGGACCACGCGGTACGCATACCCAGAAGCAGTCGGCCGACGCGCGACCGTGGGCACTTCTGCATTGGCTCGCCCGATTCGGCCGCCGAGCAGCAACGGACCCAGACGCTGGGTGGGTGCCGACCGGAGAAGTAGCCCTCGGGCGGGTGAACCACGACGGGGGCCGAACAGGTTCTTCTTCTCGGGCTGTGCGCGAGCCGCATATGCCACTGGTTGTTTCTGAGGTCAAAGTAGTTGTTCGGCACGTACCGATGACATGAATGGAGAGCGGTTTCATGATGCGTCGTATCGCGATCACGCTGGCGGCTGTCGCCGCGGCCGGGTTCGTTGCCGCGGGCCCGGCTGCCGCGTACGGGACGAACGGCTGGGACGGCCCGGCCGGCGGCGGCCACGCGGGGATCGAGGGAGGCTGGGCCAGCGGCGAGTACCGCAACCTCGGCGGCCCGTACG
>NZ_NTGZ01000149.1 GCF_002551245.1 Streptomyces sp. rh34
CAGCCCGCTCAGAGATGTGTATAAGAGACAGAGGTCGGGGTGGACCGCACGCTCCGGGGGCGGAGCCGGGACCGGCGCCGCCGCGGCGGGCGGAGTACGGGGTGTGTCCGCCGGGGCGGGGCTGTCGGTCGGCATGGGACGAGCCTGGGGCCGGGGCGCGCCGGGACCTAGACTTTCGGTTGGAGACGAATGTCCGGCCGCGGGGCGAGGGAGAGGCATGCCGTTCCAGCTGCACTTCGGCGAGAGCGATCTGCTGCGCTGCCGGTTCGCGCTGTCACCCCTGTTCGAGACCCAGGAGGCGGTGCGCACCCTGCACCGCACGGGCCGCCACGGCTACCACCTGCCGTGGCTCCGCCGGATCCGGGAGGCGTCCGGGGCGCTGGACCTGGAACCGCTGTGGCTGCTGATGCCGGCCGTCGGCCACAACCCGGACTTCATCTGCCCGCCGCCGATCGGGCCGCTCGCGACGTTCGAGGAGGAGATCGCGGCCGTCCGGGCGGTCGATCCGGAGGTGGCGCGCGCCGACATGGCGCTGGCCCTGGCGGACCGGCCCGGCGGGACCGCGTCGGCGACGGGCCGCCGGCTGCTGGCCGATCCGGTGCGGGCGGTGCGGGAACTCGCCGATCTGCTGGAGCAGGCCTGGGAGACGCTGATCGAGCCGTACTGGCCCCGGCTGCGAGCCCTGCTGGAGGCGGACATCACCTACCACTCGCGGCGGCTCGCGGACAGCGGGCTCGAACAGCTGCTGGGTGAGCTGAGCCCCCGGCTGAGCTGGAACGGCTCGACGCTCACCGTGACGGGGACCCAGGGCGACCACGAGCGGGTGCTGGGCGGGCAGGGGCTGGTGCTGATGCCGAGCGTCTTCGTCTGGCCGGAGGTGGTGGGCGGCCACGAGGAGCCGTGGCGGCCCGGGCTCATCTACCCGGCCCGCGGCATCGGCGGGCTGTGGAGCGAGTCCGGCGAGCGGACCCCGGAGACCCTCGCCCGGCTGCTCGGCCGGGTCCGGGCCGATGTGCTGTGCGCGCTGGACGAACCGGCCGGGACGACCGCGCTGGCGCACCGGCTGGCCCTCGCCCCCTCGTCCGTGTCGGCCCATCTCTCCGTGCTGCGCGGGGCGGGGCTGCTGACCTCGCGGCGTTACGGGCACCAGGTGCTGTACGAGCGCACGCCGCTGGGAATCACCCTGGCCGCCGCCGGCTGACGCGCGCCGGGCCGCGCGGGCCACCGGACGGTGTCGCACCACCACTCTCGGTAACTGTTGTGTCACGATTGCTCACGTTTCCCTGTGTTCCGTATCCGTGAGTCACCGCTGTCCGAGGGGTCTGGATGTCCGGCCGCAGAATCGTCCCCCGCGCTCTCCCCCGTACCGTCCCCGCCCTGGCCGCCCTCACCCTGGCGGCCGTCCTCACCGCGGGCTGCTCGACACCGGAACCGCGTGTCACCCGGACCGCCGACGCGGCGGACGACCTCGTCCGGGGTGAGCCCGCCCCGAGCGCGGCCTCCCCGTACTGGGTCGACCCGAACAGCGACGCGGCCCGCCAGGTGCGCACCTGGGAGAAGGAGGGGCGCGAGGCGGAGGCGAAGATCCTGCGGCGGATCTCCGGCCGGCCGGTGGCCGACTGGCCCGCGTGGGACGACCCGGCCCCGGGGATCCGGGCCGCCGCGAGGTCCGCCGCCCGCACGAAGAAGACCATCCTGCTGGTGGCGTACAACATCCCGCACCGCGACTGCGGGCTCTACTCCGCGGGCGGCGCGAAGGACGCGGACTCCTACCGTTCCTGGATCGGGGAGTTCGCCGCCGCCATCGGGGACGCGCCCGCGACCGTGATCCTGGAGCCGGACGCCCTTCCCCACATCGCGGACGGCTGCACCCCGCCCGAGCACCACGCCGAGCGCTACCAGCTCCTCTCCGAGGCGGTGGACACGCTCAAGGCCCTGCCGAAGACCCGGGTCTACCTGGACGCGGGCAACCCGGACTGGATCGACGAGCCGGCCAAGATGGCGCAGCCGCTGCGGCAGGCCGGCATCGAACGGGCCGACGGCTTCTCCCTGAACGTCTCCAACTTCCAGTCGAACGAGAACGTGAAGGCGTACGCCGGCCGGCTCTCCGACGCCGTGGGCGGCTCGCACTTCGTGATCGACACCAGCCGCAACGGCAACGGCCCCCTGTCGGGGGGCCGTGAGGAGGCCTGGTGCAATCCGCCGGGCCGGGGGCTCGGCACGCCGCCGACCACCGACACCGGCGAGGACCGGCTCGACGCCTATCTGTGGATCAAGCGGCCGGGCGACTCCGACGGCACCTGCCGGGGCGGCCCGGCGGCCGGCGACTGGTGGCCGGAGTACGCGCTCGGCCTGGCGAGGCGCGCCGCCTCCTGAGGCGGTCGCGGCGCGCCTTCGGGCTCAGGCGACCTTGACCCACTTCGCCTCGGAGGGAACGCCGTCGGCGTCCGTGACGAAGAGCATGTACCAGCCGGGCGGCACCAGCGTGGGGTCGTCCGGCACGGTCACGCTCAGTTCGCCGTCGCCCTTCTTCAGGCCCAGCTCGATGGAGCGCTGCTCCACGTCGGTGGTGTGGGTGACGGCGCTCGGCCGCATCAGCCGGGCGGTGGCGATCCGGTCCGCGTCGGCGCTCTCGTACGTCACCGTCGCGCCGCGCTCGGTGGCCTCCGGACCGTCCCCGATCACCGGGCGGTCGTCCTTGCCCCGGTGCAGGGCGGGCGGGGTGTAGACCTCCATGCGCTGCTCGAACTTGCCGAGCTTGGTGTTGTCCTTGTCGCCGTAGAGCGGGTCGGAGCCGAAGGTCGCCACCCGCCCGTCGGGCAGCAGCAGCGCCTCGGAGTGGTAGTTGCGCCCCACCGTCGGCTCGGCCGCCTCCTTGAAAGTGTTGGTCTTCGGGTCGTAGGACTGCGCCTTCAGGATGTTGCTGTTCCCGCGGCCCCGGTAGTCCTCGGATCCGCCGCTGGTGAAGACGGTGTCGTCGGGCATGATCACGCTGTTCAGATAGCGCGTGCCCTGCGGCAGGTCGGGGCCCGGCTCGAAGGCGGGGCTCTCCTTCTTGAGGTCGATGACCGCCGTGCGGGCGGTGGACTTCTTGGACTCGCCGACCCCGCCGCCGCCGAGGACCATCACCTTCTGGTCCTGCACGGGCGGCAGCAGCAGCGAGGCCGCCGTCTCCAGCTGGTCGGTGTCGGTCAGCCCGGGGACCTTGGTGAAGGTGTTCTTCTTGATGTCCCAGATCCCCGGCTCGCGCCCCTTGTCCTCCGGGCCGTAGCCGGCGTTGGCGCCCGGGTAGAAGAGCTTGCCTCCCTTGGTCAGGAAGAGCGCCGGGTAGGTCGGGAAGTACTGGAAGGGGCCTTCGGACCACTTCTTCGTCTTCGGGTCGTAGACCTCGTTGTCGCCCGGGAGGATCGCGCCGACGTCGTCGAGGCCGGAGACGGAGAGCACCCGGCCGTCCTCCAGCCCGACGAGCGTCGGATACCAGCGGGCCTCCTTCATCGGGTCGACCTTGATGTACTTCTCCGCCGTCGGGTCGAACTCGTAGGCGGCGCGGATCCCCTGGAAGTCCTGCTTGTCCATGGTGATCTTCTCGGCGAGGCCGTAGGCGTTGTCGGCTGCCTTGCCCTTCAGCCCGACGATCTCGTACTGGGCGGCGTCCGTCGCCACCGCCTCGGGGCCGTCGTCCACCGCCTCGACGAAGACCCGCTGCTCGGCGGCGGTCACCTTGGTCTTCCACGGCTTCATCTGGCCGCTCTCGAAGTAGTCGACCTCGAACTCGCGCTTGGCCTTGGGGACGGTGACGTCGAACTTGGCCACGTACTCGACGCCGGAGGGCGACCGGAAGACCGTGCCCTTCTTGAGCTTCAGCGGCTTGTCCGGGTTCTCGTTCTTGACCCGCATACCGCCGCCGGCCCGCTTCACCTTGTCGTCGAGCACCTCGTAGCGGGCGGTGCCGCCCGCGATCAGCAGGCGGCCGTCGGGGAGCTGGGCGTGGCCGCCGCAGAAGAAGTCCTCGGGGGTGGGGATCTTCTGGAAGGTGTTCTCGGCCGGGTCCCACAGCACCGTGTCGAAGGTGCCCGCGTCGAAGTGCGCCTCGTCGTTGCCGGAGCCCGCGACGATCAGCACCTTCCCGGTGTGCAGGAGCGCCGCGTGGATCGCGTTGGTCCGGTACTCCTTCGGGATGTCCACCTTCTCCCAGGAGCCGTACTCCGCCTTGTACTCCGGCTGGTCGATCTTGTACGCGTGATATCTGTCCTCGGCGAAGGACAGGGCCGCGGGAGCGTTCAGCCCGGCGAGCAGCAGCACCGCGCCGCCTCCCAGGAGCGTCTTCCTCATCTGCTTCGAGGGCCGGTAGGCCATGGGTCAGTTCCCTCCTGCGGTGGTGGTGGCGGTGGTGCCCGCGCTCGCCGTGGTGGTCGCCGACGGGGCGGTGGTGGTGGTGGTGGTGACGTACGCCGGTTCGGGCGGCGGGGGCGCCGGGACGGGGACGGCGCGCGCGGTCTCGGCGCGCTTGTCCTGCCGGACGGTCCAGGCCCACACGGCGACCGGGGAGAGCGAGATCGCCAGCCCCAGCGTCGCCCAGGTCCGCATCGCCACGTGGGTGTGGTCCAGGTACACCGACGCGGCGAGCGAGGAGAGCAGGACCGCCGCCCAGGAGAGGTGGATACGGAAGGTGAGCAGCCGGTCCGGGGAGGCCTGGCCGCCCTTGGGCGTGACGACGAACCGACCGTCGGTGCGCAGCACGGCCGAGCCCAGCGACTTGAGGTAGATCGGGGCGGAGAGCGCGGACATGGCCATACCGGCGAGGCCGCCGGAGCCCTCGGGCTCGTGCGGGGAGACGTTGTGCCGGCGGTTCCAGAGGTAGAGCCCGATCTGGAGGGCGGCCGCGTCGCTGTAGAGCATCAGCCAGATGGAGGCGGCGACCTGGGTGCCGGACGCCCCGAACCAGAGGAACAGCACACAGCTGAGGACACCGAGCAGCCAGTTGACCGCGGTCATCGGGTAGTAGACGAGCATCAGCGTGTAGCTGAGGAGGCGGCCGGGCGGCACCCGGAACAGCGCCTTGCCGTACTGCTTGAACAGCGTCTCGTACGTTCCCCGGGACCAGCGCAGCTGCTGGGTGAAGAAGTCCGTCCAGGAGGCGGGGCCCTCGCCCACGGCCAGCACGTCGGGGGTGTAGACGGAACGCCAGTAGTGGCCGGTGCGCGGGTTGCGGCGGCGGTGGATCTCGAAGCCGGTGGCCATGTCCTCGGTGATCGAGTCGTACAGGCCGCCGACCTGCCGCAACGCGGCGATGCGAACGACGTTGTTGGTGCCGACGAACATCGGGGCGCCGTAGCGGTTGCCCGCGCGCTGGATCAGGGCGTGGAAGAGGAACTGCTGCGACTCGGCGGCCTTGGTGACGGCCGACTCGTAGTTCCCGTAGACCTGCGGTCCGACGACGAAGGCGACGTCCGGGTCGCGGAAGTAGCCCATCATCCGTTCCAGGAAGTTGGGCATGGGCACGTGGTCGGTGTCGACGGAGGCGAAGAAGTCGTAGTCGACGCCGTGCAGGGCGACCCAGGCGTTGTAGTTGCCGTGCTTCGTCTTCGCCTTGTGGACGCCCCTGTCACGGTTCCACTCGGGGACCCCGCGCCGGGTGAAGTGGTGGACGCCCAGTTCGGCGCAGAGCATCCGGGCCCCGGGGTCGTCGCCCTCGTCGAGCAGCCAGACGTCCAGCGGGCCGGAGTGCTTCAGGCGTACGGCGCCCTTGAGGGTGGCGCGGACCATGGAGAGCGGTTCCTTGCCGGGGACGTACGTGGTCAGGAAGGCGACCCGGGTGCCGGGCTCGGGGGTCACCGGGACGGGGTCCCGCGCGACGAGCGTGGCGTGCGCGATGGAGACCACGTTGACCAGCATGAACAGCTCGATCAGGGCGATCGACACCAGCATCACGGTGTCGGCGACGACCAGCCAGCGCTCCCCGTTCTCCCGCTCGGTCCAGTGCGTGGGCCAGACCAGGTACAGCAGCAGGACGCCCGTGAGCACCGGAGCGAGGGTCATCAGCAGGACGGCTCTTATTCGGTGCTTCTCCGTCGAGAGCAGGCTCTTGTACCGCACCCGGTACCCCGTCGGTTCCGGCTCCGTGAGCGGACCCGCGAGCCGGCTGTAGGTGTCGTAGTCGTAGCCCTCCGACCGCACCGTGCCTCCCACTGTCGAACGGGTTGATATCCCCACAGAAGGGGACAGCTAACGGTGTGTCGACTTGGCAGGTCCGAGTGAGCGGTTTTGGATCCGGAGCCGGAAAAGCCCCCGGCCGTGTGGCGCCGGGGGCTTTTCGGGTGAACGCGGGACGGTCGTACGGGCGGGCCGTCAGGAGGCGAGATGACGCTCCACGGTCTCGACCTTCGAGGTCAGGCCGTCGGTGACGCCGGGCCGGATGTCGGCCTTCAGTACCAGGGAGACGCGTCCGGCGCGGGCCTCGACGGCGGCCACGGCACGCTTGACGACGTCCATGACCTCGTCCCACTCCCCCTCGATGGAGGTGAACATGGCGTCGGTTCGGTTGGGGAGACCGGATGCGCGGACGACCCGCACGGCGTCGGCGACGTACTCCCCGACGTCCTCGCCGACACCGAGCGGGGAGACGGAGAACGCGACGATCATGCGCTGACCGTGCCCTCGCGGCGGGCGCGGGCGGCGATGACGCCGTCGGCCTCGTACTGCTTGAGGAGCTTGTCGCCGTAGAGCCCGCCGAAGGGGATGACCGCGAGGACGAAAAAGAGCGCGACGCGCTTGAGCGGCCACTTGGCCTTGACCCAGACGTCCAGCAGGAACACCACGTAGATCGTGAACAGGAGGCCGTGGAGCGCGCCGAGCGGCGGCATCAGGAAGTCGATGTCCGAAACCCGCATGAGGAGCGAGCCGAAGATGAGCAGCGCCGGGAAGGAGAGCGCCTCGGGAAGCGAGATGAGGCGCAGCCGGTGCAGGGCGGAAGCGGTCTTGATGTCCACGAGGGCACCTTCGAGTGGGAGGGTCGCGTGAGCTTGTGAAGACACGCACAAGCCGCCCCCATTGTGGCATCGCGCCGGGGCGCGCCCGGCGGCGGGGGCCGCCCCGTCCACCGGTGCGCGTATCGCCGCATATCAGGGCCGGTCCGCGTGCGCATCAGGGACGTAACGGTTCCGGAGCCTCTGGCCGGGGCGCGGCGCGGACGGCTACCTTCGTCGCGTGGCGATGTTCCGACTCCAAGGCAGCAAGACGCTCGCCGTCGATCTGACCGGCGATGCCGTCAAGGCGAAGAACGGCTCGATGGTCGCGTACGACGGCCGGATGACCTTCAAGAAGATGTCCGGCGGCGGTGAGGGCGTGCGCGGCATGGTGACCCGTCGGCTGACCGGTGAGCAGATGACGGTGATGGAGGTGTCCGGACAGGGCACCTGCTACTTCGCCGACCGGGCGAGCGAGATCAACCTGGTCTCGCTGCAGGGCGACACCCTGTACGTGGAGGCGAGCAATCTGCTGGCCACCGACGCCGGGCTGCGGACGGGCACGACGTTCACGGGGCTGCGCGGCGGGGCGAGCGGCAACGGCCTGTTCACCACCACGGTGGAGGGCACCGGGCAGGCGGCCATCCTGTCGGACGGCACGGCGGTCCTGCTGCGGGTGTCGCCGCAGTATCCGCTGATGGTCGACCCCGGGGCGTACATCGCCCACCAGGGCAGACTGCAGCAGAACTTCCAGGCGGGGGTGAACTTCCGGACGCTGATGGGCGAGGGCTCCGGCGAGGCGTTCCAGATCCGCTTCGAGGGCGACGGCCTGGTCTATGTGCAGCCGAGCGAGCGCAACACCGTCGGGGGCGATGTCTGATGCCGTTCCGGGAGATCAACTCCAAGATGGTCGAGGCCACCCTGGCCCCGGGCCAGAAGCTGTTCAGCCAGCGCGGCGCGATGCTGGCGTACCGGGGCGAGGTGTCCTTCACCCCGAACATCCAGGGCGGCCAGGGCGGCGTCGCGTCGATGATCGGCCGCCGGGTGGCGGGCGAGTCGACGCCGCTGATGACGGTCGAGGGCTCGGGCACGGTGATGTTCGGCCACGGCGGCCACCACATCCAGGTGATCCAGCTGGCGGGCGACACTCTGTACGTGGAGGCCGACCGGCTGCTCGCGTTCGACGGGACGCTCCGGCAGGGCACGATGTTCATGGGCTCGCAGGGCGGGGTGATGGGGATGGTGCGCGGCCAGGTGACCGGCCAGGGCCTGTTCACCACCACCCTCGCCGGGCACGGCGCGGTCGCGGTGATGGCGCACGGCGGGGTGATCGAACTGCCGATCACGCCGGGCCGCGACGTCCATGTCGACCCGCAGGCCTACGTCGCCCACCACGGCGAGGTCCGCAACAAGCTGTCCACGGCGGTCGGCTGGCGGGACATGGTGGGGCGGGGCTCCGGCGAGGCGTTCCAGCTGGAGCTGAGCGGCAGTGGTGCGGTGTACGTCCAGGCGTCGGAGGAGAAGCTGTGAGCACGCCCGTGGTCTTCGACCCGTCGACGCTGCCGGCGGACGACAACGTCAACTCCTACACCTTCTGCGTGGAGCTCAAGGGGAGCCGGTGGTTCCTGCAGAAGGGCAAGATGATCGCCTACTACGGGCAGATCCAGTTCGACGGCATCGGGCACGGCCGGTTCGAGCGGCTGGTGCGCTCCAGCTTCCATTCGCCGCTGCACGCGAGCGACTGGGTGGTGGCCGAGGGCAGCGGGAAGATGCTGCTGGCGGACCGGGCGTTCGATGTGAACTCCTTCGACCTGGAGGACGGCAACCTCACCATCCGGTCCGGGAACCTGCTGGCGTACCAGCCGACGATGGCACTGAAGCAGTCGATCGTGCCGGGGTTCGTGACGCTGATCGGCACGGGGAAGTTCGTGGCCGCGTCGAACGGCCCGGTGGTGTTCATGGAGCCGCCGCTGCGGGTGGACCCGCAGGCGCTGGTGGGCTGGGCCGACTGCCCCTCCCCCTGCCACCACTACGACCACGGCTACATGACGGGCGTGATGGGCGGTATCCGGTCCCTCACGGGGGTCGGCGGGACGTCGGGCGAGGAGCATCAGTTCGAGTTCGTCGGGGCGGGCACGGTGCTGCTCCAGTCGAGCGAGGCGCTGATGGCGGAGCAGGCGACCGGCGTGGTGCCGAGCGAACCGGGTGTTCCGGGCGGCGGGGGTCAACACGGATCCGCCCCGCGCATGCCCGGCCAGCTGGGGGACCTCCAGCGTCGCTTCGGGTGGTGAGCGGTAGTCTGCGGAGTGTGACGTCGAACGCCTGCGCCCAGCCGTCGGTGCTTGCCGAGGGGCCCCTCCGCGGTCCGGGGGTGCCGGTCGTCACACCCCCCAATTTCGTCCGGCTTTCAACTTCTTAGGTAGAATCCATATATGGAGACCGAGACGGCCACCCGCTGGCTGAGCGACACGGAACAGTGCGCCTGGCGCACCCACCTGGACGTCAGCAGGCTGCTGATGCACCAACTGGAGAAGGACCTCCAGCCGTTCGGCCTGACCATGAACGACTACGAGATCCTGGTCAACCTCTCCGAATCGGACGACCAGCGCATGCGGATGAGCGACCTCGCCGCCGCCACCCTCCAGTCCAAGAGCCGGCTCTCGCACCAGATCACCCGTATGGAGACCGCCGGACTGGTCCGCCGCACCCACTGCGAATCGGACCGGCGCGGACTGTTCGCGGTCCTCACCGAGCACGGCGCGGAGACCATGCGCAAGGTCGCCCCGCACCACGTCGCCTCGGTACGGCAGCACTTCATGGACCTGCTGTCCCCCGAGGCGCTCGCCGACCTGCACGCGGCGCTGACCCCGATCGCGGAACACCTGCGCGGCAAGCGCGGCAAGCTGTAGGAGCCGTCAGGCCGGGCGGGGCAGCCACAGCCGGAAGGCCGCACCGCCCTCGGCCGCCCGGTGCACCGTCAGCGTCCCGCCGTGGCGCGTGGCGACGTCCCGGGCGATGGCCAGACCCAGCCCGGCACCGCCGTCGTCCCGGCTGCGGGCGTCGTCGAGCCGGACGAACCGTTCGAAGATCCGCTCCCGCTCGTCCTCGGGAACGCCCGCCCCGTCGTCCCTGACCTCGACCCGCACGCCGCGCCCGTCGGCCGCCACCGACACCGCGACGCATCCCTCGGCGTGCCGCTGGGCGTTGTCCAGCAGATTGCCGACCACCCGGGACAGCTGCCCGCGCGACCCGCTCACCTCGAACGCCCCGCCCTCCGGGGCCTCGACGCCCACCGCGATCCGGTCCCCGGTCCGCTGCGACACCTCCTCCCGGACCAGCGCGCCCAGCTCCACCGTCGCACCGCCGGGCCTCTCCCCCGCGTCCAGCCGGGCCAGCAGCAGCAGATCCGCCGCCAGCACCTGGAGCCGTACGGTGTCGGCGACCGCCCCCGGGAGGTCCAGCAGCTCCGGATGGGCCTCGGCCACCTCCAGCTGGGTGCGCAGCGAGGCGATCGGGGAGCGCAGCTCGTGCGAGGCGTCCGCGACGAACCGCCGCTGCCGCTCCACGGACGCCTCCAGCACGGTGAGCGTCTCGTTCGTCGTCCGGGCCAGCGCCGCGATCTCGTCCCGCGAACCGGGCTCCGGCACCCGGCGGGCCAGGTCCTCGGAGGCGGTGATCGCCGCCATCTCGCGGCGGATGCCCTCGACCGGCCGCAGGGCCCGGCGGGTCACCAGCCAGGTCACCCCGGCGACGACCACCAGGAGCAGCGGCAGCCCGGTGAGCATCGCCCCGCGCACCGTGTTCACCGCCTCCTGCTCGGCGGCGAGCGGTGCGCCCGCGTACACGGTCAGGGTGACGCCGCGGGGGGTCGTCGCCTCGACTGCGGCGAAGCGGTAGTCGGCGGTGGTGCGGTCGACGGTGGCGGTGCCGTCGGAGAAGTCCGGGTCGTCGGAGGAGACCTGACCGCGGCCGGGACGGCTGCCGTCATCGTCGTCGTCGGCGCTGTCGTCGTCGGCGCTGTCGTCGTCCTCGTCCCCTTCGCGGGACGACGGGGAGGCCCCCGCCGAGGCCGACGGCACCGGGGTGACGCCGCTCGTGCCGGTGCCGGTGACGGCCCGCAGGTCCTTGGAGACGATGACGACCCGGCCCTCCTCGTCGGTCACCTGGACCGGGTGGTCCTCCTCGTCGTCCATGTCCAGTTCGGCGTACGGGGTGTCCGTGGCCAGCTGTCCGGCCACCTCGCGGGCCGCCACCTCGGCCTGGAGGTCCGCCTGGTCGATCAGGTTGGCCCGCAGGACCAGGAGCACGGCGAGCCCGGCCGCCACCAGGGCGACGGCGACGACCAGGGTGGCCCCGATGGCGGCCCTGGCCCGGACGGACCTCACCTCGCCTCCAGCCGGTAGCCCGCGCCGCGCACGGTACGGATGGCGGTCGCGCCGAGCTTGCGGCGCAGGGTGGAGATGTAGACCTCGACGATGTTCGGGTCGCCGTCGTAGGCGAAGTCCCAGACGTGCTCCAGGATCTCCGCCTTGCTGACCACCTGGCCCGCCCGCAGGGCGAGTTGCTCCAGCACCGCGAACTCCTTGGCGGTGAGCGCGATCTCGTCCTCGCCGCGGATCACCCGGCGGGCGGCGGTGTCGATGCGCAGGGACCCGACGGTCAGGACGGGCGCGGCGGTGCCGGCTCCCCGGCGGCGCAGCAGGGCGCGGACCCGGGCGACGAGGACGACGTAGCTGAAGGGCTTGGTCAGGTAGTCGTCGGCGCCGGTGTCCAGGCCCTCGGCCTCGTCGTACTCGCCGTCCTTGGCGGTCAGCATGAGGATCGGCACCTCGTGTCCGGCGGCGCGCAGGTTCGAGCAGACGCGGTAGCCGTTCATGCCGGGCAGCATGATGTCGAGGATCACCAGGTCGTAGGCGCCCTCACTCGCCCGGTGCAGCCCTTCGAGCCCGTCGTGCACGACATCCACGGCGAAACCCTCGGCGGTCAGTCCCCTGGCCAGGGACACCGCGAGGCGCTTCTCGTCCTCCACGATCAACAGGCGCATGCGCACAGCCTCGCAAACTCCACCTGAAGGCGCCTTCAGGTGGCTTCAGGCTGCGTTCAGCATCGTCCCGGCAGTGTGGGTCACGTCGAACAGCACAGCAGCTCTCGGGGAGGAACCTCATGAAGCGCAACGTCACCATCGCGGCGATCACCGCGGCCGTTCTGATCGGCGGCACCACCGCCGCCACCGTCGCCTTCGCGGACGACGGCGACCGTACGCCCGCCAGGAGCGCGAGCGCCGTGAGCCTCGCCGACGACGCCCGCGACGACGACGGTGCCCCGGCCGCCGCGAAGACCACCCGGATCACCCTCGACCGGGCCGTCGCCGCCGCCCTGAAGAGCGTCCCGGGCACCGTCACCGAGGCCGAGCTGGACGATGACGACGACGACCACGACGGCCGGGCGGTCTGGGAGCTGGACGTCCGCGGGTCCGACAAGCAGTGGCACGATGTCACGGTGGACGCCGGCAACGGCAAGGTTGTGAAGACCCGCGACGACGACAACGACGACCGCGACCGGTACGCGCCCCGCTCCTCCACCGTCACCCTGAACCAGGCGGCGGACGCGGCCCTGAAGACCGCGCCTGGCAGCGTCACGTCGATCGACCTGGACGACGACGATGACGACGACGGCGGCCGGGGCGACGTCCTGCGCTGGGACATCGACATCGCGGGCAAGGACGGCCGGCAGCACGAGCTGCGCGTCGACGCGAAGACCGGCAAGGTCACCGTGGACCGCGACGACGACGGTGACGACGACCGGGACGACCGCGCGGACGACCAGGACGACGACCGGGACGGCGACGACGGCTGACCCTGCTCCGTTCCGCGCCTCCGAGCCGGGGACGGCCCCGTACCGCGGTTGCGGCACGGGGCCGTCCCTCGTTGTCGTCCCGCCCGTCCCGGGGGGCACGTCCGGTCCCGCCCGGCCGGGCAGCCGTCGCGATCAAGCCGAAGGCAACGTGGTGAAGGTGAAGGGCGACGTGATATTCCTCGACGGGCGGTCCGGGCACGCGAAGCCCGGCGTCCACCGGAACTTCGGCTCGCTGAGGATCGACCAGTGATCAGTTGCGAACAAGCCGCCG
Source organism: Streptomyces sp. rh34 (assembly GCF_002551245.1). Taxonomy (GTDB): domain Bacteria; phylum Actinomycetota; class Actinomycetes; order Streptomycetales; family Streptomycetaceae; genus Streptomyces. Next base: position 13,093 of record NZ_NTGZ01000149.1, read on the forward strand.
GACCGGCCCGCAGGTACGTGGATGAGGATCCCCTCAACAGTGAGGTGGAGCTGGTACCCATCGACGGCCACTCGGCCGTGGTCGGCACGTACGCCTACTTCGGCTACCAGGACCGCCGCTACCTGGAGACCGGCGACCCGTCATTCATGGTGGTCGGGACCGGCCCCGTCCGCGTCGACCTGGTGACGGGCGAGTGCACGACGCTCGGCGCCGTGGAAGCCGCCTCGATGGATCTGTTCGAAACCGATGATCTCGGCCTCCTCGGTCCGGGCGGATGGCGCGTCGTCGCTCCCGAGCTCATGAGCGCGTGGCGGGCGGCGTTCGACCGCGAACCGGCCGCTGCTGATCTCTCCGTGGCCTGTCCCGGGTGCGGGGCGGCGGATCTCCACCGTTGGTACCGGGAGGACGGTCCGCTGGACGCGACCATCGATGGCGTCCGTGCCGCGGCCCATGCCTGGCGGACGGAGTGGTGCGCCTCGTGCCACCTCTGCCACGAGGACGGCGACAGCTTCCTGCCGGAGCACTGGGAGTCTCCGTACGAGGTACCCGAGGCGTACATGATGAAGTTCGCCCCGCGGTACGTCGAAGCCGCCCGCCAGGCCGAGCGCGCGGCTGATGAGGGACGTCCGGCGCGGGACAGTTGACGGGGAGGCGGTGGTCGCGCCGGGTTTCCCCCTGTGCGAGCAGGGGGGAGCCCGGCGCACCCGCCGGCCCCCACGGCGCAGGCCCTCGGAGCAGTGTGTGCCGCTCCGAGGGCCTGCGGCCGTATCGCTCAGGAGCTTCCCGTCAGCCCCGCCACCAGCTCGTCCGCCGCCGCGTACGGGTCCAGGGTCCCCGCCACGATGCGCTCGGCCAGCGCGTGCAGGCGGCGGTCGCCGCGCAGGTCGGCGATCCTCTCGCGGAGCGCGGTGACGGCGATCGTCTCGACCTCGTGCGCGGCGCGGGCGGTGCGGCGCGCGGCCAGGACTCCGTGCTCCTCCATCCAGGCCCGGTGCTTCTCCAGGGCCTCGACGACCTCGTCCGTACCCTGGCCCCGGGCGGCGACCGTCTTCACGATCGGGGGGCGCCAGTCGCCGGGGCCCCGGGACTCCCCCAGGCCCAGCATGTGGTTCAGCTCGCGGGCGGTGGCGTCCGCGCCGTCCCGGTCCGCCTTGTTGACCACGTACACATCGCCGATCTCCAGGATCCCGGCCTTGGCCGCCTGGATGCCGTCGCCCATGCCCGGGGCGAGCAGCACGACGGACGTGTCCGCCTGGGAGGCGATCTCCACCTCGGACTGGCCGACGCCGACCGTCTCGACGAGGATCACGTCGCAACCCGCCGCGTCCAGCACCCGGATGGCCTGCGGCGCGGACCAGGCGAGGCCGCCCAGGTGGCCCCGGGTCGCCATCGAGCGGATGTAGACGCCCGGGTCGGAGACGTGGTCCGCCATCCGGATCCGGTCGCCCAGCAGCGCCCCGCCGGAGAAGGGCGAGGACGGGTCGACGGCGAGGACGCCGACCCGCTTGCCCGCCCGGCGGTAGGCGGAGACCAGGGCCGAGGTGGAGGTGGACTTGCCGACGCCCGGCGAGCCCGTGAGCCCGACGACGTAGGCGTGGCCCGCCAGCGGCGCCAGCGCGGCCATCACCTCCCGCAGCTGCGGGGACGCCCCCTCCACCAGCGAGATCAGCCGGGCCACCGCACGCGGCCTGCCTGCTCGCGCCTGTTCGACCAGCGTGGGGACGTCCACGTCCACGTTCACCGCTCCGTATCCCTTGCTCTGCCCAGTACCCGTACGGGTCCGGAGTCCGTACGGGTACTACTTGCCCGGGACGCGGATGATCAGCGCGTCGCCCTGACCGCCGCCGCCGCACAGCGCCGCGGCGCCCGTGCCGCCGCCGCGCCGCTTCAGCTCCAGGGCCAGGTGCAGGACGATCCGGGCGCCGGACATGCCGATGGGGTGGCCGAGCGCGATGGCGCCGCCGTTGACGTTGACCTTGTCCGCGGTGACGCCGAGGTCCTTCATCGACTGGACGGCGACGGCCGCGAACGCCTCGTTGATCTCGATCAGGTCGAGGTCCTCGACGCCGAGGCCTTCCTTCTTCAGGGCGTGCCGGATGGCGCCCGAGGGCTGCGACTGGAGGGAGTTGTCGGGGCCCGCGACGTTTCCGTGGGCGCCGATCTCGGCGATCCAGTCGAGGCCCAGTTCCTCGGCCCTGGCCTTGCTCATCACGACGACCGCGGCGGCGCCGTCGGAGATCTGCGAGGAGGTGCCGGCGGTGATCGTGCCGTCCTTGGCGAAGGCGGGGCGCAGCTTGCCGAGGGTCTCCGCGGTCGTCTCGGCGCGGATGCCCTCGTCCTGGGCGAAGAGGACCGGGTCGCCCTTGCGCTGCGGGATCTCGACCGGGGTGATCTCGGCCTCGAAGAGGCCGTTCTTCTGGGCGGCGGCGGCCCGCTGGTGGGACTGCGCGCCGATCTCGTCCTGGGCGGCGCGGCCGAGACCGAGGCGGCCGTTGTGCTTCTCGGTGGACTCTCCCATCGGGATGTTCTCGTACGCGTCGGTGAGGCCGTCGTGCGCCATCGAGTCCAGCATCTCGATCGCGCCGTACTTGTGGCCCTCACGGGACTTGGGGAGCAGGTGCGGGGCGTTGGTCATGGACTCCTGGCCGCCCGCGACCACCACGTCGAACTCCCCGGCGCGGATGAGCTGGTCGGCCAGCGCGATGGCGTCGAGCCCGGACAGGCACACCTTGTTGACGGTGAGCGCGGGGACGTTCATCGGGATGCCGGCCTTGACCGCGGCCTGCCGGGCGGGAATCTGGCCCGCGCCCGCCGTGAGCACCTGACCCATGATCACGTACTGGACCTGGTCACCGCCGATGCCGGCCCGGTCCAGGGCGGCCTTGATGGCGAAGCCGCCGAGGTCGGCGCCGGAGAAGCTCTTGAGGGAGCCGAGGAGGCGGCCCATGGGCGTCCGGGCGCCCGCGACGATCACTGAGGTGGTGGTACCGGTCGTTGCTGGCATGGGCACGGCCCCTTGGGATCGGATGTGAACGAGGGTTTACTTGAATGTACTGAGAGGTACCGCGCCCGTCATCCGGCAACCGGTGTGACGGCGCGCACGTTGCGTAACCATGGCGGTAGCGCTGCACTGGATCCATGCTGACGCGCATCGACCACATCGGGATCGCCTGTTTCGACCTGGACAAGACGGTGGAGTTCTACCGTGCCACGTACGGATTCGAGGTGTTCCACAGCGAGATCAACGAGGAGCAGGGCGTCCGGGAGGCCATGCTCAAGATCAACGAGACCTCGGACGGCGGTGCTTCGTACCTCCAGCTGCTGGAGCCGACCCGGGAGGACTCGGCCGTGGGCAAGTGGCTGGCGAAGAACGGGGAGGGCGTGCACCACATCGCCTTCGGTACGGAGGACGTGGACGGGGACGCGGCGGACATCCGCGGGAAGGGCGTCCGGGTGCTGTACGACGAGCCCAGGACGGGGTCGATGGGGTCCCGGATCACGTTCCTGCACCCCAAGGACTGCCACGGCGTCCTCACCGAACTGGTCACGAGCGGGACGGAGCACTGACCACCGCATACCCGGCCCGGTAGAGTGGGCGGTTCCGGGCCGGGGCCGGGTCGGGGCCGTACCACGTCCTCGTCGTTGTCTGTCACCATTCCCCGGGGGATCTCTCGCCCGCGAGCAGCACTCGTGCGGAGAGTTGCGACCAGGGTTGGGGTCTCCCCTGCTCGAACCAAGTTGAGAGCTCGGGGAAGGATGGGACCGCGCAGTGCGGGGCTACGAACGCCAGGAGAGCCACCGGGCTGAAGACGACCATCTCTCGCGGTTCGAAGCCGAGATGGACCGGCTGAAGACCGACCGGGAGAAGGCCGTCCAGCACGCCGAGGACCTCGGTTACCAGGTCGAGGTCTTGCGTGCCAAGCTGCACGAGGCCCGGCGCAATCTCGCGACCCGCCCCGCCTACGACAGCGCGGACCTCGGCTACCAGGCCGAGCAGATGCTGCGGAACGCGCAGATCCAGGCCGAGCAGATGCGCAGCGACGCCGAGCGCGAGCTGCGCGAGGCCCGCGCCCAGACGCAGCGGATCCTGCAGGAGCACGCCGAGCACCAGGCGCGCCTGCAGGCGGAGTTGCACACCGAGGCCGTCCAGCGCAGGCAGCGGCTCGACCAGGAGCTGGCGGAACGCCGCCAGACCGTCGAGTCGCACGTCAACGAGAACGTCGCCTGGGCCGAACAGCTGCGCGCCCGCACCGAGTCGCAGGCCCGCCGACTGCTGGAGGAGTCCCGCGCAGAGGCCGAGCAGGCGCTGGCCGCCGCCCGCGAGGAGGCCGCCCGGCTGGCGGAGGAGACCCGTCGGCGGACCGGCTCGGAGACCGAGACCGCCCGGGCCGAAGCCGAAGCGATCCTGCTGCGTGCCCGCAAGGACGCCGAGCGCCTGCTCGGGGCCGCCTCCGCCCAGGCGCAGGAGGCCACCAGCCACGCGGAGCAGCTGCGCTCCAGCACCACCGCGGAGACCGACCAGGCCCGCCAGCAGACCGCCGAGCTGAACCGGTCCGCCGAGCAGCGCCTGTCGGAGGCCGAGACCCGGCTGCGCGAGTCCCGTCTGGAGGCCGAGAAGCTCCTCTCCGAGGCGAAGGAGGCCGCCGCCAAGCAGCTGGCCGCCGCCGAGTCGCAGAACGAACAGCGCACCCGTACGGCCAAGTCGGAGATCGCCCGGCTGGTCGGCGAGGCCACCAAGAGCACCGAGGCGCTGAAGGAAGAGGCCGAACAGGCCCTCGTCGACGCCCGCGCCGAGGCGGAGCGGCTGGTCGCCGAGGCGGGCGAGAAGGCCCGTACGGTCGCCGCCGAGGACGCCGCCGCCCAGCTGGCGAAGGCGGCCCGCAGCGCCGAGGAGGTGCTCACCAAGGCATCCGAGGACGCGAAGTCGACCACGAAGGCGGCGAGCGAGGAGGCCGAGCGGATCCGCCGCGAGGCGGAGGCCGAGGCGGACCGGCTGCGCGGCGAGGCCGCCGAGCAGGCCGACGAACTCAAGGGCGCGGCCAAGGACGACACCAAGGAGTACCGGGCCAAGACGGTCGAGCTCCAGGAGGAGGCCCGCCGGCTGCGCGGCGAGGCCGAGACGCTGCGCTCCGAGGCGGTCGCCGAGGGCGAGCGGATCCGGGGCGAGGCCCGCCGCGAGGCGGTCCAGCAGCTGGAGGAGGGCGCCCGCACCGCCGAGGAGCTGCTGACCAAGGCCCGCTCCGACGCGGACGAGCTGCGCACCAAGGCGAACGGCGAGAGCGAGCGCATCCGCACCGAGGCCGCCGAGCGCGCCGCGACCCTGCGCAAGCAGGCCGAGGAGACGCTGGAGCGCACCCGGACCGAGGCCGACAAGCTGCGGGCCGACGCCGAGGAGCAGGCGGCGGCCGTCACGGAGGCGGCCGAGCGGGCCGCGACCGAGCTGCGCGAGGAGACCGAGCGCGGCGTCGCCGCCCGGCAGGCCGAGGCGGCCGACGAGCTGACCCGGCTGCACACCGAGGCCGAGTCCCGGCTCGCCGCCGCCGAGGAGGCGCTCGGCGAGGCCCGGACCCAGGCCGAGCGGATCCGCCGCGAGACGAGCGAGGAGTCCGAGCGGCAGCGCGCGGAGGCCGCCGAGCGGGCACGGGCACTGACCGAGCAGGCCGTGGCGGAGGCCGAGCGGCTGCGCGACGAGGCCGCCGCCGACGCCGCCCAGTCCCGTGCCGAGGGCGAGAGCGTCGCCGTACGGCTGCGCGGCGAGGCCGCCGCCGAGGCGGAGCGGCTCAAGTCCGAGGCGCAGGAGAGCGCCTGTCTCTTA
>NZ_NTGZ01000015.1 GCF_002551245.1 Streptomyces sp. rh34
AGCGGCCGGACGAACTCCCACTCAGCATCCGACAGTTCATGGCGACGTATCACGAAACCATGATCCACCAGCGACGATCATTTGAAGACACCGCCTAGGGCGTCCAGACACACGTTGGTGGCGATGCGGTACACCCATGAGCGCAGGGACGACCTGCCCGCGAACTGCCCGGCATTCTGCCGAGCGCGGACGAGGGTCTGCTGAGCGGCATCCTCGACTTCTGCGTACGACCCCAGCATGCGATAGCAGTAGCGAGCCAACTCGCCTCGGTACGCATCAAGTTCCAGCACCATCGCCCGCGCCTTGTCACCCATGTCGCTTCCCCGCTCCCGAGGACGCGCCACCTCAGCACGTGGCCAGGCGTGCCCACCCGACCGGCATAACGATAGGGCTGCGAGCATGCGCGGCAATCCCGAGGGCGGGCAAAGAGCGACCGCGAGTGCCGCGACAAGGGGTCAGGTGGTGCGGAGCTGGTGCAAGGCGCTTGGTGAGGTCTGGACAACGACGAACCCCCGGGTCGATGACCTGGGGGTTCGTGAAGAGCGGGTGACGAGAATCGAACTCGCGCTCTGAGCTTGGGAATCAACGGTGCTTGGGCGGTCGCATCCCCTACGACCTGCATGTTTGGTCGAGACGCGCGAGGTTGGCCTGGCCTCCAGGCGCCGTACTTGACCGCTGTTGTCCGCTTCGCTGGGCACGGATGGGGCACGACCCGGAGAGATCGGACGCCACGTCCGGAGGCGCCCGGCTCTCGCCCGCGCGGAGCCGTGCCCGGCACCAGCCTCCACTGCGCCCGGTCCCCAGAGGTCTCTGACGCTGGTCATTCCGCTTTGCTTAGCAGTTTGATGACGGCGTCCTTCAGGTCGTCATCCGACAAATCCTCCGGCTCCTTGAACTGCGGATCGATGGAGTAGTCCTCCAGCAGCGAGAAGACACGATCGAGAAGAGTTTCCAACGGATCGCGGACCCGCTCGCCCTGCTGTTGCGAACGACGACGTGCGTCGAGCCAACCGACGGCAAATTCCGCCCCCGTGCAGCGTCCGGCTGCTAGATCTCTCATAAGTGCCAGCTGCAGGCCCGTGGCGGTGGCCTCAGGAACGTCCCTCGGGTACTTCCAGGCGATGTGTCCGGGAGGAAACGATCGCGCGGTCGACTCCAGAGCGGGCCATTTCCGTGCTGCTGACCGAGCGTAACGGGCGAAGCGAGCACGCGCCTGGTCCACTCCCTCCGGCGCCGCTCCCGCGAGGAACTCCGACGTACCGGCGACCAAGGCGTAGCCCGGCCCGGGAAAGAGGACCGCGCCCTCCAGGTTCGCAGCGACGAGCAGAAGATCCGCAGGCAGCGAGACAAGGCCCGGATCGGCCGGCGGAAGACTCTCCGCAGAGGCGATTGCCCCGGCGGAGGGGTGAATCACCAGGACGGCGTCGGCGCCCGCAGTCCGGCATCCCTGGGTGATACGCCTGACGAGAGAGTCGTCCGTGCGACTGCCTGCCGGCACCGGGGTGACCTTCTTCTCTCCTGCCGCGAGCCATTGTCCGCTGAAGGCGCCCTGCCTGTCGAGAACAGTCATGGCACTTCCAGTTCCGCCCTCGTTCGACCCAATCACCATAGGAACCCTTTATCGATGATGCTTTGAAATTGCTTGTCGCCCAGTTTATAGCCCGACCAGAATTTTCCGGTGTCCGCGTGCAGCATGACCATCTTCTGAGTGGTCGGGTCAATGAAGCCGATCGCTTGCCCTTGGCCTCTGTAGTCGAATCGGTAAATCTTCGTGTCATCCGCTTTTATGTGAGCTCGCATGCTATCTTCGAACCTCTGGAGATTCGCCTTTTTGAGATTGCCCGGCTCGTCCAAGAAGTCTCCCGCATGGGCGTGAAATTTCTTGCTCATCACGCTCTGGCTGGAGAAGTCGGCTTTTTCTTCCCACCCTCCTCGGGGGCAGGGTCCGAGCCCCAGCGGATCGGACCAGGTGTGGGGGTTGTGGACGTAGGTACGGGGATTGGGCGCGGGCGAAAGACCGAGAGGGTCGGCTGTGAGGTAGCGCGCGGTCTGCGGATCGTAGTGCCGATGGTGGTTGTAGTGCAGGCCGCTCTCCGGGTCGTAGTACTGGCCGGGAAAGCGGAGCGGCGTGTAGGTCGTGCTGTCCCTCGGCCATGTCGTGCTGCCCCAGAGAGCCGCGCGGGACTGCCACCCCACGTTCCCGGTCTCATCGATGAGTTCGGTGGGGGTGCCAATCAGGTCGGTGGCGATCGCGAAGAATCGCTCGTCGATCACGTCCTGGCGCGTGTTCGAGGAAAGAATGCGCTCGGTCTGGGCGAGAGGGCGAATGCCGTCGTGATCCCAGGTGAGGGTGACCGGTCGAGGAAGCTCCGGAGACAACGTGGTCTGCTCGCAGAGCGTGGTGCCGTCCCAGGAGAAACGGATCTCCTCACCCGTGGGGTCACCCGTGTCGGACAGCCGGACTTTGCTTGTGCGGCGGCCAAGGGGGTCATAGCGGTAGAGCCACGTGATGTCGTCCGGGGTGGTCACCGATGTCAGGCGGTCCTCGACGTCCCACGTGTACCGCCAGGTGTCGGGCTTGCGGGACAGCCGTGTCTTCCGGCGGACGGTGACCCGGCCCAGAGCATCGTGCTCGAACCGGATCGCGCCGGCGTGAATGATCTCCGTGCCGGTGTAGGAACGGGGCCCCGTAGCCTCCTGGCCGGGATGGGAGGCAGTCCAGGACGCGGAAGTCTGATTTCCGTCGGCATCGTAGGCGTAGTTCTCGGCCCACCGGTCCGCCGTAACGGACACGACCCGGCCGACAGCGTCCAGGGTGAAGCGCGACATGCCGCGCAGTGTGTCGTCGACTGCCGTGAGCCGGTCGTCGGCGTCGTAGGTGTAGGACCGGCGGTTCACTGTGTCTTCGCCACGGAAGATGTGTTGTGCGACCAGCCTTCCAGCGTCGTCCCACGCCGAGTCGAAGGTCAGCTCGGGCCCGAGGCGCGCGTCAGTTCGCGGCCCGCCAGGTCGTGGGTGAATGCGATGGTCCGGCTGCCGCTGATCAGCTCGGTGAGCCGGTCGGAGGAGTCATAGGCGTACCTGGTGCGCTGACCGGTGGGTGTCATGCGCTCGGTCCGGCGGCCCAGCGCATCGTAGGTATAGGTGGTGACACGGCCGTCGGCTATCTCTGCTTTCACACGGCCGATTCGGTTGTACTGATAGAGCAGTTCGCTCTCCGGCCCCGCAGCATGGAGCAGGCGCCCGGCTCGGTCGTAGGAGAAGGTCGTCACCGCGCCCGCCGCGTCCTTGCGGGTCACTCGGCCGCACGCGTCGCGTTCGTACGTGATGGACTCACCCAGCGGGTTGGTGCGCGTGACTACCTGTCCGGCAGCGTCCGACTCGTAAGTGAGCGTGCGGCCGTCGAAGTCCGTCTCCGAAACGAGCCGCCCCGCAGGGTCGCGTGTGTACGACCACACCGAGCCCAGCGTGTTCCGGACCTGCGTGAGGTTGAGTTCGCCATCGTGCTGGAACTCGAAACTCGCTCCGTCAGGTGACCTGCTCGCCGAGAGAAGATCGAAGTGCGTGTACTCGAAGTGGGATTCCCGTCCGAGCGCGTCGACGTGACGCGTACAGTTCCCTTCGCCGTCGTAGGCCCAGGACTCCTTGGAACCGTCAGGGGTGGTGCGACCGGCCAGTTCTCCGTCGGCTGACCATTCCAGGACCGTGGTCGCACCCAGTGCGTCGGTTATCCGGACAGGGCGACCCAGGAGGTCCCGCTGGTAGCGGGTGGTGGCACCGACGGCGTCCGTGACCGCCACGGGCTGCCCTGACGCATTGCACCGTATCGAGGTGACCGCTCCGAGCGGGTCGGTCTTCCCGGTCAGGAATCCGGCAGCGTCATAGGTGTAGCGCGTTGTGTTGCCCATGGGATCGGTGACGGCGGTTCGATTACCGCGGTCGTCGAACTCCTGCAGCCAACGAGCACCGTCCTGAGCCGTGTATTGAGTCGGCAGGCCGAGCTGATCGAAGACGATGCGCTCCTCACTGCCGTCGGGATGGAGGACCGCGGTCTGTCTCCCCTCCCCGTCGTACTGGTGAGTTGTGGCGCGACCGAGTGGGTCGGTGAGCGTGAGCAGCCTTCCGCGGGCGTCGTGAGTGAAGCGAGTGGTACGGCCGAGCGGGTCCGTCGTGGAGAGGATGCGGCTGCCTCTGCCGACGAGATAGCGGGTGGTGTGACCGCGCGCGGTCGTCAGAGAGGTCGTGCGGTGGCCGGTTGCCGTGTCCGGATCGCTGTAGGCGAGGGTCATCTGCAGGTGACCGCCCTCACCTCCCTGTGCGATCACGCGGTCGTTGTTGTCGTAGGTGTAGTCGTAGCGGTGGTTGTTGGAGTCGATCCAGGCGGTGATCCGCCCCCGATCGTCGTAGATGAAGGTGAGTGTGGCGCCGGACGGTTTCGTGACGGTGGTGAGATCGCCACCCGTGTAGCCGTAGGACCTGATGGGGATGGCTGCCCCGGTCTCATCTCTCACACTCAGCACGGTGATCCCCGTTTCGGTGCTGGTGAGCGAGAGGCGGTACCCGGCGGAGTGGACGAGTTCCTGCGGTGTCCCGTCGTCGGTGCGGTCGATGCTGATGGCGTTGTCGTTGCGGTCACCGATCTGGACGAGCCAGGCGGTTCCGTCTTGGCCGGGTTCCGTTCCGTGAGGGGCGGAGAAGTACTTGGTCAGTCGAGTGTCGGGGTCGGTAAGGGTGTAGTCACCGGTTTCATCACGGTTCAGGGAATTCCGTGAGGTGCCGGATTCCGGGTGGGTGGGCAACCCGGGCAAGGGGTGGGGGTAAGTGATGAGCAGGCCGTCGGCGGTGACGTGAATGACGCCGTTGGCGTCGATCTCCAGGCGTTCGTCGACGGTGGAGGACCAGGAGGGTCCGAAGAACCGGCCAGCTGTGTATCCGGACTCGAAGCGACGCGTGAATGTCAGGGGCAGTACGCCGGGGAGCCTCACGTCGGTCTGAGGAAGGAACATGCGGCCGGAGGCGAGGTCGACCGGGTCGGTTCCCCCGCTGGTGCGCTCGCTGTCGGGCCGGTTGTGAGTTCCTTCGGGTGAACGGTTCTCCAGCTTGCGGGCGTCGGAGGCGATGTCGGCGGCCTCCTTCACCGCCCGGGCGCCCTTGACGCCGGCCCCGGCGCCGCCGGTGGCAACCGTGAGGGCGGCATCGGGGAGAAGCCGGCCGAAGCCTTCGGCGGGGTCCTTCATGAAGTCGTCGATCATCTGCTTGCCGGTGCCCCAGGGGTCGTTGGCGACCCGGACGAGCCCGGCGGCGGTGTTGTTGAGCGCGAGCCCGTATTCGGCGGGGTGGGTGATGTTGTACGGGTCCGTGGGGTTGACGCTGCGCGCGAAGTTCAGGATGCCGGCCGCGCCCTTGACGACGCCGCCGGCGATGTGGGTCTGGATCACCTGGTACTCGGTGAGGCCGTCCATGGCCTGCTCGGCGTACCGGGGCTTCGCCGGTGCGGTGTCCCGCGCCGCCGTTACCGCCTTGCGGGCGGTATCGGCCGCCGTGTTGCGCTGCTTACGCGCCTCCGCGAGCAGCTCTTGCGCCTCCTCCATCCGCCCCGTGCCCGGATCACTGAACGCGCCGGGCTTCGGCGGCAGAGTGGAGGGATCGCGCTCGTCGGAGGGCTTGGCGTTGTAGGCGTCGACGGCCTTGTTGTACGTGGTCGTCTTCTCGTTGTACGCGTCCCTGGCGTCCTCGGACGCCTTGGTCCCGGCCTTCCACTTGTCGATCGCGGTCTGCGCCTGCCCCTGCGCCCACTCGACGGTCCCGGCGAAGGAGTCGAGCGCGGCGGCGGCCTTCTCGAAGGCGTCGGCGGCCTTGAACCACTTGGGCGGCTCGATCGAGACCGAGTTCCGGAAGGCATCAGCGGCCTGCCCCTTGAGTGCGGAGGAGTCCACGCCTTTGAGCCCGCCGCCGACCTTGTCGAACGAGCCCTGGAGGTTGCGTAGATGGGTGGCGCTGGAACGGACCTTGGACGGGCTGCCGTAGATGAGCTTGGTCTTGTCCTCGGTCTGCCCGAGGTCCATCTCGTCGACCTCGGCGCCCATCCGGTTCGCCACGGACCGGGACTTCTCCCGGACCCAGTCCGCCCCGGACTCCCAGCCGGCGTCCTCCAGGCGGTCACCGGTCCAGTTCCCGGCGTCCTCGACCCGGTCACCGGCCCACTCGACGCCGTCCTCGATCGCGTCCTCGACGACATCGGGCGTGATGTCACTGACGAAATCCTTGAACCCCATGGCCTAGCTCCCCCCGCCGCCCTGATCTTGCTGCTGTCGGGCGCGTTCCTCGGGTGAGGGCCCGAATGTGTCGTCCACGGACCGGTCGAACGCCTCCTGGTCCACACCGAACATCTCGTTGAGCTGGTCGGCCTGACGTCCGCCGTTCCCCTCGGTGACGAGCGCCCGGCCGGTGTCCTTCCAGGTCTGCCCGGCCTCGTCTGCCGTCCGCTCGAACGACTCCTGGCTGTAGTCGGGGCTCAGATAGTCGGGGGTCAGCACATCCCCCCACCCCTGCTGCACGATCTCGTCCTCGGAGGCGTGCGGATTCCCGACACCGGCGTTCACGGCGATCTTCAGCGTGCCCTGGACGTACTGGTCCTCCTCCCACACGATCCCCGCCGCGAGCCCGAGCTTCGCCGCGATCGCGTTGGCGTCCTGGACCAGCGCCCGGACTCCCCACTCCCACCGCTCGCAGAAGTCCTCGAAGTCCACCGACAGCCCGTGATGCCCGGCCTCCATCCCGGTCATCGACAGCTCCGAAAGCCCCTTGCCCAGCACCGCCCCCGTACCAGTGCCGATCTCCTTCAACTCCGCCACGGCCTCACGCAGCCCGGTGGTGATCTGCTGAACACTGATCGGATCGACGTTGAGGTCCTCCGCCCCCGTACCGCTCACAGGTCATGCCCCCTGTCCGCTTCGTCCGCGTCGACGGCGACGGCATCCGGAACGATCCCCACCACCGGCGGAAACAACATCGCCCCGTCCGGATCGGCCACATTCACCGCGACCCCGGCCGGCACCCCCATGGCCGGAATGACCTCATCCAGCAACCGCGCGCCCCGGAACACGGCATACTCCCAGGCCCTCTCCGTAGCCCCGGCCCCGTGCATACCGGTCCGAGCCTCGACGAACCGGGCCAAAGCCGCTTCATCGGTGAACCCGCACACCCACCGCACCCCACCGAACTCGGCGGTCCAGAGCCCACCACGGTCGAACGGCACCAGCACCAACGACCGCCGTAGCTCACCCACCAGAGCCTGCGGATCACCGACCCCCGCCCGCCGCTCGGCTATCCGATCCGCCAGCGCTGCCTCGTCACCCACTGGAAGCCCTCCCGGCCCGCGAGCTGTGACCTTCACTTCCGCACACGCTAGAGCACCACGCCCACCCGCAACCACGCGGTTCCAGCTGTCCGCACGGCCTCCACACACGAGTCAGAGCCGGCGCTGAACGCAAAAGGGCCCTGGTCATCGACCAGGGCCTTTATCGAAGAGCGGGTGACGAGAATCGAACTCGCGCTCTGAGCTTGGGAATCAACGGTTCTTGGGCTGCCAGAGGGGCTATGACCTGCGCTTTCCCATGAGGGAGCTTGGGTTTCCATGGTCTCTGGAAGCTGTACCTGACCGCTGTTGTCCGCTCTGCCGGGCATGGATGGGGCACGAGGTCAGCGGTGCTGCGGACTCTGCCAGGGGGTGCTCCGGGTGGGCCGGCGCGTCAGAGAGGGATGATGCGGACCTGGTCTCCGCAGAGTTTGGTCATGTCGTCGCTGTCGGAGGTCAAGAGGGCGACGGGTTTCTGCTGACGCAGGGCGACCTCGGCGACCGTGGCGTCGATGGCGTACTTGTGTCCGTGCAGCCCAGCCCCTTTGACGAGTTCTGCTGCCGCTTTCGCCGCTTGTTCGGTGACCGGCTCCACCTTGACGCGGGAGAGGGCCCAGTTCAGACGGGGCATGTTGGTGCGGGAGTGAGTGACTTCCACGATGGTGTTGGCCCCGATCGCCAGGTCGGCGCCCATGTCGTGGAAGACCTGAAGCATCGCTAGGAGCTTGCGGTCCTGCGCGATCCAGGCGGAGAGCCCTTCCGAGTCCAGGATGACGGTTTCGATGCGCTCGCTCACGCGGCGTCCGCGTTATCGGAGGAACCGGCAGCACCGAAGATCTTCGAGCGGGCCTCGGTAAGCTCCTCGTCCCTGAAGGGGCCGTGTTCTTCCTCATGGCGGCGGAGGTCGTCGCCCAGGAGCTGGTGCCGGATCTGGCGGGCTACGGCCTCCGCCACGTAGCCGGAGACGTTGTCCGTGAGCTTGCGGAGCTCCGCCACCTGGTCGCTGGGGAGCGTGACGGTGATACGAGTCGTCGATGACATACTCAGAGCATACCGGAGTATGCGTGAAGTCGAACGCGATGGCTGTCCAGGTTCCGACCGAGTAGCTGCGAAGCCAGTCAAGTGTTAATGCGGATGCATCTGTGAGTTCGCCGCGAGGGAGACCTGTGCTTTCAAGAGTCGATGAGGTGCGTAAACAGTGTGCCCAGGTCTCCCTGTTGGCGCCGTAGCGTCAGGTTGAGGAGTTGAGTACTGCAAGTACTCATGGAGTTTTCTCGAGAGGGGCGTTCTACGCTCACACCCAACGAACGGCCCGCCAGGGCCACTTCGAAGGGATGTCGGACGAGATGAAGAAGAGCACCGATGAACATGAGGGCACGCGCCTGCTTACCCGCATGCAGATCGCGGTACTGGCAGGGGTGACACGGGCTGCGGTCACCACCTGGGAGCGGCGTGCTGCAGACTTTCCCGCCCCTAGGCGGACATCTGGCCAGGACTACTTCCTTGAGTTCGAGGTCCTGAGCTGGCTCGACGGGCGACGTGTGCCCTCGCACCGGCGTGCGCAGGGGGAGGACGAGTTCATCACCTACGGTGTGCGTGCTCGGCGGCGCAGAGCGTCCGGCTCCGTCGCGGCCCAGCCTCAGCCCACGTCCCTGCTCCCGCCCGGGCCCGGTACTCGGGATGACCTCGGCACGAGGGACGCCGAGATCATCGGCAACCTCATGGGCCCGTTGGCCGAGAGGGTGGGAGGCCCGGACAGGGAGGTTGCCTACCTGAACCTGCTCGCGGCTCTGCACTTCCTGCATGTGACGCAGCCCTCCAGCTGGCAGGCGGTCAAGGGCTACGCCACATCCAGCGGCGATCGGCGGTCGAGCAGCGACCTGCTCAGGCTGGTCGGCTCGCAGACGGACAAGGCACTGCACGCCATGGGATCGCTGCCGGAGACACGGGACGCCTTGGTGCGCCTGGAGCCCAGAAGGTTCGAGGACATCGTGGAAGCCGTGCGGTTGGTTGGCCTGCTGAGCCCTCGTGCCTTTCAGTTGATCGTAAAAGGCTACGAGGAAACGGCGCGGCTGGGCAGTCGTGAATTCTTCACTCCGCTCCCTGTGGCACAGCTGATGGCGGGGCTGGGGCTGGCCGCTCGAAGTTCCTCTGCCACGAGCGTGTACGACCCCTACCTCCGCGGTGGCGAGCTTCTTGGCGCGGCGGTGGACATGTCGGTGCGGGCAGTGAGCGGAAACGTCCTCGACGGTGTGCCTCTGCCCCGGCTGCTCGGACAGACACCCAGGCGTGCGACCTTGCCACTGGCGAGCATGAACCTGGCGTTGCGTGGGGTCCGGTTCG
Organism: Streptomyces sp. rh34; assembly: GCF_002551245.1. GTDB lineage: Bacteria > Actinomycetota > Actinomycetes > Streptomycetales > Streptomycetaceae > Streptomyces. The sequence goes on from NZ_NTGZ01000015.1 coordinate 9,701, forward strand.
CGCTTCAGCTCAGAGCAGGTGGGCGGCCGTGGGAACGGGCATGGCCGCCGGAGCCGGTCGACCTGGTGCTCACGAATCCTCCCTTCAACATGAAGGATTCCCTGCAGGAGACCACACGTACAGGAACCTGGAGGTACGGGGCCCCACCGGTCGGCAATGACAACTTCGCCTACCCGCAATACGCCTTGTCCGTGCTTGCCGAGGGCGGACGTGCCGCCGTGGTGATGCCTAACAAGGCCGGTAATTCAGGGAATGCGGCAGAGGCGGCGATCCGTGGAGCGATGGTGGAACGGGGTGTCGTGGAATGCGTTGTCGCCCTGCCCGACAAGCTCTTCTCGGGAACCTCCGTGCCGGTGTGCGTCTGGCTACTGCGCCACCCGGCCGACGCCGGGGACGACGTCTTGTTCTTGGATGCACGTGACCTGGGTGCTGTACAGCGCGGTGGACGACGCGTGCTCGCGGACGATGACGTCCGCTCCGTCCTCGACGCATACGGGGGCCACTGGGGGAGAGGGGCTGTCGATCTGCGTGATTCTCCCGCGACGGCCGTACCCGGTACCCGGGTCGACAGAGAAGCCCTGCGCGATGCCGGATATTCCCTCAACCCGATCGATCACATGGGAGGCCCGGTTCAACGGGCGATCGGTCAGTCAAGCCGTGCAGCGGAGACGACCTGGGCCGAGGTGGCTTCGCTGACCGCACGGTGTCGGCAAATGGACGAGCGCACCGGTCAGCTACAGGCCCGGCTCAACACTGATCGTGTGCGTCGGGCGACCTGGCGCAGCGTGACTCTGGCGGAGTTGTGCGACATCCAACTCGGGGCGTCTCACGCGCTGTTGGCACCTAAGGACAGAATTCCTGACGGCACAGTGCCCGTTGTCTCACCCAAGCACCTCCGGGATGGGCGGTTGAGCGACACCATTGACGAACGCGTCTCGCCGGAACGTGCCGCCCGGCTGGATACCTACCGGCTTGAGGCTGGGGACATCGTCTGTGTCCGTGCAGGTGCCATGGGCCCGCCGGCCATGGTCACCGAGGAACAGACCGGGTGGCTCATGAGCTCCAACGTGATCAGGCTCCGTTGTCGCGAGGGCACCGGCGGTCTGCCCGACTACCTGCACGCCGCCCTGGGGCTCCCGGAAGCCGTCGGCCGGGTCAGGGACCGCGCGGCAGCCACCGCCGCTCCGTTCATCACCAAGGCCGCGCTGGGACGTCAGGAAGTGCTGTTGCCGCCCCTCGACGTGCAGGCGGAATTCGCAGCACTGCTGGCCCTCCTCCACGAAAGGTCCGCCGTCCACCGGGAGCTGTCGAGAGCCCTCACTCACGCCAAAGGGCTGGTCCTACGACATCTCTCGGACATGTCCAACTCCAGCCCCTTCACTGTCTGACCATCCGCCGACCCGGCCTCCAGAGGCTGCGAAAGGGAGACCAGGAATGACCACCTCCGATGCCACGCGCCCGTCCGCAACGGTCACGAGGGCGCTCTGGCTGCTGATCATCGCTCTCTTCTCCACGCTGGTTGCCACCTGCGTGGCCGCGTTGAAGCACGCGGCTGGCGCAGGCACCCCTGACGTGATCCTGTCCGCAGGAACTGCATTCGGCGCAGCAGCAGGACTTTGCTTTGCTGCAGTGGGAACGGTTTCGGCCCTACGGAGGTAGGCAGCAGGAACCAGGACATCAATAAAGCCCCAGGCTCCTGGCCTGGGGCTTTGTCTGGAGCGGGTGACGAGAATCGAACTCGCGCTCTGAGCTTGGGAATCAGCGGTGCTCGGGCTGTGAAAGAGCCTCCGACCTGTGTTCTCCCGTTCGGTGCGGTGTTTGGCTACGGTCTCTGGGAACCGCACCTGACCGCTGTTGTCCGCTCGGCTGGGCACGGATGGGGCACGGGTGCCCGCATCCGTGGACTGCTTCGCAATCCTGTCCCTCACCGAGTGCGGCACGCACCTTCCAAGCAGCCTCGTCCATGCCAACCCAGAGTGCTCACGGCAGGGGCGGTCAAGATGGCTGCCTCCGTGGTTACAGATCGTTAGCCGATCCGTCGATGGCTGGGCCGCAGCCTTCGGGAAGGTTCGCGGCGATCAACGCCACTGCCTCCTCCACCGTCTCGGGCTCCCCGAGAACCGTGCCGTCGGACTGGCGGACGACCATGAACCCGCCCCCGGCGCGTGGGAACAGGCTGCCCACGTCGTGCGGCCGCGGGTGGCGAATGCATCGGCTGAGGTACAGCGCGCCGTGGCTGACCGTCGGAAACAGTTCCCGCAGGCGAGGGTTTGCGTAGGCCGCCCGGGGCATGGCGGGATCGATCAGGCCGTCCTCGGAGTCGAGGATGTCCTTCCACTCAGTCGCGACGATCTCAGCAGCCCGCGCGAGAGCTTCATCATTTGTCATTCGTCAGTCCATTACCTTCGGGGCTTAGGGGGTTGTATCTCGGGGATGTCCGGCTTCGGGACATCCTTGATCTCCTCATTGCCTGAGTACCACCGTATTTCCTCCCACGGGCGGCCGATCGGTTCGTCATCGTCGAACATCAAGCTCGACTCGTACATGCGCACGTTGCGCGCGACGACGCTCATCTCCCAGGCCGTCCCCAACCCGTCACTCGGCCAGTTCTGGGGTGCGGTGCCGAACGGCTGCCCGTTCCGGACAGCGGTTTGGAAGGCGTCCACGATGGTCTCCGGGGTGTTCCAGTTGCCGTACTCGCCTCTACTGTTGGGCATACCGTCGAGCGTGATGGACAAGGTGGTGTCGCGATCTCCCACTGCGGCCATGACGTTCGTCATCCAGATCGGCCCGCTTGCCTCGACCCCGGCGTAGTCCGACCCGTTATAGGTGTGGGCACCCGGATCACCGTTGGCGCGGAGATGTGCTGCGAGAGAATTCGAGGCGTGGTCGGGCTTCTGGTTGATGCCCAGCACCACGCTGTGCTTGTGCTCCCCGCTCCGGTGGGGGCATCCTGCCAGCCCCAGCGGGTCGATCCACCGCGTCGGGTCGTCGACATAGGTGACCGCGTTCGGGGCCGGGGTCAGACCGAGCGGGTCGGGGGAGAGGTAGCGGCCCGACTCGGGGTCGTAGTAGCGGTGGCGGTTGTAGTGGAGGCCCGACTCCGGGTCGAAGTACTGGCCGGGGAAGCGCAGGGGCGTGTACGCGTCGGCGTCGCGGTTCCATGACGTGGCTCCCCATAGGGCGGAACGGGTGCGCCACGCCACCTCGCCCTGTTCGTCAACCAGTTCACGAGGCGTGCCGATGAGGTCGGTGATGATCGCGAAGAAGCGGCTGTCGACTTCCGCCTGGTCCACGAGCCGGCGTTCCACCTGGGTCACCGGCTTCACGCCGTCGTGGTCCCAGGTGAGGGCGACGGAATCCGGGGAGCCCGTCGTGGACGTGGTCTGTTCGCAGAGGGTGTCGCCGTCCCAGGTGAAGGTCACCTCCTCGACCCCCGTCGCCCCGTCCTCGGCCAGGCGCTGCTTGGCCGAGCGCCGTCCCAGGGCGTCGTAGAGGTAGCGCCAGCGCGTACCGTCCGGCGTGGTGACCGAGACGAGGCGGTCCTCCGCGTCCCAGTCGTAGTGCCAGGTCTCGGGCTTGCGGGAGAGGCGGGTCTTCTGGCGCAGGATCACCCGGCCTTGGGCGTCGTGCCCGTACCGGACACGGCCTGCACGGGTGATGCGCGTTCCGGCGTACTCGCGCGGGCCGGAGGCGTCGCCCGCACCGGGCCAGGAGGCACTGGTCTGGTTCCCGGCCTCGTCGTACGCGTACCGCTCCGACCAGTTCTCCGCCGTGACGCCGGTGACCCGGCCGTCACCGGAGCCCTCCAGTCGCTTGCGGCCTCCGGTCAGCTCTTCTGCCGAAGCGAGATGGCCGTCGGGACGGTACGTGTACGTGCGGCGTTGGAGGACCCGGTCACCGGTCGTCCGGACGAGCTGGTCGATCAGACGCCCCGCCGGGTCGTACGCGAGGTCGACGGTCAGCGCGTCACCGATCCGACGGCCGGTCTCGCGACCCGTCTCGTCGAAGTGGAAGCCCAGCCGGTGGCCGGAGGCGGTCAGCTCGGCGGTGCGACCGGCCGGGAAAGACCAGGAGCTGACGGCACCGGACGGGGTGACACGACGGGTGCGCCGCCCGGTTTCGTCGTAGGTGTTGACCAGTTCGCGGCCGTCGCACACCTCCCGCAGGACCCTGCCCGAGCTGTCCCGTACGTACGACAGCTCGCTGTCCGGGCCCGTCGCCGAGGCGAGGCGTCCGTGGATGTCGTAAGCGAAACGCGTGACGCTCCCGTCGGCGTCCTTGGCGGTGACCCTGCCCGCGAGGTCGCGTTCGTAGCGGACCGTCTGGCCGAGACCGTTCGTACGGGAGATGAGTTGGCCGCAGGAGTCGTGGGAATAGCGGAGGGTGCGGCCGTCGTAGTCGGTCTCCGCGCTGGTACGGCCTGCCGCGTCGTAGGTGTAGTCCCAGGTCAGACCCTGGGGGTTGGTGACCCGGGTGAGGCGCAACTCGGTGTCGTGGGTGAACTCCTGGCGCGCGCCGCCCGGTGAGGTGCGGGCGGAGACCAGGTCGAAGTGGGTGTACTCGAATCGGGTCTCGCCGCCTGCCGTGTCGGTGTGCGCGAGGCAGTTGCCCTCTCCGTCGTACGTCCACGACTGCTGCGAGCCGTCGGGGTCCGTCCGGCGGGCGAGCTTGCCCTCGACCGTCCACTCCAGCTCGGTCGTGCGGCCTTGGGGGTCGGTGATGCGCACCGGGCGTCCGAACGCGTCCCGGACGTAGCGGGTGACCGTACCGAGCGGCCCGCGGACCGCCAGCGGTAGACCGGCCGCGTCACAGCGCAGCCGGTCCAGCGCGCCCAGGGAGTCGTCAACTCCGATGAGCTGGCCCTGCGGGCCGTGGCTGAGGCGGGTCGTCGTACCGTTCGGCCGGGTGAAGAGCGTCGGGTTGCCCCGGTCGTCGTACTCCTGCCGCGATGTCGCGCCGTCGGGGCCGGTGACGGTGGCGAGCTGGTTCAGCTCGTTGTACTCGATCCGGGCGTCGGTGCCGTCGGGGTGCTCGACCCGGACCGGGTTTCCACGATCGTCGTAGGTGTACGTGGTGGTACGACCGAGGGGGTCGGTCCGGGACAGCAGCCGGTCGTACCGGTCGAAGCTGCGGTGGGTGACGCCGCCCAGCGCATCGATCTCCGCGACGGCCTGGAGCCGGTCGTTGAACTGGTAGATCTTGGTCGCGCCGAGGGAGTCCGTGTACCGGCTGACGCGGTCGCCCGTCTCCGGATGGACGTCGTAGGCGAACGTGGACGACAGATAGCCGTCCGGGCCGACCGTGCGGACCACGCGGCCGGCATCGTCGTACACATAGCGGAACGTGGAGTCGTTACGGTCGGTCCACGAGGTGATCCGGTCGTCCGGGTCGTACGTGAAACGCAGCGGCAGACCGGACGAGTTGATGACGGCGTCGAGGTTGCCGAGAGGGTCGTAGCCGTAGCGCATGACCGTGACGGGACCGTCCGGCGTACGCAAGGACAGCTCACGTACGCGGGAGTCCTCGACGGCCAGGGCGACCCGGTAGCCCCCGGAGTGGACGACGGCGGTCGGACTGCCGTCCCCGAGGCGGGCGAAGTCGATCCGGTTGAGGTTGCGGTCCTCGATCTCCCTGAGCCAGTAGGCGGGGGACGCGTTGTACGGGCCGCCGCGGAATGAGCGCGTCAGACCGGAACGGGGATCGGTGACGAGATAGGTGGTTTCGCCGTTGCTCTGGCCTCCGTGCCGCAGGGGGAGCCGTGGGCCCTCCACGGGGAGCACCCCGTCGTCGTCCTCGGGCAGGGGGAGTCGCGGATAGACGAGGAGCGAACCGTCCTCCCGGGACCACACCGCGCCCCCGCCGAGCGGGTCCAGCTCGATCCGCTCGTCCAGCGTGGAGGCCCAGCTGCGCCCGAACCACTGGCCGTAGCGATAGCCGGAGAGATGAGTCCGGCGTAGGACGAAAGGAAGGACTCCGGGCAGGGCCAGGTCGGTCTGCGGCAGGGTCATCTCTCCGGTGGCGACATCCACCGGGTCGTTCTCGCAGGTCTTCTTCTCCAGCGAGATGGCGTTACGGCGGGGCTCGTCCTTGGCGTTCTTCAGCGCGTCGGCCTTGGTGCGGGTGGAGTTCCGGGGCGCATCGGGGCGCGGGCCGTCTTCCTTGTCGCCCTTACGTACCTTCACGCCCTTGGACATCATCTCCTTGATGTCCAGTTCGATCTTCTTCTGGTTCTCGGAGATCTCCCTGACCGCTTTCGGCAGTGTTTTGCCGAAGTGGTCGCCCATGGCCTTGTTGGCCTTGCCGAGCGCCTTCATGGCCTTGTCGATCACGGGGTCCAGGGCGCCGGCGATGTCGTCCTTGCCTCGACTTCGTCCATGATGCGTCCTGGCCTTGGACAACTTCCCCGCGGTCTTGCCGTGAACGTCGACGCTGACCAGGTTCAGCTTTGTGCCGGCGCGGGTGTGCTCCGCGTGCTCGATGTGGACGCCCTTGCCGGCTGCGGGCCCGGGGCCGGGGCCGTCGGCCGAAGCGAGCTGGAGGGAATCCTTGGCCCCCGCCACTCCTTCGTTGAAGCCCTCCTTGCCCGACTGGCCGACTTGGTTCATGTCGACGCCGTCCTGGAGGCCGAGCATGTTGGCGCCGACCTGCACCGCCAGATCCGCGGCCATGTTCTCCAGCGCGGCGACGGCCGGTTCGGTCAGGGCGGAGACGATGTAACCGACGACCTCCTCCATGCATTCCTTGATGATCCGGCGAATGGCCTGCTGGGCGACCGCGATGGCCGCCCCGCCGATGAGCATGGACAGCCCGCCGGTCACCGGTATCAGCGCCATGGAGATGCCGGCCTTGCCGGCGAGCACGCCCAGGTGGACGATTGCCGCGTACTTCATGGCTTCGATCGCCGTGGCCGCGTTGTCCAGTGCGCCGGCGATCGTGCGAGCGCCACTGGCCAGGTCCTTCACGTGCTTGTTCTTGACCTTGCCCCAGTGCCCGCTGAGTGCGTCGAGGGCTTCACCGCTGCCGGAGGACAGCAGACGTTGCACGTGTTGGTTGGCAAGGTGACCGTCGTCCTCGACATCGTCGGCGAACTCCCGGAGCGCGTCGGCCATGTCCCGGTACGCGTCTTCGTCGACGTTCGGCCAGTTGATCCCGATGAGGTCAAGCATGGTGTCGGCCCAATCGGGCACGGTTACGGCCACAGTACGAAGTCCCCCCGTGCAAAGCTGCGTTCACTGAATGCAGATGCGAACAGGATCTCATTCCTGCACCGCGATACCAAGATCGTCTAGTTCCGACGCGCTCAGGCGGGCGGGCAGTTGTGAGGTGAAACCGTTCACATCTGGCGACAGACTCTCGCGGCGAGGCGGTTGCGGAGGGCAGCCTGCACCTTCCGCGGGCGGCTGCCGGGCGCCCCCGGTCACGGCGAGCCGTCCGAGGGGCGAGGCCGTCGGCGGTCCGCGTCGCGCTCAGGTCGAGCCGCCTCGTGCGGATCCGGTGCGACGCTTGAACTGGTCCAGACAGCAAAGAAGCCCCCGGACGGTTGGCCTGGGGCTCTTTCGTGGAGCGGGTGACGAGAATCGAACTCGCGCTCTGAGCTTGGGAATCAGCGGTTCTTGAACGGTCGTTCTGGCCTTGACCTGCACGGTCGGCCGAGGCGTGTGGGGTCGGGGTGGTCTCCAGGCGCCGTACCTGACCGCTGTTGTCCGCTCTGCTGGGCACGGATGGGGCACGAGGGCTGGCGGTGCAACGGGACCTGCCGAGGTGCGTGCTCTGGGTGGGCTGGTGGGTCAGATAGGGATGATGCGGATCTGGTTGCCGCGGAGCTTGGTCATGTCGGCGCTGTCGGACGTCAGCAAAGCGACCGGTCTCGGCTGGCGGAGCGCGACCTCGGTGACCGTGGCGTCGATGGCGTACGTGTGGCCGTGCAGTCCGGCGCCTTTGAGTAGTTCCGCCGCCGCCTTGGCCGCCTGCTCGGTGATCGGTTCCACCTTGACGCGGGGCAGAGCCCAGTTCAGGCGGGGCATGTTGGTGCGGGAGTGGCTGACTTCCACGGTGGTGTTCGCCCCGATCACGAGGTCAGCTCCCATGTCGTGAAACACCTGCAGCATCGCGAGGAGCTTGCGGTCCTGCGCGATCCAGACGGACAGCCCTTCCGAGTCCAGGACGACGGTCTCGATGCGCTCGCTCACGCGGCATCCGCGCCCGTGGATGTGCCGGCGGAGCCGAAGATCTTCCCGCGGGCCTCGGCGAGCTCATCGTCGCTGAAGGGTCCGTGCTCCTCCTCGTGACGGCGGAGGTCGTCGCCCAGGAGCTGGTGCCGGATCTGGCGGGCTACGGCTTCCGCCACGTAGCCGGAGACGTTGTCCGTGAGCTTGCGGAGTTCCGGCCCCAGTCATTGACCAGGGCCTTCGTCGTGGAGCGCGTGACGAGAATCGAACTTGCGCCCTGAGCTTGGGAATCAACTGTGCTTGGGCCGTTGAAGTGGCTTTGACCTGTGTTTTCCCGCTGGGTGGACTGTATGGCTATGGGCTCTGGGGGCCGCACCTGACCGTTGTTGTCCGCTCCGCTGGGCACGGATGGGGCACGGCTGGCTGAGCCTGAGCGGACAGTTCTTCTCTCCTTCAGACATCGAGCCGCGCCCCTATTGCGTCGCGTCGCAGTCCTCGCAGCGGCTCACAGCCACCCGCTTGGCGTTGCCCTGAGTGGCGCGGAGCGGGCTGGAGGGCGCCAGGCGGCGCCAGGCCCCGGGTGACGGGGTGAGCACCCAGCCATAGCGGGGTGGCCGGATGTCGGCCGGGACGATGTGCGTGCAGCCAGGAAGGTGGGCCTTGCCACTGGCGTGGATGATGATCGCGGCTGCCGGCCAGCCCTCCCACTCGCTGATGGGTGCGCTTCTGCGTGGTGCGGGCCTAGCGCAGTCCGCGCAGTTGTGCATTTCGTGGCGTTCGCAGTACTGCGTCGTCATCACCCTGTCAGGTATCGAGCCGTTGCTCGGCGCGTTCGAGCCAGCTTCGGTACCAGTGCGCGAAGCCATGTCCGGTCGGCTCGATGCCCCGGTCCATCGGTCTCAGATCCTCCCAGATGGCACCCCGGTGCAGGCCTGTCATCACCAGCAGCGACGTATAGCCGCATCCCTGCTCGCTGAGGAACACCGCGCCCGCTTCCTGCGCGTCGTGCAGCTCCTCGTAGCGCGCGTCCCACGTCGCGTGAGCATGACGGACTCCTCGTCGGTCGCAAAGGCGTCCTTCACGGGCTCCTGATCGTCGAGCGCGTCGAGCTCACCCTGCAGCACCTCGGCCACGAAGGGCCGCCCGGCGAACTCGGCGGTGGTCGGCTGGGCGGAGAACGCGAGCCCGATGCCGCGCCACTGCCACCCACCGTCGCCCAAGGACGGTGTCATCAGGCCGTAGTGGGGACCGGCCCCACCTGCTCCGACATGGAGGAGAAAGCTCCGATACTGCGCGGGCAGACCGACGCCCAGGTCCGCCTCCACCGCCCGGAGCTGCTCCTCGCTCATGACCGGACCGAGGCGAAAGCCGTGCCCCTGCGCGCCGAAGACCTTTTCTGATTGCGGGTGTTCGGCGAGCCGGAGAACCCGCTCCCGCACCCCCACCCACGTGACCTCATGCATGAGCAATCTCCAGCCTCTCTGTTGCTCCTGGAGCATCACTCGCTGCCAGGCTCTGGCCCATCGATCAGATTCGGGCGGAGCCACTCCGCACGCCGCCACGAATCTGGCCAGTACCAATGCTGAGGGGAAGCGTTGCCCCAAAAGGACCTCATTGATCGTCGTCGGAGCGAGCGCCCGACCTGGCGACCTACGCTTCAGTTCAGCGAGGGATGGCTGGCCGGCCTGGATTCGAAGAACTCGCATCCCCCGAACCAGTTCAGCAGGCGTCGAAACCAGGTCTGGGTCAGAGCCAAGAATCCCCTCATTGGGTTGTCCCAGGTGTGCACGTCTGCGTCGTCCCAGGCGTCCCATGAGATCCATAGCTTCCTCTGCGCTCCCGTCAGCCATGAAGACCATCGCTAACAGGAGGTTATGCAGCCGTCGCGAACCCTTGCCTGACATGGCCCTCGACACAGTCGACTCTGACATGCGAAGGGATTCAGCTATCTCGCGGTTCGTCAACTCAGCTCGGTCTCGAAGTGTGCGCATCCACCGAGCAGCGTCGAGCTCCGGCCCGGAACCAGCTGGCAACGGCTTCTCAGGCCGGCCCATCTTGAGGCTTACCTCGACTCGGCGCGACGGGGCCACGCAGAATCAGTTCGTGCAGCCAAAAGGCTTACTATCACCAAGAGCAACTCGATGTTTTCCGCAGGTGTGCCGTGCAGGACAAGGAGCACGATCACCACCAACGCCAGGTCCGATACGAGTCGACCGCGCCCGACGGGACCACCAGGTACGCACCTACACCGCTCGGGCCCACCATCAGCCTCAGTACCCACAAGACCCTCCTTAGCTCTGGCAGCAGGTCGGAGTCGCGATACCGCTCCTGTGCATGCAGCATGCGGTGGTGTCGACCTCCAACGCGAGCACGTCAGACGGTTCTTGCAGCGAGTTACGTATACCTGTACTGCAAAAACCTGACTTCTCATGAGACCTCTCACCTGGGAAGATCTCGATTGTTCTTGCAGTTCCATACGAGTTCTTCCGTGGGCGACGGCCCGCACCGCACGACGTCGGATCCGGGTGACGGCATCTGCCTGCACTGGTCATGACCTACAGCAACAGCAGGACGCAGCAGCCTGTCAACAGTGGCCGGTGACCGCCCTCCCTGTGGCGCTCAGAGATCACTGTTGCGCGACGGCACTTTCGACTTACCACGTGTTTACTGGCGATCCAACCATTCTGTTAGGTCTTTGAGTCTGGTTACTACTTCGGTTTGCATCCACCGCGGCAGGTGGGCGGCGTGCAGAACATGGGACGCGTAGCGTTCGGTAACGACAATGTCGCAGTACGGCACCGCGATGCTTAGCGCATCAATATCGAAGATGTCGTTCGACTCCCATGACTTCTCCCGGTTGCGATGTGCCGCGGTCGTGAGGGTCGTATGGATTTCGGCGCTTGGCATGCAGTCCGCAAAGGCCCTGATTGACTCTCTGCCCGTGACTACTTCAGCAAGTTCCTTGCCCCGGTCAAGGAGTGCCTGGGTGAGCATGTCGATGACTTCGAGAGACATGTACCGGGCCTGCACTACGTCGCGCAGACGGTTCCAATACTTTGGATGATCGTCGAGGCGTTTAGCTAGCTTCCGTTCCGATTCCGCTCGGTTTTCCGCACTTCTCCTAGCGGCTGTAGGGTCCCACCCATTTGCCTTTAGGTCTGGCACCTCGGCGTCGGTGGGCCCTCGCAGCATGGAGCGCTCAAGCTGCTCACGGGCATTCGCGAGCATCAGATCAAAAGCGACTGGCCCATCTGGCGAGGCGGCGCGAGCCTCGTCGGTGACATCACCGGAAGCTGAACGGATAGACAAGCCGCCCCGCATACCCATGGCATGACCGATGCCGTGCCCCAGCAGATCGATATCTGCAAGATGCGGCGAAGTGATGTCGAGTGCACGGTCCAATGCTGCCTCAACCTCCAGCCGCATGATGTGCGTCCTAGAGAGCAAGGTGGTGAAGCCCGAGATCTTTTCCATCACATCACCGATGTCTGCTCGCTGGCGGGGATCCCGGATCCCCGCCATTTCCATGTAGTGAGTCAGAGACAAGGGGAAGAGGTACAGCCCGGAACTGGCAGCAGCTCGCACCGCGGTGAGCGCTGGCTGGTAGGCAGCCCCGTCTCGGTGTCCCGTAGCGGCCTTGGCCAGGCTGATCCAATGGTTGAGATCCAGGTAGACGAGGCGCTGTCCCGTCCGGGGTCGAACTAGGTGACCGGGCCAGGCGTACGTAGGGGGCTGCCGTGGTGCCATGGAGATCATTCTGCCAACCCCAGGGCTCTGGAACCTCCGAATATGGGGGGCTTCTCCTCGGTGCACGACGTAGGACGCCGCCGTTCGCGGCTCACACGCTCCTCCCACACGGTCCGTGAGGGCCGCTGTGGGGCCCGGACAGAGGATGCCACACCCGGATGGGCCTTAGCAGCCTCTGTCGTTGAACGCTGTTTACCACACCCATTAACACGGTTCTGGCGTGGCTAGTGCCGCTCCGTAGCTCTAGCCACGCCTGTCAGTCAGGTTCCTACCGGTCGCACTGAGGGATCGCGGGACGCGATCGCATGCTTCGTTCCTGATCAGCGCGCTGCGCGGGGCAGTGAACGCAGTCATCGAGCGCGCGAGCTTCCACGAATGGGCCCCAGATGCCAGTGTTGCTCGCTACCCTGCTTACCTCATGAGTGCCACCAACTACGCCAGCGGGGGAATGAGTGCTCAGCATCTCTGAAGTCGAAAACTTTGGCGCTATTGACGCTGATGCGGATGATCTTCTTCGAGAGTGTTTTCAGGATCACCCAGCCTATGTCGCGGCTAAGAAGCAGAAAAAAATTCCTGATCCTTGGTAGGAAAGGATCAGGCAAAACTGCCATCTTTAAAAGAATTCTTACGGAGCGTCACCCGAACGAGTTCTCCTATGGCCACTCCTTCGATGATTACCCCTGGCAGCATCACGACCTGCAAGCCCAAGTAGGAGTTCCTGAGGAGAGGCGTTACTTTCACAGTTGGAAATACTTGACCTTGATGGGTTTGGCCAAGGTGCTCCTGAATTCAGATCAAAGTCAGCCGTGGAGCGATGATTCTTTCGAATCGGTGCAAGCGCTTGAGGATTTTGTTGTTGATTCCTATGGGTCGCGCGACCCGGACGTTAGGCAGCTCTTTAGTCCAGAGAAGGAGTTGCGGCTGAAGAGTGTCCTAAAGGTCCCGTTCTTCGAGTTGTCGGGTGAGCGTGTTCGAGTTAGGGAATTGCCCCCGCATATTCAGGAAGTGAATCGAGCAATTCAAGAGCACGTTTTGCGCGCCTTGAATCCGAATAATTCGTATTATATCTGTTTCGACCAGCTCGACCTTGGCTTTGTGAAGTCCCAGGAGTCTTACTCGCAGCGACTGGTTGGTCTCATCCTTGCTGCCCGCGATCTCTTTTTGGCCGCCCGGGAGCGCGGCAAGAAGCTCAACGTTGTCGTGTTTCTGCGCGACGACATTTACCAAGATCTGCAATTCGAGGATAAGAATAAGATCACGGAAAACTTCACCAGCCTGGTCCAGTGGAACGAATCTGGTTCCGGGCTGACGCTGAAGAAGTTGATGGAGAGTCGGTTTACCAACGTACTTGGCAGCGGCGGGGATCCCGTGATCCCCTGGGAGGACGTGTTCGATGAGACTCAAGAAATGCCGAGTCGGCAGACAAAATACAAACACATTTGCGATCGAACGTTTTTGCGGCCTAGGGATGTGATTAAATTTTGCAATGAAGTTCTGGAGCAGTATAAGTCACCTCTTTTTGCGGCGAGAGGGCAGTTCGACAACGAGGCGGTTCATGAAGCCAGGTCGGGTTATTCTGACTACCTGCTGAATGAATTGGACGACGAAATCGCCAAACATGTTCCGCAGTATAAGGAGTACCTGGAAGTTGTGAAAGAACTGGGCGCTATGCAGTTCTCTCTAGTCGACTTCAGTGCTGCTTGGTCACGGCGCTCGACTTTGGCTGATATTTCGGCAAAGGTTGGACTTTCTCAGTTGTTCGAATTCTCGGTTGTTGGGTACTTGAAGCCGGGAGGGCGCGGGGGTGGCTCTGAGTATGTATGGAGGTATCGGGATCCGCGTGCTCGCTTTAATGCGACATCTGAAGTGTTCCGGATCCACGCAGGCTTTAAGGAAGCGCTAGATTTGACTCGTCAGAGCGCTTAGAGGCTACTCGCCTCCAGGTGGTCGGCGGAGCGGCTTTGGTCGGTGTCCTGCACGGTTTGGGGATGAGCATGATCAGGGGGCCGTACGCTGGCCGGCAACTCGGGCCGGCTGTGACCCTGCCCGGAATTTGAACAAGTGGCCCCCTGGTCTTCTTCGGCGCGGAACCCTAACCGGGGAGGTGGCTAAAGCCGTGGAGCCGACCGCTCCAGCCACAGCGGCATTCTTCCCCATCATGGTGCTCGCCCCAGCCGCGCGACCGGCGTAGGAGGAGAGCGCGCGGCGAGCGGACGAGCCGCCCTGATGAAGAAGGGAAAGTTCTACCCCGCTGGGAGCTGCCTGCCGCAGCTTGTATGCCGGACGCGGCCGTCGACCGCGCTCATCTGAAGCGATCGACGGCCACGTCCGGAGGCCGTCAGGCCGCCGCAGCGGCCTCGCGGCCCCTTCGCGTCCGGCGGTGGAGGATCTCGTCGAAGGTGGCGCGGGCGCCCGTGGGGTCGATGTAGTGCATGGCCAGGAGCGCTGCAATGACGGAGCCGACCAGGTCGTTCTGGACCTCGGACCAGGTGTGGGCGTCGCCGCAGGTGGTGAGGCCCTTCAGGCCGTGGAGGGCATGCATGGCTTCGCCGGCTTCCTCGGCGACCTTGCCGACCTGGAGGGCTTTGAGCTCCTCGTCGGGGAGGTGGGCGCCGGCCGCTCGGCAGACGGCGGAGAGCTTCTCGATGTTGTCCCACAGGGTGTCCACGTCGGACCTCCGATCGATGGGTTCGGCTATTCCTGTGCGGGTCGTCCGAGCTGGCGTACGGTCCATCCGGCCATGCGCCAGGCGTCGGCGTCGATGAGGTTGCGGAGGTCGACGAGGACCTGGTCCGCGACCAGTGGAGCGAGGGCCTTGGGGTCGGCCTCGCGGAAGTGGGGCCATTCGGTGGCCAGGACGATCAGCTCGGCCGCCTCGACGGAGTCTTCGAGGCTTTCGCAGTAGTCGAGTTCGGGGTGGCGGCGCAGTGCTGTGGGCACGGCGTGCGGGTCGTGGACGGTGACGGTCGCGCCGCGCTGGTGCATGAGCGCTGAGATCGCCAAGGCCGGGGATTCCCGGACGTCGTCGGTTCCGGCCTTGAAGGAAGCACCCCAGACGGTGATGCGTACGCCGTCGACGGGTCGGCCGAGGGTCTGCTCGATGAGCTTCAGTGCGGCGGTGGGGCGGGATTCGTTTACCTCCTCCGCCGCGCGCAGCATGGTCGCTGCCTCGGCGGCGCCCAGGGTGCGGGCGGAGGCGGTGAAGGCGCGGACGTCCTTCGGGAGGCAGCCGCCGCCGTAGCCGGGGCCGGCGTTCAGGCCGCCGCGGCCGATGCGGGGGTCCAGGCCGATGGCATCGGTGAGCTGCTGGACGTCGGCTCCGGCGGCGGTGCACATGTCGGCGACGCCGTTGATGAAGGAGATCTTCATGCCGAGGTAGGCGTTGGCGGCGCCCTTGATGAGTTCGGCGGTGGCGGGGTCGGTCACGAACAGCGGGATGCCGTTCGCCAGGAGGGGCGCGTAGACCTGGCGTACCGCGTCCTCGGCGCGGGCCGAGGGCACGCCCACGACGATGCGGTCGGGGCGCAGGGTGTCGTCGATGGCGTGGCCTTCGCGCAGGAACTCGGGGTTCCAGACGACCTCCACGTCCTCACCGGCCGGAGAGAGCCGGGCGAGGAGAGCACCGAGGTCGCGGGAGGTGCCGACGGTGACCGTGGACTTCCCGACGATGACGGTCGGGCGGGTCAGGTGCGGGGCGAGGGCACGGGCTGCGCCGAAGACCTGCCCGGTGTCGTAGCTCCGTCCGTCCGCGTCGATCGGCGTGCCCACGGCGAGGAAGTGGATGTCGGCGAACTCGGCCGCCTCTGCGAGGCTGGTGGTGAACCGCAGGCGTCCAGTAGCGGTGTGGGCGCTGAGGAGCTCCGGCAGGCCGTCCTCGTAGATGGGGCACTCGCCGGCGTTGAGACGGTCGATCTTCGCCTGGTCCAGGTCCACGCCGATGACCTCGTGGCCGATCTCGGCCATAGCAGCGGCGTGGGGGATGCCCAGGTGACCACAACCGATGACGGATACGCGCATGGGGTCGACGCTCCTTTCCTTGCCTCTCGCCCGCCCAGAGGAGTCCGGGCCGGCCGGGTGCGTCACGCTAGCGCCAACACCCGGCATGGCCCTCTTCGTGCAGGTGGATCAACCAGCTTGCTGCTTCAGAAGGTTGACGAGGGCGGGTAGCGCCTCGGCGGCGGTTGCCCGGCACACCAGGTCGCCGTCCTGGGGCCCTTCCAGCGGGTACGGCATGAACTGGCCGTCGCGCCAGAAACCCTCCGGGTCCAGGTAGACGACCTGCATGCCGCGAGCGCGGGCGCGAGCCTGGACCTTGCGGCGGTCGGCGTGCAGGCCGACGACGAGAAGGGCCTTGGCACCGTCGACCCACTCGACATCGGGTACGGCCTGGTCGTACCGGCGCATGAAGCACTCGTCGAGCCCGGCGCGCGCCGCGAGCACGTCGAAGTTGTTGGTGATGACAGGGCCGACGAGGTGCCCCGCGTCCTTCAGTTCCTTGAGCGCCCACATGGCCGGGGTCGGCTCGGCCAGGAAGCATGCGCGGAACATCTCCACGAATTCCGCCGCCTTCTCCTCCGGCTCTGTCAGCAGCTCGTGGAGGAGGGTGTCCGCTGTCGGGGAGAGGGTGAAGCGGTGTTCCCGCGGTTCGTGGCCCTGGCGGTCGGTGACCCGGTAGATCTCGTGGAGACGGTGCAGGGGCGGGATACCCGCCTCGACCGACGTACCGCATCCGATCTCCACCTGGAACGGCAGCAGGTCCGCGAGGACGGACAGGTCCGTGACGCGGGTCGGCGTACCGGGGCGGTCCTTGCACCTGATCCCGGTGGAGAGGACGTTCCACGGCAGCTGCCGCACCGAGGGCGGCGGTGCGTAGGACACCGAGGCGATCTGCACGTCCAGGCTCCGGTAGCCGACGGGGAAGGTACGGCCCGCAGCGGCGTCCTGGGGGTGGACGTCGTGCTCGGTGATCCGGCACTTCAGATCCCGACGTGTCCATAAGAATCCACCGGGAGCCTCCTTCCAGCCGCCGGTGGCGAGCGAGTCCCACAGGGCGTCGTGGTGCGCGTCGATCTCGTCCGCGGGAGCGGTAGCGGAGTGGTAGAGGTACAGGTCGGTCAGGCCGATGGCCGGCGCAGCGGTGGTGGGGACCAGGCCGTACCGGTAGCGGTAGTGGATGATCCGCCGCCGGGCGTCGTCGTCGGCAGTCCAGCCGCTCTGTTCGGCCGTGGCCTTCTCCTGCGTACGGCGCCAGATGCCTTCCTCGATGTAGCGGGGTCGGTCGGCGTCGCCGAAATAGGTTTTCCAGACCTGCTGTTGGTCGGGGGTGAGCTGGTCGATGACGATGTACGGGATGTCCATGATCTCTCCCTGGAGAATCACGCCTGGATGTTCCGGGTGCATGGCAGGCTCCGTTGGCCGGGAAGGTGGGGTGAACGACCCGGACAGCGGAGCGGAGTCAGCGGTCGGAGGGCGGGCTCGCGTCCGTTGAGACGGCGGCGGGCTGGTGACCGAGGCCGTTGAGGAGCGGGACGGCCTGCTCACGCAGTGCCCAGGCCGGGCCCACCAGGCCGGCGACCGCCAGAAGCGTGAGCGCGATGCCTCCGCCTTCGGGGCGTACGGAGCGCGGCGCGGCTTTTCGGGCGTGGCGTCGCCGAGCTCCATTCACAGGGTGCCGCCGAGGGCCCGTCCGTGTGCGTCGACGAGGCGGCTGGTCTGCTGGTGCAGCCACTCCAGCTCGACAGAGGTGAGGATGAGCGCGCCAACGAGGGTCGAGCCGTCATCCAAGTGCAACTCGATGGGAACCGATCCCTGCCGGGCACGCGGGTCGTAGACCGCGTCCCGTCCGGCCGAGAGCGTGGCGTGGGTGGCCCTCACCGGCACGGGACTGAGCGTCGTCCCGTCAGCGGGCGCGGACCACGGGGCCCCGCCCCCGGGCGGACGCAGGTGGTACGTCGTAGCGGAGCCCTCACCGGGGAGAGCGACCACGACCCCGACACGGCCATCGCGAGCGCTGTCCGTTGCGAGGTCGCCGAGCCGTGGAACGAACGGTGCTGCCGTACCTAACTCGGCTCCCTGCGAGGGAAGATGAGAAGAACGTCGTCGCGTCATGCCCCGAAGTTAGGGACAGGACGGGCCTCGAATATGAGCCGGAGGAATACGACCCCTATCCGTCCAGGTGAAAGCGGTCGGACATGTGCCGCAGCTTCTCCCTCGTGGCTGCCCGTTCCGCGTAGACGATGCTGCGAAGCGTTGAACGGGCGATGGGGTGGTTCCGTACGAGCTGCGGCGCGATCCGCTCAGCCGTCTCCAGCTCGGTGAGGGCCTTTGCCCGGTTCCCGTCCCACAGCCAGGCCCGTGCGACGTCCATGTGGTGGTGACCCTGACGGGAGTTGGGCAGCGCCCCGACCAAGCTCGGGCTGGTGCGGCGGCTTATCTCCAGAGCTTTGCCCTGCTCGCCCATTTCCAGGGCCACGCTGATCGCGTGGATCTGCACGTTTCCGGCGGAGAACGTCAGCGAATGCCGGTCGTACACCGGTGCCCCGACGTACGCGTCCATGCGTTCAGCCGCGTCCTTCGCATGTCCGATCCGGTCCTCCGCTTCCGATGGACGGTTGGCCCGAGCGGCGGAGATGGCCGCCCGAAGCTGAAGCGTGCCCCAAGCCCGCACAGCCAGCGGATCACCATGCTCGTACGGCTGTTGCACCGAGGCGATCGCCTTGTCCGAGAGGGTCAGAGCGTCGGTCCAGTCAGCGGTCGCCCACATGTCCCAGACGCGCATCCAGTCGGCGACGGCCGGCAGCACCGGATCTCCCGACAACCTGGCAGACCACGCGGCCCGTTCGCACGCCATGGCCACCAGCTCCGGGTGTCCGAGGGCGTGCGCGGCGGTGTGCGCGAACTTGCAGCAGACGGCGTAAATGGCATACGCCTCTTCCCGCTCGTGCCCGTCCGAGTCCTCCGCCAGGGTGCGCGCTTCCCGGAACAGGTCCGGGAGAACTCGGAGGATCGCGACGTTGGAGGCGGTGTCCCGCAGGCGGTGCAGCCGGGTCACCTCACGCCATAGCTGTGAGGCCGGGCGGGGAACCCCGTCGAAGACGGGAACGAGGTCGTAGCGACGCAGCTCGCGCAGGATCGACGAAGCGGCGATCTGCCACTGGCTGTCGTCGGGGGAGCTGCTGTACGGGCGTCCGATCAGGTCGTTCGGATGGACGTGCAGCTCTGCGGCCACCTGGTTGAGCAGGCCGACCCGGTCCAGCTCGATCAGGCCACGCTCCATCTTCGACACCCAGCCCTGCGACTTCCCGAGAGCCGTCGCCAGGTCGGCCTGCGGCATGCCCAGCCGCAGCCTCGCCCTGCGAGCGCGCTTGCCGATCTCCTCGGCTTCCTCCAGCATCAGGACACCTCCCAGCCGCCGGACGATCCGGCGCGACCGCCGGTCTGTCCGTACAGAGTTCGTCTCCTGCACGGTACCCATGACGCGGCTTCAGCGTGAGACGAGCTGCAAGGACAGTCGGGGCCACGGCCCGTGTACCGCTGTCCCGTCCTGAACGGCGAGTCCGAGACCGGAGGCACTTCTGTCCGCCATTCAGCGCCCGGACAGCCACAAGGCATTGATCCTGAAGCCGCCGGTGCCGAGTGACAGCGGATCATGGGGATGAGGGACATTCCACGTCGCACACCGCCGGAGGCAGCTAGTGATCACCGTGACCGTCCTCCATCCTGGAACCATGGGCGCGGCGATCACTGCCGAGCTCGTCGCCGGCGGCCATGAGGCGCTGTCGGTGACCAAGGGCCGCAGTGAGAACACCTGGCTCCGAGGGAGAGAGGCCGGTGCCACGGCGTACGACTCGCTCGCGGAAGCGCTGGCCCGAAGCGCGGTCGTTCTCTCGGTCTGCCCACCACAGGCGGCGGAGGACGTCGCGGCGGCGGTGGCAGCGCACGGCTTCGCGGGGGTGTACGCCGACGTCAACGCCATCAGCCCTCAACGCGTACGGCGCATCGCTGACGAGATCCGCCCCGGCTCCGCAGTTGTCGACGGTGCCGTTTTCGGTCAGCCGCCAGGCGAGGGGCGTGCCACACGGCTCTATCTCGCAGGGGCCGACTCTGCCGTCGAGCTGGTGGCGTCGCTGTTCACGGACTCTGCGCTGCACGTGTGCGGGGTCGGTGACGCCGTCGGTTCCGCTTCGGCTCTGAAGATGGCCTTTGCCAGTTACCAGAAGGCCGCTCGCACTCTCGCCGGCATCGCTCACGCGCTCGCCGACGCCCATGGAGTCGGTGATCAGCTCACGGCCGAAGCCGAGATCATGATCTCCGCGATCCTCTCCGATCCGGAGTACCTGCCGAGTGTTGCAGCCCGAGCCTGGCGCTGGGCACCTGAGATGGAAGAGGTCGCCGACACCCTCCGCGCGGCCGACCTGCCCCCGGACATGGCCGAGGCCACGGCTCGGGTACTCGCTTTCTGGGAGCAGGACAAGGACCAGTACGTCTTGCCGGTCGTGCACACCCTCTCCCAGCTCCGGTCAGAAAAGAGCCGTTGATTCGTTCACGCTGAGGGGTAGCCGCTGGACGATCACCTCCGCCGAGGGCGAGACGCGGGAATGGTGGGTGGGGCCGTCGCCGCAGGTTCGGGCGAGGGCACGTGGCGTAGTCCGGTGCTGCGAGCTTGTGCCGCCAGAGCTCGTCGACTGGGAGCCGGCCTCTGCGAGAGCCGATTTACGCGCCAGGTGAGGGTGCGTGCCGGGGAGCGTGCGTCGTCGAGGGCTCGTTCGTCCGCTGCCTGCTGCAGCAGGCGTTTGGGGGCGTGGCCCGCTGCCTCTGCTTCGGCCAATGCGGTGGTGAGCGCCTGCGAGGGTTCCGCCGGCGGTCTGGGCGCAAGCCCTTTGGGCCCATAGATGGGGCACGCGGAGGGCACGCTGCACCGTAAGAGGTCTAGACAACAAAGAAGCCCCGGGCCGCTGGCCTGGGGCTTTCGTATGGAGCGGGTGACGAGAATCGAACTCGCGCTCTGAGCTTGGGAAGCTCATGTTCTACCATTAAACTACACCCGCGAAGCGCGCCGATCACCGGCGCTGCATCGTTCCACACTCTACCCCATGCCAGACCCCCGGCGGATGAGCCGTGGGGCCTCCGTGTCGTGTGTCCGGTGGGAGGGGGAGGGTGGACGGGGGTGTGATGGGCGGGAGTTGGGGGCGTAGCGTGGGTGGTCGGAGTGCCGTGTGGAGTGGCACCCCGTTCATCCCCTAATGTGGCTTTCTCGTCCATATGTGGTTGGGGAAGGGACTTGATGGAGTCGATGGAGCGCACGGTCGTCCGTTGTGCCGAAGGGCATGTTTTCGCTACCTCGTCGTTCCCGATGCAGCAGCTCGGGGCCGGCCGGATCGGGCCCGGGCGGTTGATCCGGTGTCCCCGGTGTGCGCGGTTGCGGCAGGCCGTGCCGGTGGCGTTCGAGAAGCGGTAGCGAGCGGACGCGGGAAAGAGAAGTAGCGGGGCGGAGGTGTTCCGCAGGCGCGCGGGTGGTCCGGTTGGGGCGGGCTCGCGCGTTCTGCGTATCCTCGGGACGTGCTTCTCTCAGACAAGGACATCCGGGCCGAGATCGACGCCGGCCGAGTCCGTATTGATCCGTACGACCCTTCGATGGTGCAGCCGTCGAGCATCGACGTGCGGCTGGACCGCTACTTCCGGGTGTTCGAGAACCACCGGTACCCGCACATCGATCCGGCCGTCGAACAGCCCGATCTGACCCGTACGGTCGAGCCGGAGGGCGACGAGGCGTTCATCCTGCACCCCGGGGAGTTCGTGCTGGCGTCCACGTACGAGGTGATCTCGCTGCCCGACGATCTGGCCTCGCGGCTGGAGGGCAAGAGCTCGCTCGGGCGGCTCGGGCTGGTGACGCACTCGACCGCCGGGTTCATCGACCCCGGGTTCTCCGGGCACGTGACCCTGGAGCTGTCGAATCTCGCGACCCTGCCGATAAAGCTCTGGCCGGGTATGAAGATCGGGCAGCTCTGTCTGTTCAAGCTGACCTCGTCCTCCGAGTTCCCGTACGGCTCCGAGCGGTACGAGTCGCGGTACCAGGGGCAGCGGGGGCCGACGGCCTCGCGGTCGTTCCAGAACTTCCATCGGACCCAGGTGTGATCAACCATGGCGAGTGACGAGCGGGAAAACCTGACGTACGAGGGCTTCGGGCAGGCGGTGCGCGAGCTGGCGCAGGCCGTCGCCGACGACGGGTACGAGCCCGATGTCGTCCTCAGCATCGCTCGGGGTGGTGTGTTCGTCGCCGGTGGGCTTGCCTACGCGCTCGACTGCAAGAACATCCATCTGGTGAATGTGGAGTTCTACACCGGGGTCGGGACGACCCTGGAGATGCCCGTCATGCTGGCGCCCGTGCCCAACGCGATCGACTTCTCCGAGAAGAAGGTGCTGATCGCCGACGACGTCGCCGACACCGGCAAGACGCTGAAGCTCGTCCACGACTTCTGCGTCGACCATGTCGCGGAGGTGCGCAGCGCCGTCATCTACGAGAAGTCCCACTCGCTCGTGAAGTGTGAGTACGTGTGGAAGAAGACCGATCAGTGGATCAACTTCCCGTGGAGTGTGGAGAAGCCCGTCGTGCGGCGGGACGGGCAGGTTCTCGACTCCTGACCTCACTCACGCGCGCAGCGGGCGGTGCGCCGTGCGCCGTGTCCGTACGTGAGAAGGCCCCCGGAGCGTGTTCTGTGCTCCGGGGGCCTTCTGTTCGCGCGGTCTCTCAGATCGTGCCCAGCTTGATGATCGACAGCAGCGCGATCAGCTGGATCGCCGATGCTCCCAGCGCCTTCGGCCACGGCAGGTCGTGCGACTTGCTGACCATGGACGCGAACAGCGCCCCGGCCGCCAGCCAGGTCAGCCAGCCCACGATCTGGACCAGGGAGTTCTCGCCGCCCAGGAAGACGGCGAAGAGGAGGCGCGGGGCGTCGGTCATCGACATGATCAGCATCGACAGGCCCACCGTCGGCTGCCACGAGCCCGTGCCGCCGAGCTGGCGGGCCAGGGTGTGGGTCACCGCGCCGAGGACCAGGCCGCCGATGACGAAGCCGACGCCGGTGAACAGGACGTACGGGATGGCCGTCGAGATCGTCGCGTTGATCGCTTCGTCGCGCGCCTGGTCGAAGCCGAACAGGGCGAGCAGGCCGTAGAGGAACGTGACGACCAGTGCCGGGCCCCAGACCGGGTAGTCCCGCATCTGCCAGAACGTCGGCCCCGGGCGCGCCACGATGCCGGTCAGCAGCTCCTTCCAGCGCAGGCGCGGGCCTGTCGGCTGGGCGGGCGCGGAACCGGCCTGGTAGGTGTCGCCGCCGCCGTAGAGGTCCTCGTCGACGCGGAACGCCTGCGTGTGACCCGGGTTGTTGGCGTACGGGTCATGGGGTGCGGGGTCCGCGTACGGGTCGCCGAAGTACTCCGGTTCGCCGTGACCGCCGTGACCGCCGTGACCGCCGTGACCGCCGTGACCGCCGTGACCGCCGTGGCCGTGAGGGCCCTGGCCGTGTCCGCCGTGTCCGCTTGGCCCGGGGCCCGCGTAGCCGCCGCCGGTGTTGTACGGGGCGGCGCCCTGCGGGGGGCCGTACGGCGGTGGTGCTCCGCCGTTGCCTGGGCCTCCTGCCGTCGGCCACGGCTGTGCACCGTACGGCGGCTGTGGTGCCTGCCCTCCGTACGGCTGCTGCCGCTGCTGCTGCGGTTGTTGCGGGGTGCGGTTGTCCCGGCCGCGTCCGATCCTGAATCCAGCCACCCGTCGAACGTACCTGGTCCCTGGGGGCGGGGAGTGGGGGCCGGGGGAACCCGCCCGCCATTGCGGCCGACCTGTGACATCCCCTAGGGCTCCCCGGGGTCCCGGGGGAGGGGGAGCTCAGGGAGAGTTCAGGGGAGGAACAGCGCCGTGGAGAAGGTGAGGAGCGGCCTGTCCGTGTTACCCGCCGGGTAGAGGGCGATCAGGTCCTGCCGCTCGCCCCGGTACGTCCGCACCACCGTGTCCTGCTTCTTGTCGGCGTCGTAGTCGCCGTGGTCCAGGAGGGTGGTGCGCGTGCGGGCGGTGGTGGTGAGCGGTGCCTCGGGGAGGTCCTCCGCCCTGAACGCGTAGGCGCCGCCCGGCCGGGCCGGGCCCTTCGCGGAGCCGAGCAGCAGCGTGCCCTTGGCCGACTGGCCGGGGGCGTGCGGGCGGGCGGCGGTGACGAGGTCGTCGTCACCGTCCCCGTCGGTGTCGGCCCTGGGCTCGGGGGCGTAGAGGTACGGGCCGCCCCCGGGAAGCAGGTCCGCGCCGCGCGGGGCTCCGGTGCGGGAGAACGGGCCGTGCAGGAACGTGACCCGACCGTCGCCGGCGGTGGCCGCGAGGTCGGCCTTGCCGTCGCCGTCGAAGTCGCCGCACACCGGCTGCTCGGGCCACTCGTCGTCGAACCGGGCCTTCTGCGGGATGCGTACGGTGACCGCCTTGCCGGTGAGGCCGGTCGGGGAGCCGAAGAGGATCTGGAGCGGTACGGGCGGGGCGCCGACGCCGTTGTACGGGGGGTCGGTGGAGACGATCAGGTCGGTGAAGCCGTCCCGGTCCAGGTCGCAGGCCGACTCGGCGTCGAACGCGGCGGGCAGGGTGTCGCCGTACTTCGCCGCGTTCGCGCGGGCGCTCAGCAGCTGCCGGGCGGCCGGGTCCAGGGGGCGGTCGTCGGAGCCGTAGACGATGCCGATGCCCGCGTCGTCGCCGTGACGGTCACCGGGGGCCCTCACCAGGTCGTCGACGACCAGGTCCCGGTGGCCGTCGCCGTTGAAGTCGTACGGGACCCGGCTGCCGGCACCGCGCGGTACGGGGATGCGAGCCGGGCCCGCCCGGGAGCGGGACTTGGACTGTGCTTGTGCCTCCGGCGGGGTGTCGCCGTTCTTGCCGTCGGATGCGGATGCGGATGCGGATGAGCGTGAGGGCGAGGGTCCTTCGGCGGCCGCGGGGTTTCCGCAGCCGGTGAGTGCGAGCAGCAGAGCGGCGCAGCCCGCGGCGAGGGCGGCCGTCGCTCTGGTGGTGACCGCTGCCTTCGGGGGCGTGATGCGTGGGCGCACGGGGCCTCGTTCGTCGCTCGTTCGTTCGTCGTGTGCTGTTCGCTGTCCGCCTTCTGCCGGTGCGGGGTTCCCCACCCGCGACCGGGCGGCTCCGGGGCACATGATGCTCCAGATGCGCCGTTGCGTACATGTCCGGGCTCACATGCGGCCGTCGTCACTCCCGGGCCGGGGAGCTCGGGTGCGGGGCCGGGCACGGAAAAGCGGCCGGTCCTGCCCCCGAGGCAGGTCCGGCCGCTCATCGCGTCGACTCGTTACGTCACTTTGCCGGTTCGGGCTCCGGCGCGTCCACCTGTTCCGGCTCGCCCGCCGGATCGGCCGGGGTCTTCACGGACTCCAGGAGGAGCTGCGAGACGTCCACGACCTGGATGGACTCCTTGGCCTGGCCGTCGTTCTTCTTGCCGTTGACCGAGTCGGTCAGCATGACGAGGCAGAACGGGCAGGCGGTGGAGACGATGTCCGGGTTGAGGGAGAGGGCTTCCTCGACGCGCTCGTTGTTCACGCGCTTGCCGATCCGCTCCTCCATCCACATCCGCGCGCCACCGGCGCCGCAGCAGAAGCCGCGCTCCTTGTGACGGTGCATCTCCTCGTTCCGCAGCCCCGGGACCTTCGCGATGATCTCGCGCGGCGGGGTGTAGATCTTGTTGTGGCGGCCCAGGTAGCACGGGTCGTGGTACGTGATCAGGCCCTCGACCGGGGTCACCGGGATCAGCTTGCCCTCGTCGATGAGGTGCTGGAGCAGCTGCGTGTGGTGGATGACCTCGTACTCGCCGCCGAGCTGCGGGTACTCGTTCGCGATGGTGTTGAAGCAGTGCGGGCAGGTCGCGACGATCTTCTTCGACGACTTGGGCTTCTTCGTCGTCGTGTCACCTTCTTCACCTTCGGCGGAGTCCTCGCCAAACGCCATGTTCAGCATCGCCACGTTCTCCTGGCCGAGCTGCTGGAACAGCGGCTCGTTGCCCAGGCGGCGCGCGGAGTCACCGGTGCACTTCTCGTCGCCGCCCATGATCGCGAACTTGACGCCCGCGATGTGCAGCAGCTCCGCGAAGGCCTTCGTGGTCTTCTTGGCCCGGTCCTCCAGGGCGCCCGCGCAGCCGACCCAGTACAGGTAGTCGACCTCGGTGAGGTCCTCGACGTCCTTCCCGACGATCGGGACCTCGAAGTCGACCTCCTTGGTCCACTCGACACGCGCCTTCTTGGCCAGCCCCCAGGGGTTGCCCTTCTTCTCCAGGTTCTTGAGCATCGTGCCCGCCTCGGACGGGAACGATGACTCGATCATCACCTGGTAGCGGCGCATGTCGACGATGTGGTCGATGTGCTCGATGTCGACCGGGCACTGCTCGACGCAGGCGCCGCAGGTGGTGCAGGACCAGAGGACGTCCGGGTCGATGACGCCGTTCTCCTCGGCGGTGCCGATGAGGGGGCGCTCGGCTTCGGCGAGGGCGGCCGCGGGAACGTCCTTGAGCTGCTCCTCCGTGGCCTTCTCGTTGCCCTCCATGTCCTTGCCGCCGCCGGCCAGGAGGTAGGGGGCCTTGGCGTGCGCGTGGTCGCGCAGCGACATGATCAGGAGCTTGGGGGAGAGGGGCTTGCCGGTGTTCCAGGCGGGGCACTGGGACTGGCAGCGGCCGCACTCGGTGCAGGTGGAGAAGTCGAGGATGCCCTTCCAGGAGAACTGCTCGACCTGGGAGACACCGAAGACCGCGTCCTCGGCCGGGTCCTCCCAGTCGATCTCCTTGCCGCCCGACGTCATCGGCAGGAGCGCGCCGAGCGCGACGTCACCGTCGGCGTTCCGCTTGAACCAGATGTTCGGGAAGCCGAGGAAACGGTGCCAGGCGACACCCATGTTGGTGTTCAGCGAGACCGTGATCATCCAGATCAGCGAGGTGCCGACCTTGATCATCGCGGCGAGGTAGATGAGCGTCTGGAGCGTGCTGAGGCTCAGCCCCTCGAAGGCGAGGACCAGCGGGTACGACACGAAGTACGCGGCGTCGTAGCTCTCGACGTGGTGGATCGCGCCTTCCAGTCCGCGCAGCACGAGGATCGCGAGGCCGATGACCAGAATGATGTACTCGACGAAGTACGCCTGCCAGGCCTTCGAGCCCGCGAAGCGCGACTTACGGCCGGCCCGGGACGGCAGGTTCAGCAGCCGGATCGCCATCAGGGCCACGATCCCGACGACCGTCATCAGGCCGATGAACTCGATGTACATCTCGAACGGCAGCCAGCCGCCGATGATCGGCAGCACCCAGTCGGCCTGGAAGAGCTGCCCGTACGCCTGGAGCAGCGTGGGCGGCAGTGTCAGGAAGCCGATGGCGACGAACCAGTGGGCGAAGCCGACGATCCCCCACCGGTTCATCCGGGTGTGGCCGAGGAACTCCTTGACCAGGGTGATCGTCCGCTGCTGGGGGTCGTCGGTGCGGCTGCCTGCTGGTACCGGCTGTCCGAGACGGACGAAGCGGTAGATCTGCGCGACGGCTCGGGTGATGAGCGCAACGCCGACGACCGTCAGCACCAGCGACACAATGATCGCGGCGAGTTGCATTTCGGGGCTCCTCGGGCCTGCGAGAGCGGGGTCCAGTTACTACTACCCACTACTACTAAGCAGTAACTTAATTAGTCTGTGCTGACACTATCCACTTATTCCACCGTGCTGTAGCCGGGGCGTCGGTGATCTGCGTCGCTCAGGTGTGCCTTGGTTCGACGGGCCCTCCGGAGCCGCGTCCGCAGGGGGGCGCGTGCGGCTTCGGCGAGAATCGCCAGGTCGAGCACTACTCCATGGTGCTCCGCGTAGTGCTGGTCCAGCAGGGCGGGGTCGTCCCACGGCATGCCGGACCTGGCGCGCACCTGTGCCAGCCCGGTCAGTCCCGGCCGCAGTTCCTGCCGCCACTGCCGGGCGCCGGGCCGCGCGGCCCGTGGATCGCCCGGGGCCAGTGGGGCGGGGCCGACCAGGGAGAGTTCGCCGCGTACGACGTGGGGCAGGCGGGAGAACAGGTCCAGCCGGAGCCTGCGGGTGCGCAGGGTGCGCAGCTCGAAGACCCGGCCGCCCAGGCCGGTCCGGGGGCGGCGGTCCCAGGCGCCGCCCGGAGTGTGCCGCGCGCCCAGGGCGAGGGCCGCGACGGCGACGGCGGGGGCGGTCAGGATCAGCAGGACGGTGCCGAGAGTCAGGTCCAGGACCCGTTCGGCCGGTGCGCGCGGGAGGAAGCGGTCCGTGACCCGCCCGGCCCGGTCGGTGAGGCCGGTCAGGCGTGCCGCGGGGCGCGAGGGGAACTGGCCTCTGACCGTCCCTGCCACCGCCCTGTACGGGGACGGGTGCGGGGGTGGGGGCGGGGTCGCGTGCGGATGTGGGTGCGCGTGCGGATGTGCCTCGTGCGGTGCCGGGCTGTGCGGCTCCGCCTCGGGTGACTCCGAGCGGGGCTGGGGCGGGCGGGGGAGTGGTCGCTGCGGACCCTGGGTCGGCCGGGTCTGGTGGGTCTGCTGGGGGTGTTCGGTCTTCTGGGGCCGCGGGTTCCTGTGGTTGGTCTTCTTCTGGTTCTTGAGGTCCTGCTGGCCCTGTCGGCCCTTCCGGGCCTTCTGGCTTCTCTGGTTCTTCCGCCGTACGCGCGGCTTCCTCGCGTTCTGCATCGCGCCCGCCCGGGGTTCGAGGTCCGATGGTGTGACGATCCACGGTGAAACCTGCCGGTCGGTGACGGTTGTGACCGTCTCACGGCATTTTGTGACAGAACGATCCCACGGTGAGACGGTGGGGCGGGTGGTGTGTGAGGGGCGTGGCGTGCGCGGGTGCGGCGTGGGGTGACCGGGGAGGGCGGGCAGGCCCTGGGTGTGTTCTCCGTGTGCACTTAAGTTGAGCGTAAGGGACTCAGGTCTGTTGACTCCGGGGCGGGCGTCGTGCATCCTTGAGTCAGATCCACTCAAGTAGTCAGTTGGAGGAATTGAAATGGCACGTGCGGTCGGCATCGACCTGGGCACGACTAACTCCGTCGTCAGCGTTCTCGAAGGCGGCGAGCCCACCGTCATCACCAACGCCGAAGGCGCCAGGACCACGCCGTCCGTCGTCGCCTTCGCCAAGAACGGCGAGGTGCTCGTCGGCGAGGTCGCGAAGCGCCAGGCGGTCACCAACGTCGACAGGACCATCCGCTCCGTCAAGCGCCACATGGGCACTGACTGGAAGATCGACCTGGACGGCAAGAGCTTCAACCCGCAGCAGATGAGCGCCTTCATCCTGCAGAAGCTGAAGCGCGACGCCGAGTCCTACCTGGGCGAGAAGGTGACCGACGCGGTCATCACCGTCCCGGCGTACTTCAACGACTCCGAGCGTCAGGCGACGAAGGAGGCCGGCGAGATCGCGGGCCTGAACGTCCTGCGCATCGTCAACGAGCCGACCGCCGCAGCCCTGGCGTACGGCCTCGACAAGGACGACCAGACGATCCTCGTCTTCGACCTCGGTGGCGGCACCTTCGACGTGTCCCTCCTGGAGATCGGCGACGGCGTCGTCGAGGTGAAGGCCACCAACGGTGACAACCACCTCGGTGGTGACGACTGGGACCAGCGCGTCGTCGACTACCTGGTGAAGCAGTTCGCCAACGGGCACGGCGTGGACCTGTCCAAGGACAAGATGGCTCTCCAGCGTCTCCGCGAGGCCGCGGAGAAGGCGAAGATCGAGCTCTCGTCCTCGACCGAGACCACGATCAACCTGCCCTACATCACGGCGTCCGCCGAGGGCCCGCTGCACCTGGACGAGAAGCTCACGCGCTCGCAGTTCCAGCAGCTGACCGCGGACCTCCTGGACCGCTGCAAGACCCCGTTCCACAACGTCATCAAGGACGCGGGCATCCAGCTCTCCGAGATCGACCACGTCGTTCTCGTCGGTGGCTCCACCCGTATGCCCGCCGTCGCCGAGCTCGTCAAGGAGCTGACCGGCGGCCAGGACGCCAACAAGGGCGTGAACCCGGACGAGGTCGTCGCCATCGGCGCCGTGCTCCAGGCCGGTGTCCTCAAGGGCGAGGTCAAGGACGTCCTGCTCCTCGACGTCACCCCGCTGTCCCTCGGCATCGAGACCAAGGGAGGGATCATGACCAAGCTCATCGAGCGCAACACCACGATCCCGACCAAGCGCTCCGAGATCTTCACGACGGCCGAGGACAACCAGCCGTCCGTGCAGATCCAGGTCTACCAGGGCGAGCGCGAGATCGCGGCGTACAACAAGAAGCTCGGGATGTTCGAGCTGACCGGTCTGCCGCCGGCCCCGCGCGGTGTCCCGCAGATCGAGGTCGCCTTCGACATCGACGCCAACGGCATCATGCACGTCACGGCCAAGGACCTCGGCACCGGCAAGGAGCAGAAGATGACCGTCACCGGCGGCTCCTCGCTGCCGAAGGACGAGGTCAACCGGATGCGCGAAGAGGCCGAGAAGTACGCGGAGGAGGACCACGCCCGCCGCGAGGCCGCCGAGTCGCGCAACCAGGGCGAGCAGCTCGTCTACCAGACGGAGAAGTTCCTCAAGGACAACGAGGACAAGGTCCCGGCCGACGTGAAGACGGAGGTGGAGACCGCCGTCGGTGAGCTGAAGGAGAAGCTCAAGGGCGAGGACTCCGCCGAGATCCGCACGGCAACCGAGAAGGTCGCGGCCGTCTCCCAGAAGCTCGGCCAGGCGATGTACGCCAACGCCCAGGCCGAGGGTGCGACCCCGGGCGCCGACGCCCCGGGCGACGCCCAGGCCAAGGCCGACGACGACGTCGTCGACGCCGAGATCGTGGACGACGAGAAGGACACCAAGGGCGGTGCGGCGTGACCGAGGAGACTCCGGGCTTCGAGGAGAAGCCCGACGTCCCCTCCGGCGCCACCCCTGATGACGCCGAGCCGAAGGCTGCCGACTCCTCCGAGGAGGAGACGGCAGCCCCGGCCGGGGACCTCGACCCGACCGTCGGTCTGACCGCACAGCTGGACCAGGTACGCACCGCGCTCGGTGAGCGCACCGCGGACCTCCAGCGGCTCCAGGCCGAGTACCAGAACTACCGCCGCCGCGTCGAGCGGGACCGGGTCACGGTCAAGGAGATCGCTGTCGCGAACCTCCTGTCCGAGCTCCTGCCCGTCCTCGACGACGTCGGCCGCGCGCGGGAACACGGCGAGCTGGTCGGCGGCTTCAAGTCGGTGGCCGAATCGATGGAGACCATCGTCGCGAAGCTGGGCCTCCAGCAGTTCGGCAAGGAGGGCGAGCCCTTCGACCCGACGATCCACGAGGCCCTGATGCACAGTTACGCGCCGGACGTCACCGAGACGACCTGCGTGGCGATCCTGCAGCCGGGGTATCGCATCGGCGAGCGCACCATCCGCCCCGCGCGGGTGGCCGTGGCCGAGCCGCAGCCGGGCGCCACGCCCGCCGCGGCCAAGGAAGAGAAGACAGACGACGAGGAGAGCGGTGGCACCGAGGAGGTCTGACGGCAACGCGTCTGACCACCAGGGTGCACACCGACCGGCCCGGCGGCCGGCCCACGGGCCGGCCGCTCGGCCGATCGTCCGGAAGGAGGGACGTCGATGAGCACGAAGGACTTCGTCGAGAAGGACTACTACAAGGTCCTCGGCGTCCCCAAGGACGCCACCGACGCCGAGGTCAAGAAGGCGTACCGGAAGCTCGCCCGCGAGTTCCACCCGGACGCCAACAAGGGCGACGCCAAGGCGGAGGAGCGCTTCAAGGAGATCTCCGAGGCGAACGACATCCTCGGTGACCCCAAGAAGCGCAAGGAGTACGACGAGGCGCGCGCCCTCTTCGGCAACGGCGGCTTCCGCGCCGGCCCCGGTGGTGCCGGCGGCAACTTCAACTTCGACCTGGGCGACCTCTTCGGAGGCGGCGCCCCGGGTGGCGGCGGACAGGGCGGCGCGGGCGGCTTCGGCGGCGGCGGGGGCGGTCTCGGCGACGTCTTCGGCGGGCTGTTCAACCGCGGCGGCGCGGGCGCCCGCGTCCAGCCGCGGCGCGGCCAGGACATCGAGTCCGAGGTGACGCTCAGCTTCACCGAGGCGGTCGACGGGGCCACGGTCCCGCTGCGGATGTCCAGCCAGGCGCCCTGCAAGGCGTGTTCCGGCACCGGCGACAAGAACGGCACCCCCAGGGTCTGCCCGACCTGTGTCGGCACCGGCCAGGTCTCGCGCGGCAGCGGCGGCGGCTTCTCGCTCACCGACCCCTGTGTGGACTGCAAGGGCCGGGGCCTCATCGCCCAGGACCCCTGCGAGGTCTGCAAGGGGAGCGGCCGGGCGAAGTCGGCGCACACCATGCAGGTGAGGATTCCGGCGGGCGTCACCGACGGCCAGCGGATCCGGCTGCGCGGCAAGGGCGGTGCGGGCGAACGCGGCGGTCCGGCCGGCGACCTCTACGTCGTCGTCCACGTCGACGCCCACCCGGTCTTCGGCCGCAAGGGCGACAACCTCACGGTCACCGTGCCCGTCACCTATCCGGAGGCGACGCTCGGCGGCGAGGTCAAGGTCCCCACGCTCGGCGGCCCCCCGGTCACCCTGAAACTTCCCGCCGGCACCCCCAACGGGCGTACGATGCGCGCCCGGGGCAAGGGTGCGGTGCGCAAGGACGGCACCCGCGGAGACCTGTTGGTCACCGTGGAGGTCGCGGTCCCCAGGGACCTGGGCCAGGAGGCCAGGGACGCCCTGGAGGCCTACCGGAAGGCGACCGCGGACGAGGACCCGCGGGCGGAGCTGTTCCAGGCTGCGAAGGGAGCTTGAGATGGACGGCCGTCGACGCAATCCGTACCAGCTGACCGATGAGACACCGGTGTACGTGATCTCGATCGCGGCCCAGCTCTCGGGCCTTCACCCGCAGACACTGCGCCAGTACGACCGTCTCGGCCTGGTCTCCCCGGACCGTACGGCCGGGCGCGGCCGGCGCTACTCGGCCCGCGACATCGAGCTGCTGCGCACCGTGCAGCAGCTGTCGCAGGACGAGGGCATCAACCTGGCGGGCATCAAGCGGATCATCGAGCTGGAGAACCAGGTCGCGGCCCTCCAGCAGCGCGTCGCCGAGCTCTCGGCGGCGGTGGACGGCGCGGCGGTCGCCATGCGGCAGCGCGAGGCCCAGGTGCACGCCTCGTACCGCCGGGACCTGGTGCCGTACCAGGACGTGCAGCAGACCAGCGCGCTGGTGGTCTGGCGTCCGAAGCCGAAGCGGCCGATGGACTGACCGGACACGGCCGACCGACCGGCAGGACACGGTCGGCGTGTGTCGGCGGGATCCGGCGTGAGCCTCGGGGCCGGGAGAGCGGATGACGCTCTCCCGGCCCCGTCGTCGTGTGCCCCCTCGTGTGCCCTCGTGGCCCGGTCGCCGCGCATCCTCAGTGGCCGAACATCCCCGGAGTGTTCCGGCGGAATACGGTTGGCACCAAGTAGCCCGGCGTATGCAGCAAGTTGACAGTGATCACCCCTGGCGCGGGCACGTGTCACTGGCAAGCTTGTGGGCGTCGGCGAGGGAAGCCGGCGAGCCACATGACGTACGGGGAGGAACACATGGGCGTCTGCGCGTTCACCAGGAGGATGGTCGGTACCGGGGGAATGATCCTGGGGCTGGTCGTCGGGGCGGCCGCCGTCCCGGCCCACGCCAGTGCCGGGACGGGTGTCGTGTCCGGGCACGGCGGGGCGGCCACGCTGCCGTGGGGGGTCTCGCAAGCCGTGTCGGAGGGGTCCCGCGCGGTCTCCGGGGTCCTCTGCGGCCTACCGCTGCCGAAGGGTCTCGGACCGGACAGGGGCAAGCCCAAGTGCGTCAACGGCTGGCAGTAGACGGTCCGGTCGAGGTCGAGGTCGAGATCGTGGTGGTCCGGGCCGCCGTGCCGGCCGCGCCCGCCGGGACCGCGGTGCTCCGGCTCCTGGGAATGCTGCCCGCGCACTGGGAGTGCGCCCAGCGCATCGAGGAGGACCGGATCACCGTCCTGGTCCGGGGCGGCGGGCGGCAGGACGTGCGGGAGCGCTGCGCCGAGGCGCTGAAGGACCGGACGCTGGAGGGCTGGACGCTGGAGGACGGCCGGCGGGTCCCGTAGGGCCTCGGGGAGACGGGCCCTCACCCGTGGTGCCGGGGGGCCTCAGATCCAGCCCCTCTCACGGGCCAGCAGGGCCGCGTGCGGGCGGCTGGTCGCGTTCAGGATGCGCAGGACGTCAGCGACGTGACGGCGGTACGTCCGTACCGAGATGTCCAGGTTACGGGCGCCCGTCTCGTCCTTCGTGACCCGGCACATCTCCTCCATGACACGCTGCTCCATCTCCGAGAGCACGCCCGTCGGCGCGGGATCGGTGTCGATCAGGGCGGCGAGGTCCGTGGCCTCGGTCCAGATCTTCTCGAACAGGGCCAGGATGTTGGAGACCAGACCGGCCTGCTGGGTGACCAGTGCGCCGCTCGACGTGTCCGCCGGGTCCACGGGCACCAGGGCCGTCCGGCGGTCGTAGACGAGGATGCGCTCGGACAGGTCGTCCGCGGCTCGGATCGACGCGCCCTGCGCCCTGAGCTCGCGGAGGTAGGCGACGGTGGGCGGGTGGTCGAGCGCCTCCCGCAGCACCACGCTGCGGATCCGCACGCCCCGGCGCAGACACCGGGTGTCGAGCGGGCGCGCGTGCGCGATGTTCTCGGGGGTGAGGGTGGTGTACGGCTCGACGGAGAGGATCTCCTGCCGGGCGAAGAAGGCCAGGTCGTCGATCCGGTCGCGGATGTGCCGCAGGACTTCGAGCCGCTCCACGCCCTGCGTGGCGAGGGGGCGGGCCTGTTGTTCGGCGGTCAGGTCGGCCACCAGATGCCGGGACCTGGTGACCTGGTGGAGCTGTTCGTGCAGCTCGCGCAGCCGTATCTCCGTGAGCCGCTCGATCGCGGTCTCCGGATCGGTCGCCGTCGCCGCGCCGTGTTCGTCGGTCCGCAGGAGGCACAGCTCGTCGAGCCGGGCGAGGGCCTTCTCCACGTCCTCACGCGGGCGGTGGAGGAGGATGTCGATGTCCTCGGTGCTGGTCCCGGGATTGCGCAGGAAGTACCGATAGACGCGTTCCTCCGTCGCGTCGATACCGAGTATCGACAGACTTCCGTCGTTCACTGCTGCCGCCCCCCGCGTGCCGCACAACAACTGCCGGCGCGCCGGCATGGGTCAGATGCCGCGCGCCCGTCGAACTGATGGCTGGGGCATGGGTCAGATGCCACGCAGCCGTCGAACTGATGAGGGAAAGGGTAATCGAAGGGTAAAGGCGCAGGTAGTCCCGGTCGGTCGAGGAACGGACGCGGGACGGACAACAGACGACACCAGTGGATGATCACAACTAGGGGGCCGCTGTGACGGCGATGACCGACCGACAGGTACTGGATTTCACCACGCTCACGGAACGCGAGCGCGAAGTGCTCGCGCTGCTGGCCGGCGGCGAGCAGAACCGCTGGCTCGCCCGGAGACTCGGCATCACGGAACGTACGGTCCGGGCGCATACGTCGAGCATCGTGCGCAAGCTGAACCTGAAGTCCCGGTTCGAGGCCGCGATCGTGTCGAACCTGTACGCGGAGGACATCAGGGGTCTGCGTCCGTGACCTGACCTTCTCCCGTGCCGGCCTCCGGGTGCGGCACGACAGCCGAAGTCCCCTGCGGGAATCCCTTCCAGCAGGGGACTTCACGTGTGGCCGTTGACCGTGTGCTCAGCCGGGCAGGGCTGTGCTGATCGCGTCGACCAGCATCATCCACATCGGCTGGCCTCCGGTGCCGAACGCCGCGGACAGCGCGTAGCCGACGGCCGCGTCGAGCGGTTCGACGGTCCCGGCGTCCTCCCGCCACTCGGCGATCACCCGGCGGTCGCCGTCCGACGAGAAGTCCCCGAGGTGCTTCCCGTCCCGGGTCAGCCGGCTGCAGGGGATCGAGTCGGGGACGAGCCGGTAGCGCGTGCCCGCGCAGACGACGTCGACCCGGTAGGACTGCCTCCGCAGCCTGCCCTTGGCGGGCTTGATCGTCGCGGCCTCGCCGTCCACCGTGATCGTGAGGTGCCGGGGGTCCCGGGTGCCGATGACGATGTGGTCGTCGACCTCGGCCTCGGGCGCGCGGACGATGGTGATCGTGGGAATCCGCTCGCCGCTCACGACGAGCTTCTCCCGCTGTTCGCCCAGGAGTTCGACGGCGATGGCGCCGTAGTGGTCGTCCTCGGTCGCGGCGGGCAGAGGCAGGGGAGTGGTGTCGGTCATCTGGATCCTTGAACCCTTCGGTCGTGCTGAGGGGGGTGTTCAGCGAGAGAGTTGTTCGACGAGCGGACATGCGGTTCTGGCGGTGCCGGCGCACGGAATTCTCGCAGGGCGCGGCAGCCGCCCGGGACGCTCAGTGAGGTGCGGACGATCCGGCAGGGGTCAACTGCGTGGCGGTGAGGTCCTGGTAGAGGGCGCTGCGCTCCAGCAGCTCCTCGTGCCGTCCGTGATCGCTGACCCGGCCGTTCTCGAACAGGACCAGCCGGTCCGCCGAGGTGACCGTCGAGAGCCGGTGGGCGATGAGCAGCACCGTGCAGTCCCGCGCCGCCTCCTCCACCGTCCTGCGCAGCGCCGTCTCGCTGAGCCCGTCGAGATGGGCGGTGACCTCGTCCAGGAGCAGGACCTGGGGGCGGCGCAGCAACGCCCGTGCGATGGCCAGCCGTTGGCGCTCGCCACCGGAGAGCGCCAGGCCGCGGGAGCCGACAGCCGTGTCGAGACCGGCCGGGAGCGAGGAGACGAAGTCGTCGAGCAGGGTCCTGCGGAGCACGTCGGCTACGGCTTCGTCGCTCGCGTCGGGCGCGGAGTAGAGGAGGTTCTCCCGGAGCGTGCCGGCGAGCATCGGGGAGTCCTGCTCGACATACGCGATACGTCGCCGGAGCTCGGCCCGGCCGAGGGTGCGGATGTCGGTGCCGTCCAGCAGGATGCGGCCGGCCTCGCTGTCGTAGAACCGCTGGATCAGGGAGAACACCGTCGTCTTGCCGCTGCCGGACGGGCCGACGATCGCGGTGACCTTCCCCGCCGGTGCGACGAAGGTGGTGTCGTTCAGGACGGGGGTGCGCCCCTCGTAGGCGAAGGTCAGGCCGTCGACCGTGACCCGGGGCGGCGGGCCGGACGGCACCGGCGGCGTGCCGTCCACGTCGTCCTCCGCCGCCATGGACCGCACCTCCTCGATCCTGGCCAGGGCGCCGAGCCCCTGCTGGAGGGCCGTGGTCCCGCCCACGAGCGAGAGGACCGGGCCGCCCAGGTTGAAGAGGTAGAGCAGGAAGCCGATCAGCGCGGCCAGTTCGAGGGTGCCCATGGCGACCAGCGCGCCGCCGAAACCGATGACGGCGAGGAAGGACGCCTGGACGATCAGCCCGGCGAGCACGGCGATCAGCGCGTGGTACCGGGCCCCCTTGAGGCCGGCCCGGTAGGCGCGTTCGGCTGCGTCGGTCGCCCGCTCGGTCTCCTTCGCCTCGGCGCCGTTGGCCTTCACGGTCCGGGCCGCGCCGAGCGACCGGTCGAGCGCGGCGCCGATCTCGCCGACGGAGGTCTGCGCCTCGGTGGTCACCCTCTTGATGCGCGGCATGACGACGCCCATCGCGATGCCCACGACCACCAGCACGGCGGACGTGATGCCGAGCAGCGGCAGACTGACGATGCCCATCAGCACGATCGTGGCCAGGAGGTGGATCGATCCGTCCACGAGCTGGATGAGACCGCCCGTCGCCGCGTGCTGGACGAGCGTGCTGTCGGACGTGACGCGGGTGGTCAGGCCACCCGGTTCGACGCGGTCCAACTCCGCGCTGCGCAGGCGTATCAGGCGCGCTATGAGGCCGCGACGGACCTGGAGCACGACCCGCTCGGCGGTCCGCTCGCTGAGCCAGGCCTGCACCCAGGTCAGCCCGATGGAGGCGACCAGCAGGCCGAACAGCAGGAGGAGATCGTCCCGCAGCCCCTCGCCCGTCATGAGCTTCGCCAGGACCGACTGGATGACCAGAGGCTGAGCGAGACCGGCGGCACTGCCCAGAAGGGTCAGGGCCAGAACGGTGAGGAGGACGCCGCGGTGCGGACGCGCGTACGAGAGCAGCGCCCGCAGCGCGGGCCGCTCTGCCGGAGGCTGTTCTGCGTCAGGTGGGTTCACCCTCGTAGTTCTATCCCCTTCTTCGCATGCGGGGGAACTGTCGCTTGCGGCAATGCCGCAAGAGTCAATGGTGCGGGCCCGGCGTCGCGGGTCATCATTCTTTCTGTCCGCAACGGACGCCGGACATCGCATGGATGACCGGTCGTCAATTCCCTTTCATGGAGAGAAAACTGATGCAGAACGTCACCGAGCAGGACCTGTTCGACGGCTACACCGCCTACACCTCCGCCGAGGAGCTGGGCCTGCACGACGGCAAGGACGCCGCGCCGGCGTTCAGCCCCACCATCCCGTGGGCGATCCGCGCCACGATCATCAGCGCCCGTTCCTCGCAGCAGTGCGCCGCCGCTCTCGGCTCGCTCGCCGCGAAGACCGTCGAGAACAAGTGCTGACCAGGCTCTCTTCGTAGTGAGCCGCGGGGTCCGGCCGGAGTGCACACTCCGGCCGGGCCCCGGCCCCAACGCGCACAGGAGGCGTCGTGGAGGAACAGCAACGGGACTTCGAGCGCGTTCTCGTCGTGGGGACGGGAGCCCTCGGCGTCGCCTTCCTGCCGTTCTGGATCAACTGGCTCGGGAATTCCTTTCCCGAGGTGGAGAAGCGGGTGGTGCTGACGCGCTCCGCGTGCCGGTTCGTCTCGCGGGACGCGGTGGCCGTGCTCTCCGGAAAAGAAGTGCTCATCGACGACTGGAACACTTTCTCCGGCGTCGACGTGCCCCATGTCGAACTCGCGGAATGGGCGGACCTGATTCTCGTCCATCCCGCCACACTGAATTTCGTCGGCCGGTACGCACTCGGCGTCGCCGACACACCGCTGATGGTCGCGCTGCACACCACCCGGGCCTTGGTGGGTGTCGCGCCGTCGCTGCCGCCCGGTGCGCTCGGCAGCCCGGTCGTCCGGGAACACCTGGCGGTGCTGCGCGAGCGGCCCGGCGTGGTGCTCGCGCCGACGATCCCCGCGCGGAGCGCGCGCACGGGTGAGGTGGCGGACGGTGGCTCCGCCCCGCTGAACGAGCTGTACGACCTCTGCGTCGCGCGCCGGAAGGAGAGCGGGGGCAGCGGCGCTCCGGGGGACGCGCCCGGCGACGGAACCGGGACCGGGCCGGGGCGGGGCCGCCCCGACGCGGCCGGGGACCGGGAGCGGGCGGCGTGACCGGAACGGACTCCCTGACCGGAACGGGCCCCCTGACCGGAACGGCCGTCCTCGTGGCGGAGCACGGTACGGGCCTCCAGGCCACCCGGGTGTACGAGGAACCGGA
This sequence comes from Streptomyces sp. rh34, assembly GCF_002551245.1. GTDB lineage: Bacteria > Actinomycetota > Actinomycetes > Streptomycetales > Streptomycetaceae > Streptomyces. The sequence goes on from NZ_NTGZ01000015.1 coordinate 49,028, forward strand.
CGGCGGCTTCCTGTGGTGGCACGGTCCGGGGCACCGTTACGCCGGGCCACTGCGTGCGCCCGGCCGGCTGGTCCCGCTCGTCCCCGGCCAGGAAGCGGTCACGGGGGCCGCGCTGCTGTCCACCGGGCAGACGCACGGATCCGGGCTGCTCCACCGGGCCGCCGGCGCCGCCTCGGCCGCCGCCTGGCTGCGGGACCCCCGCCCGCAGGCCGGGCGGCTCGTCGCCCACTCCCTCACCGCCGCCGCCCGGGCCCTGCGGGTCCTGCACGGCGTCCCCCTGCCCCAGGGCCCCGAGCCGGCTCCGCCGCCGGGCCTGCGGCGGCTGCGGGAGTGGGCGAGCGGGACGGTTCCGCTGGTCCCCGCCGCGGAGCGGCTCCGGCGACACGCGCTGGAGGTGTGGGGCGGTGCCCGCACGGCGCGGCTCCTCGACTGGGCGGACGACGCCGAACGGCCCACGGGCGCCGGGGCGTCGGCCGTGCTCCTCCACGGCTGGGCCTCGACCGGTGCGCTCGTACCGCCGAGGAGCCGCGGCCGGGTGGCGCTGCTGACCGGCCAGGACCTCGGCGCCGGGCGCCGGGAGCTGGACCTGGGCTGGATGCTCGGCGACCTCGTCGAGCTGGCGTGGTCGTCACCGCTCTACCGCGCGGCGCACGACGGCGCCGGGGCTCCGGACGAGGGCGCCGGGCTGCCGTCCGCGGCCGTCCTCCAACAGGTGTTCCTGGGCGTGTACGGCGAGAGCGGCGACGGCGACAGCGGCGGAAGCGGCGACCGCACCGGCGGCGGAGGCCCGGTGTACGACCCGGCGGCCGTGGGGCGCTGCGCCGTGCTCCGCGTCGTCACGCACATGCGGGACTTCGCCACGTACTGCGAGTGGAGCGACGAATTGCTGGACTACCTCGCCTTCACCGCCGAGTTGATCGATGAGGAGGGCCGCCGGGCGGTCCCCCGAGGAGTGTCATGACGACCACGACGAACGAAGCGCCCGCGCTGATCCGCTACCGGCCGACCGGCCTCGACGCCGCACCGGAAGTGAACGCGCTGCTGGAGCGGCTGGGCCTCGGCCCCTTCGCGCCGGAGGGGCTGACCGCCTTCGGCGGCCGCAACGACAACTGGGCCGGGACGACGACCCGCGGTCAGCAGGTCTTCGTCAAGACGGTCGCCCGGTCCCCCGACGGCAGCCGTCCCGAGATCGACCGCGCGCTCGCCTTCGAGGCGTCGGCCGCACGTCTCCCGGCCGGGTCACCGCTGCGTACGCCCGAACACCTCGGGACCGACCGGGCCGCCGCCGTCAGCGCGTTCCGGCTGCTGCCCGGGGCCCGTTCGGGCTCGGAGGTCGCGCTGGACGGCGACTTCGACGAGCGACTGTGCCGGGAGGCGGGGCGTGCCGTCGCCACCCTGCACGCCATGGAGCCGGTGGGCGGCCCGGCGAGCACGGGGCAGGCCCCGGCCGTCGGCGCGGCGGAGGTGGGGATCGACACGGGTGAGGCCCCCTTGCCGCCGATGCGCTGGCTGCGGGCGTTCCCGTGGAACGAGGTCCAGGACCGCAGCATGGCGCAGATCGCCGCCTGGAAGCTGGTCCAGGACGACACCGAGGTCGTCGCCGCGCTCCACCGGCTGCGCGAGCGGGAGCGGACGGCGCCGCACACCCCGGCCCACTGCGACCTGCGTTTCGACCAGTTCATCGTCCACGGGGGCTCGCTCTACCTCTGCGACTGGGAGGAGTTCAGGTGGGCCGATCCGGCCCGGGACGTCGGAGCGTTCGTCGGCGAGTGGCTCTTCCAGGCCACCTACTCCGTCTTCGCGCCGACGGGCGAGGCCGCCGCCGGGGACACCGTCGCGCCCGGCTTCGACCTCACCCACCAGGAGATCGTCGAACGCGGCACCGCCGGGCTGCGTCGCCACATCCCCCGGATCGCGGCCTTCTGGGAGGGCTACACCGGCTGCCGGACCCCGGACCCGGAGCTGGCGGAGCGGGCCGTCGGGTTCGCGGGGTGGCACCTGTTCGACCGGCTCATCGCCACCGCACAGGCGCACGCCGTCCTCAACCCGGTCGCGCGCGCCGCCGCCGGGATCGGACGGACCCTGCTGCTGAATCCGGCCGGGGCCGTGTCCACCCTCCGTCTGACCGCACCCGCCGCCGCACCACGCCGCACCGCCGCCACGTCCGGGAGCCCCCGATGATCCTCGACCGTCCGCTGCCCCGCTCCGCCGAGCCGTCCCCGGCACCGCGTCTCACCGCCGCGCTCGACCTCGTGTCCGTACGGGCCGACGGTCTCGCGGCGGAGGTCGCCGGGCGGAAGCTGACCGCTGACAGCCCGCGCGACCTGCGCGGCCGGCTCACCAACGCGCTGTACGAGGAGTTCCACGCCGGGAACGGAGCGCACCGCCGGGACGCGGACGCCCCGCCCCGCAGGTCGCTGCGCGACTCCGCGCTGGAGCGCCGCCTCACCGAGGCCGTGCCGCACGCCAGGACCCCGGTCACGGGGCGGCTGGTCGAGGTCACGGACGGCGGCGAACTGGTCGTACGGCTGCCGGAGATCACCGCCCGGCTCGGCGCCGACCGGCTCATCACCCCCGGTACGCCCGCCCCCGGCGAGCTGGTCGAGGTCGCGCTGGAGGCGGCGCGCCCCGCTCTCTCGCCCGGCTTCTTCTACGTCATGGGATCGCGGGCCCTGCCGTCCCCCGCGGGCCCGGTCCGCCGCCTCTTCCTGCACGCCCGCGACGCGGACGGGGCCGTCGTGCTGTGGGCCGCGGCGCTGACCGCGCTGGAGGGGGCCGGGGCGCGCTACCACGCCAAGGTCCTCTCCGACGAGGACGACTACCCGCGTCGCGACAGCGTCGTCGTCTATCTGCACGGCGACCACGCACCGGCGGAACGGGCCGTGGTGGCCGCCGTCCGGGACCTGCCGGGGCTGGGCGCCGACACCTCGCTCTTCACCGCCCGGCTCGCCCCCGGCGTCGCCGCCGCGTGGGACCCGCGGGACCCGCGCCCCGGACACGACGGCATGAGCTTCGGGCAGCACCGCAGTTTCGCGTTGGCCACCGCGCTCGTCGACCACGCCCTGGACGGGGCCGACGACCTCGCCGGTCACGTCGTACGGGCCTTCCGCGCGGCGGGCATCGACCCCGCGCACCCCGAGAACAACCTTGCCGCGGACCCCGAGCGTCCCGAGATCGAGCTCGCCGCGGACACCCTGACCACGACCGCTGGAGCGTGAGCCCGATGACCACCGCCGAAACCACGGACACGACGACCACCGCCGAGACCACGGCCACCGTCGGCACGACGACCACCGCCGACACGACGACCACCGCCGACGCGTCGGAAGCGGCCGACGACGCGGGAACCCCCGCCGGGGCGGGCGGCTTCGGTGCGGCGATCACCACCGCCTACAGCGACGCCCTCGCCGGGGTGTACGACGAGATCTACCCGAGCACGCCCGACCTCGACGACATCGGCACCTACCTGCTCACCCTCACCACGCCCGGCGCGAGCGTCCTCGAACTCGGCGTCGGCACCGGCCGGGTGGCGCTCCCGCTCGCGGAGCGCGGCTTCGACGTCCACGGCGTCGAGACCTCGGAGAGGATGCTGGCCCGCCTCGCGGAGAAGGACCCCGAGGGCCGGGTCACCCCGGTCCACGGCGACTTCTCCGGTCTCGATCTCGGTCGCACCTTCGACGTGGTCCTCGCCCCCTTCAACGTGCTGTGCTGCGCGATGGCGGTCGACGAGCAGATCGCGCTGACGCACGCGATGGCGCGGCACGTGGCGGCGGACGGGCACGTGGTGATCGAGACGTTCGACCCGAGCGACTACCACGTACAGAAGAAGAACGAGGTCAACACCTACCCGATCGGCGGGCGCGGGGCGCTCATCGAGTCCGTGGGCGTCCTGCCCGCCTCGCAGAACATGATGCTGCAGAGCACGCTCTTCCTGGACGGCGACACACCCCGGTCCGCCACCACCGTGATGCGCTACGTGTGGCCGGGGGAGCTCGACCTGCTGGGCGCCATCGCCGGTCTGGAGCTCGTCGGCCGGTACGCGGGCTGGCGCGAGCAGCCCTTCGACGGGGGCGACAGCCGGAAGATGTGCGTGTCCGTGTTCCGGCCGCTGGCATGAGCCCGCACGCGACCGCCGCCGCCCCGGACGCGGCCGCCGGGCGGGTGAGCGTGCTCGCCAACGGACTGCGGGTGTGCGCGGAGGCGGTCCCGCAGTACGGGCGCGGCCTCGCCGCCGTCGCCCTGACCGTGGCGGCCGGAGGGGACGACGACCCCGCCGGGCGGCACGGCACGGCGCATCTCGTCGAGCACCTGATGTTCCCCCGCTCCGGCCCGGGCGCCGGCGACGGGGAAGGCCACGCGGCCCTGGTCGAGGGCGCGGGCGGGGTCTGCAACGCCGAGACCCACCGCGACCACACCGTCTTCCACACCACCGTCCCCGCCGGCCTCCTGCCGGCCGTCCTGGCGGCGGAGGCACGCCGCCTGCTCGGCTTCGCGCCCACCCGGGACGTGATCCGCACCGAGACCGCCGTCATCGCCGAGGAGATCCGGGGGGCGGGGGCCGGCGGCCGGTACTGGGAAGCGGCGCTGGACGGGCTCTACCCGGGGAGCAGGGACAGCTTCGGTACGGCCGCCGAGCTGGACGGCATCGGCGCCGACGAGGCCGAACGCTTCCAGCGCACCTACTACACGCCCCGGCGGATGGTCCTCTCGGTCGTCGGGGACATCGATCCCGCGCGCGTCTCAGCTGCGGCGCACGAACTCTTCGCCCCGCTCGGTTCCCCGGCCCCGCACGGCTCCGGAGAACCGCCCGTACGGGCCCGGCCGCCCGCTCCGGCCCCCGGCCCGCACCCGGAGACCCGTACCGCGCCCGTGTCCGCCGCCGCGCCCGGCGTGGCGGTCGGACACCGTCTCCCCGACCCGGTCGCCGAACGCCCCGCGTACCTCGCCCAGGTCGTTCTGGCGCAGGTGCTCGGCCGGTCCCGGCTGCCGGCGGTGGCGCGGTCGGCGCGGGACGGGCATCGCCTCACCTCCGCGACCGTCACCTGCGGCTACCACGGCCAGTGGCTCGCCTCGGCCGCCCCCGACCTGACCCTCGCGGTGCTCGGCCGGGCGCCCGGCACCGACGTCGACGCGGCGGCCGGCGTCTGGCGGTCCGTCCTGCGGACCCTCGCGGACCGGCCGCCTTCCGGGGCCGAGCACCGGCGGGCGGTGAACTCCCTGCTGGTCGCCGTCCACCGGCAGACCGACTCGCTCCCCACCCGCGCCGTCGCCCTCGGCCGCGCCGCCCTGCTCCTGCCGGGATCCGCCGGGCCCGACGGGCTCCCCGAGGAGCTGCGGGCGACCACTCCCGCGCAGGTGGCGGACGCGGCCCGCGCCCTGCTGGACGGGCCCACCACCGTGACCGAACTCGTCGCCCGGGAAGGCGCCGCCGGATGAACCGCACCACCGCCGCCGTCCTGCCCACCGGGCTGCGCGTCCTCGCGACGCACGCCCCCGGCGCCCCGCTCGCGGAGCTGCGCCTCGTCATCCCCTACGCGCGCACCGAACCGGGCCTCGCCGCCGCCCAGGAGCTCCTCGCTGCCTGCCTCGGGACGGGCAGCCGGGACCGTACCCGTCAGGAGATCGCCGACCGGGCCGCCGACCTCGGCGCCGAGATCAGCACCGTCGTCACCGCCGAGTCCCTGATCCTCTCGGTCAGCGTGCTCGCGCCGGGCCTCCCCGGCGCGCTCGACCTGCTGGCCGAGCTGCTGGTGCGCCCGCGGTACGAGGCGGGGGAGGTGGCCCTCGCCCAGCGCCGGGCGGCCGCCGCTCCCCGTGCCCCCGCGAGCCGCGTACGGCTGCGTCGTGCCGCGCTCGCGCACGGCTTCGGGCCGCACCCGCTGACCTCCCGCTCCGGTGGTACGGCACCGCTTCTGGACGTCGTCTCCCTGGCGCCCGATGCCCTCGGGGCCCTTCACACGCGCGCCGTCGTGCCCGGCGGGTCGTCACTCGTCGTACTGGCGGGCGCCGAGCCGGACACCGTGCTGCGCCTGGCCAACGAGCGGCTCGCGCCCTGGACGGGCGGCCCGTCGGGTCTGACCCTCCCGCGCTTCACGCGTCAGGATCCCCGGCCGGGGCGGGTCGGGCTCGACGTCGTCGAGGGCGGCGGCGGTGTCGGCGGCGACCGTACGGCCCGACCCGGCGACCAGGCTCTCGTCCTGGCCGTCGGGCCCGCCGTCCCCACCGCCGACCCGGAGCACGCCCCGTTCCACCTGGCTCAGCTGCTGCTGGGCGGTTACGCCTCCGCCCGCCTCGGCCGTCGGATCCGGGACCGGCACGGGCTCGCGTACGCGGTCTCCGCCCGTCTCCGCGAGAACGGGGCGGGCGGCTGGCTGGAGATCGAGTGCGCGGGAGCACCGGGCAGCGCGGACCGGATCTCCGGCGAGATCACCCGGTGCCTCCGGGAGCTCGCCGCCCGGGGCCCGTCCCCGGCGGAGGTGGACCGCGCCCGCGCCTACGCGACCGGCTTCACCCGCTTCGCCCTGGCGACCCGCGCCGAGGAGGCGAGCGCGCTGGCGGGCTTCGCCGCGGCGGGGCTGGAGCCGGACTGGCTCGACGGCTACCGGGACCGCCTCGCGGCCGTCACGCCCGCCCAGGTGGTGGCGGTCTGTCTCTTATACACATCTCTGATGGCGCGAGG
>NZ_NTGZ01000150.1 GCF_002551245.1 Streptomyces sp. rh34
CTCCTGCGGCGGCGGCTCGTCGTGCGGGGGCGGCGGGGGCGGCTGCGGCGGGGGCGGCAGCTGACCGGACCGCCGCCGGACGGTCACCGAAAGTGACACGATGCCGGGCGTCCGGAGGGTGAACTCCCTCCGGACGCTCTTTTGTTGAGCGACGCGGACGTTTTTGGTTGAACAAGTGAACCGGTGGGCCCCCGGGGGGATGGAAACCACGGCAAGTTGGGCGAAAACGCTGTGAGTGGTCGTACTTCGTGATTCCCTCGTTGAAGAGAACAATCAGCCCTCGGACCCCAGTCGGACCAGATCGGGCGCTCCCCACCTCCCACGCGCAGCAACTCGGGGCGTCCTGCTGTCCATGTGTCCATGTGTGTTTGCGGAGCCCACCCATGCTCACCACCCTCCAGACGGCCTACTCCGACACCCGCGCCGCCGACCTGGCCTGGATGCTGGGACGGGAGCCGCTGCCCGCCCTGGCGGTCCTCGATCTCCAGCTCGGCGGCGCCGAACTCCAGTTGAGGCTGCTCGGCGCCTCCCATCAGGTCCTCCTCCAGGAGGACCGCGGCGTCTGCTCCGAGACCGTGGCCTGTATGCCCGGCAGCAGCACCCCCCTGCCCCTCGGCGTCGCGAAGCGGCTCGGGGACTGGGAGTACGCGTTCGCGGCGCGCGTCGAGACCCTGACGCAGGGACAGTTCGCCGGGCGGGCACAGGAGTTGCTCGCCCTGGTGAGCGACCACCCGCACGGACTGGTGGGGACCTTTCCCGGCAGTCCGTACGCCTTCACCGCGATGCTCGCCCAGCGCACCGAGGGCCAGGTGCGGTGGCGCACCTGGCACGCGTACCCGCAGGAAGGGCAGTTGGTGGTGACCCGGACCAGGGTGGGGGTGCGGATTCCCGCGCCCGCGGCCTGAGCGGCGGCGGCACTTACACCCGTGTGGGTGACAGGCCGCGACGGTGCGGTGACGTAGCGTTCGCATCATGATCGACCAGCAGATAGCGCTGCGAGGGGGCGCGGCGCGGCTTCCCGTACGGCCGAGGACCGGCCGGTTCCTCGTCCTGGCCGCGGTCTTCGTCTGCGCCGCCTGCGGCCTCGTCTACGAGCTCGAACTGGTCGCGCTCGCCTCCTATCTGATCGGCGATTCGGTCACCCAGGCCTCCGTCGTGCTCTCCGTGATGGTGTTCGCGATGGGCATCGGCTCCCTTCTCGCGAAACGTTTGCGCTGCCATGCCGCCGTCGGTTTCGGGATGGTCGAGGCGGCCCTCGCGCTGATCGGCGGCTCCTCCGCGCTGGTGCTCTACGCCTCGTTCGCCTGGCTCGGCGACTCGCAGTACGCCCTGGTCGGGTTCTCGCTGGCGATCGGGGTGCTGATCGGCGCGGAGATCCCGCTGCTGATGACGCTGATCCAGCGCGTCGACCGGCAGGACGCGGGCGGGGCCGTCGCCGACCTCTTCGCCGCCGACTACGTGGGCGCGCTGGTCGGCGGGCTGGCGTTCCCGTTCCTGCTGCTGCCGGTGCTCGGGCAGTTGACCGGTGCGCTGTTCACCGGCGCGGTCAACGCGGCGGCGGGCGGCGCGCTGGTCCTGTGGGTGTTCCGGCGCGACCTCAGCTCCCGTTCCCGGTGGCGCCTCGTCCTGGTCAACCTCCTGGTGATCGCGGTCCTGGCCACCGCCAGTGTGCTGGTCGACGACTTCGAGCGGGCGGCGCGGCGGGCGGTGTACGGGGACCAGGTGCGGGTCGCCGTGCAGAGCGGGGTGCAGGAGGTCGTCCTGACCGGAGCCGACCGCGATTCCCTCGACCTCTACCTGGACGGCCGGCTGCGGGTCAGCGCCCGCGACGAGTACCGCTACCACGAGGCGCTGGTGCACCCCGCGATGAACGGGCCCCGCGCCCGCGTGCTCGTCCTGGGCGGCGGTGACGGGCTCGCCGCCCGCGAGGTGCTGCGGTACCGGGACGTCCGCTCGGTCACCGTCGTCGAGCTGGACCCGGCGGTCACCCGACTGGCCCGCACGGACCCCGCCCTCTCCGAGCTGAACGACCACGCCTTCCGTGACCCCCGCGTCAGGGTGGTCGGGGCGGACGCGTTCCCCTGGCTCCGGGCCGACCGGGGGCGCTACGACGTGGTGATCTCCGACCTTCCGGACCCGGGCATCACCGCCAGTACGAAGCTGTACTCCGCCGAGTTCTACGGGCTGGTCGCGCAGGCCCTGGCCCCGGACGGGCGGCTCGTGGTGCACGCCGGCCCGCTGGGGGCCCGGCCGCAGACCTTCTGGACGGTGGAGGCCTCGGTGCGCGCGGGAGGCCTCGCGACCCGCCCGTACCGCGTCACCGGCCGGTACGCGGGCCTCGCCGCGAGCCCGGACCGGGGCGGCGGCGAGGCCCTGGAGCGGGAGGACTGGGGCTTCCTCCTCGCCGGACCGGGCACCGCGCCGGAGCCCGTGCTGGCCGACGGAGGGCCCGTACCGCGGTCGCTGGGCGGCCGGGAGCTGCGCGAGGGGGCGCGGGCGGCGGACGACGCCCGGCTCCCCGGCCTGATCCCGTCGACGCTGATCCACCCTCGGTACTGGGAAGACGTGTGAGCCCCTCCGGGGCCCGCTCGGGGGTGCGGCCCGCGGCCGTCCCGGCGAGCGGCCCGGCTTTCGGCGGGCGGAAGCGCTGACGTCCGGGCCGGGGCCGATTAGGCTCGGTTTCCATGGAGCATGAGGTGTTCGTTCCGGTTCCCGTCCCGACTCTGCTGCGCGCGCTGGGCGATCCCGCCCGGGTCGCCCGCTGCGTCCCCGGCCTCCAGCAGGACGCCGACGCGTCGGCGTCGCCCCTGGTGGGCCGGCTGAAGCTGCGGGCCGGCGGCCACACCATCACCTACCGGGGCGAGCTGCGGCTCACCGGCCCGGAGGGCCCCGGCGGTTCGGAAGGGCAGCGCTTCTCGGTGACCGGGCAGGGCGTGGAGGCCCGGGGAGCCGGTGCGGTCGAGCTGGCCCTGACCATCGGCCTCACGGAGGCGGACGGCGGGACGGCGCTCGCCTACAGCGGCACGGCGAGCGGGGACGGGCGACTGGCCGAGCTGGAGGAGGGTGCGGCGCTCGCGGCCGCCCACCGGCTCCTGGACCGCTTCACCCAGCAGCTGGTGACGGAGTCGCTGGCGGTGCGGGACGAAGGCGCGGGCGTGGACGCGGGCGTGGAGAGCCGCGGTGGCGACGCGGACGGCGCGGTGGTCGCCGAGGGGCTTGAGGGCGACGAGGACGCGGCCGATGGCGTCGGGAGCGAAGGCGCCGGAGACGAAGGCGTCCGGGGCGAAGGCGTCGGGAGCGAAGACCGTTCTCCCGGGGCCGGGGCCGGGGCCGGGGCCGGGGAGGAGGCCGTGGTCGGCGACTCCGATGCGGAGGAGCCCGGGTCCGTGTTCGGCTCGCCCGTGCCGCCGCCCTCGCTCGACCCCGTCGCCGGCGTGGAGTTCACCGTTCCGGACGAACCGCCCGCCGAGGCCGCGCACGCCCGCCGCACCATGATCGGGCGCAGCGCCGAGGAGGTCGACCACGCGCCCCCGCGGGGCCGCTACGCCCCCGTGCCCTCCCCGGAGGCGGGCGGTGCGAGCACCGCCCTGCGGTGGGTCGCCCCCGCCGCCGCCCTCGCGCTCGCGTCCGCCGTGGTGCTGAGCCGGGCGTTGCGACGCCGGAGGTGATGGGCGCCGGAGGCAGCGGGTGTGAGAGGTACCGCGCGCCGGAGGCGGGCGCGGGCCAGTAGGGTCGTCGGGTGAGCAGGAGCGAAGAGAACGTCAGGCTGACCGTCGGCGACGCCGAGTTGACCGTCGACCCCGTGCACGGCTGCCGGATCAGCAGCCTGCGGATCGGGGGCGCCGAAGTGCTCCGCCAGGGCGAGCGGTACGGCTGCTTCCCGATGGTGCCCTGGTGCGGGCGCACCGGCAACGGCGAGTTCCGCAACGGCGACGAGCTCCACCGGCTGCCGCTGAACTCCCCGCCGCACGCCATCCACGGCACCGGCCGGGACACCTCCTGGCAGCCGGCGTTCACGGCCGCCGACCTGGAGGAGGGGCGGGCCGCGTTCTACTACGACCTCGCCGAGCCCTGGCCGTACCGGGGCCGGGTGACGCAGACCTTCGAACTGACCGGTGACGCGCTGACGCTGGGCCTCGCCGTCGAGACGTACGGCGACTCCTTCCCGGCCCAGGCCGGCTGGCACCCGTGGTTCCACCGCACCATCGACGGCGTGGCCGCCGAGCTGTCCTTCGACGCCGTCTGGCAGGAGGAGCGCGGCGCGGACCATCTGCCCACCGGCCGTCGCATCGACCCCCTGCCCGGTCCGTGGGACGACTGCTTCGGCATGCCCGACGGCGTGGACGTGAAGCTCACCTGGCCGGAGCGGCTGGAGCTGACGGTGAAGAGCCGCAGCGCGTGGGTGGTCGTCTACGACGAGCAGGACGAGGCCGTCTGCGTCGAGCCGCAGTCCGGGCCGCCGAACGGGCTGAACACCGCGCCCCGGCTGGTGACCCCGATCGATCCGCTGGAGATCACGACGACCTGGAGCTGGACGCGGCTCACCGCCGGTCCCCGGCCGTAGGGCCTTACCGCTTACCCTCGTGGACATGACTGACGTACGCGCTGACCTGCTCCAGCAGATCAAGGACAAGGCCGTGGTGCACGGCAAGGTGACCCTCTCCTCGGGTCTGGAAGCCGACTGGTACATCGACCTGCGCCGGATCACGCTGGACGGCAAGGCCGCGCCGCTGGTCGGCCAGGTCATGCTCGACGCCACCGCCGAGCTGGACTACGACTGCGTCGGCGGGCTGACCCTGGGCGCCGACCCGGTCGCCACCTCGATGCTGCACGCCTCCGCCGCCCGCGGTGAGAGCCTGGACGCGTTCGTCGTCCGTAAGGCGCAGAAGGCGCACGGCATGCAGCGCCGGATCGAGGGCACCGACGTGAAGGGCCGCCGCTGCCTGGTCGTCGAGGACACCTCGACGACGGGTGGTTCGCCGCTGACCGCCGTCGAGGCGGTGCGCGAGGCGGGCGGCGAGGTCGTCGCCGTCGCCGTGATCGTCGAGCGCGGTGCCGCCCCGGCCATCGCCGAGGCCGGTCTGCCCTACGTCCACGTCTACTCGGTGGCCGACCTCGACCTGGGCTGAGGCGGGGGCGGACGGTTTCACGTGAAACCGGGTCCGCCGAGTGGAGCCGGATGAGGAGTCTGGGAAGATGGGGGCGACGATGACGTCGCCCCCAGGTCAGGGACTCAAAGCCTGCACACCCGCACATCCCAAGGAGCGGTCAGATGCCCATCGCAACCCCCGAGGCGTACGCCGAGATGCTCGACCGGGCAAAGGCGGGCAAGTTCGCCTACCCGGCCATCAACGTCACCTCGTCCCAGACCCTGCACGCCGCCCTGCGCGGCTTCGCGGAGGCCGAGAGCGACGGCATCGTCCAGATCTCCACCGGTGGTGCGGAGTTCCTGGGCGGCCAGCACAGCAAGGACATGGTCACGGGTGCGGTCGCCCTGGCCGAGTTCGCGCACATCGTCGCCGCGAAGTACGACGTCACCATCGCGCTGCACACCGACCACTGCCCCAAGGACAAGCTGGACGGTTACGTACGTCCGCTGCTCGACGTCTCCGCGGAGCGCGTCGCCAAGGGTCTGAACCCGCTGTTCCAGTCCCACATGTGGGACGGTTCGGCCGAGACCCTCGCCGACAACCTGGCCATCGGCCAGGAGCTGCTGGCCAAGGCCGCCGCCGCCAAGATCATCCTTGAGGTCGAGATCACCCCGACCGGAGGTGAGGAGGACGGCGTCACGCACGAGATCAACGACGAGCTGTACACGACCGTCGACGACGCGCTGCGCACCGCCGAGGCGCTCGGCCTGGGCGAGAAGGGCCGCTACCTGCTGGCCGCCTCCTTCGGCAACGTCCACGGTGTCTACAAGCCGGGCAACGTCGTGCTCCGCCCCGAGCTGCTGAAGGACCTCCAGGCGGGCGTCTCCGAGAAGTACGGCAAGCCGGCCGGCAGCCAGCCGTTCGACTTCGTCTTCCACGGCGGCTCGGGCTCCACCGCCGAGGAGATCGCCACCGCGCTGGAGAACGGCGTCGTGAAGATGAACCTCGACACCGACACCCAGTACGCCTTCACCCGCCCGGTCGTGGACCACATGTTCCGCAACTACGACGGTGTCCTGAAGGTCGACGGCGAGGTCGGCAACAAGAAGACCTACGACCCCCGCACCTGGGGCAAGGCCGCCGAGGCGGGCATGGCCAAGCGCGTCACCGAGGCCTGCGGCCACCTGCGCTCGACGGGTACGAAGCTGAAGTAATCACCCGTCCGCACGGACGTACGGTGTCGGGCCCGGTCCTCCTTCAGGGGGCCGGGCCCGTTGCCGTACCAGGAGAGAGAAGAGGCCCCGTCGTGGGTGCGACTTACGATTTCGACACCGTCGTCGACCGCCGGGGCACCTGGTGCGTCCAGTGGGACGGGGTCGCTGACCGGTTCGGGGCCGACGGGCTGCTGCCGTTCACCATCTCCGACATGGACTTCGCCACGGCCCCCGAGGTCCTGGCCGCGCTCCGGGCCCGCCTGGAGCACGGGGTGTTCGGCTACACCACCTGGCAGCAGGACGACTTCCGCTCGGCGATAGCCCATTGGTACGCCACCCGGTACGGCACCACGATCGACACCGGGCAGCTGGTCTACGGCCCGTCCGTGCTCAACCAGCTCTCCCAGCTGCTCCGGATGTGGACGGGGGAGGGGGACGGGGTCGTCGTCCACACGCCCACGTACGACGGTTTCCGCAAGGCGATCACCGGGCTCGGGCGCGAGCTGCGGGGGGTGCCGGTGGGAGACGAGGAGGCGCTGGAGCGCGAGCTGTCGCGGGCGGACGCGAAGGTGCTGGTGCTGTGCTCGCCGCACAACCCGACGGGCCGGGTGTGGACGGCGGACGAGCTGGCCCGGACGGCCGCGCTGGCCGAGCGGCACGGGGTCGCGGTGATCAGCGACGAGATCCACGCGGACTTCGTGCACGACGGCGGTGTGGGGCGTGGCCATGTGCCGTGGACGCGGGTGGCGGGCGCCGGGCGCTGGGCGATCGTCTCCTCCGGGTCGAAGGCGTTCAACTTTCCGGCGCTGACCGGTTCGTACGGGCTGATCGGCGATCCGGCCGACCGGGCGGAGTACGTGCGCCGGATGGAGACGGGGGAGGGCCTGGCGTCGCCGGCCGTCCTGTCGTTGACCGCGCACATCGCGGCGTACCGGGAGGGGGCGGCGTGGCTGGACGCGGTACGGGCTTATGTGGCGGGGAACCTGGATCACGTCGCGGAGCGGCTGGGAGAGGCCTTCCCCGAGCTGGGGTGGGCGCCGCCGCAGGCCGGGTACCTGGCCTGGATCGACCTGCGGCCGCTGGGGGTGGACGACGAGGCGTTGCAGCGGGTGCTGGTGGAGCGGGAGAAGGTGGCGATCATGGGGGGTTCCGTCTACGGGGCGCCCGGGTTCGTCCGGCTGAACGTGGGGTGTCCTCGGGAGAAGGTGGTGCGGGGGGTGTCGGCGTTGGTGCGGGCGGTGGAGGCCGTGCGGTAGGGGTGGTTTCGGGGGCGCTGCCCCCGCGCCCCCGCTCCTCGATCGCCGGAGGGGCTGGAATTGTGCCCCCGGTCCGTCGAGTGCGGGTCGAGGTGAGCCGGGGCAAGCTGCTTCCATGGTTGCTGCTGCCCCCGCGCCCGGAGAGATCCGGGTCGCCTCGTCCGTCGGGCGGTGGGTCGTACTGACCACCGTGCTCGGCTCCAGCATGGCGATGCTGGACTCCACGGTCATCAACGTGGCCCTGCCCCGCATCGGCGAGGACCTCGGCACCGGCATGGCCGCGCTCCAGTGGACCGTCAACGCGTACATGCTCACGCTCGCCGGGCTGATCCTCCTCGGCGGGGCGCTCGGGGACCGGTACGGGCGGCGGCGGGTGTTCGTGGTGGGGGTGGTGTGGTTCGCGGCGGCCTCCCTGCTCTGCGGGATCGCGCCGAACGCGGCGGTTCTCGTTGCTGCCCGGGCCTTGCAAGGGGTGGGTGGCGCGCTGCTCACTCCGGGGTCCCTCGCGCTCATCCAGGCCAGTTTCCATCCGGACGACCGGGCCAGGGCCGTCGGCCTCTGGTCCGGGTTCGGCGGGGTCGGGGCGGCCGTGGGGCCCTTCGTGGGCGGGTGGCTCGTCGACGGGCCCGGGTGGCGGTGGGTCTTCCTGCTCAATCTGCCGCTCGCCGCGCTCTGCGTGCCCGTCGCGCTCCGGCACGTACCGGAGTCGCGGGATCCGGCCGCGCACGGCCGGTTCGACGTGCTGGGGGCCGTCCTCGGGGCGCTGGCGCTCGCCGGGGTGACGTACGCCCTGATCGAGGCCCCGGGGCGGGGCGCGTCGCCGTTCGTGATCGGGACGGCCCTCGGCGGGACGGCCCTCGGAGTGGCGTTCGTCCTGGTCGAGCGGCGGCGGGCGGACCCCATGCTGCCGCCGTCGATCTTCCGCTCCCGCCTGTTCACCTCGGTCAACCTGGTGACCTTCTGCGTCTACGCGGCCCTCGGCGGCTTCTTCTTCCTCTCCGCGATCCAGCTCCAGGTCGTCGCCGGGTACTCGGCGCTGGGGGCCGGTACCGCGCTGCTGCCGACCACGGTCCTCATGCTGCTGTTCTCCGCCCGGTCGGGGGAGCTGGGGCGACGGATCGGGCCCCGCATCCCGCTCACCGTGGGGCCGCTGCTGGCCGCCGCCGGGATGCTCCTGATGCTGCGGGTGGGGCCCGGCACCCCGTCCGCCGGCGCGTACGTCAGGGAGGTGCTGCCGGCCGTATCGGTGCTCGGCGCCGGGCTCGTCGTGGTCGTCGCGCCGCTCACCGCGACCGTCCTGGCCGCCGTGGACGCCGGGCGGGCGGGGCTGGCCAGCGGCATCAACAACGCCGCCGCGCGGGCCGCGGGGCTCATCGCGGTGGCCGCCCTTCCGCTGGTCGCCGGGATGGGGCCCGAGGCGTACCGGGACGCGGGCGAGTTCGCCACGGCCTTCCGGCGGGCGATGCCGATGTGCGCCGGGCTGCTGGTGGCCGGTGCGGTCATCGCCTGGTGGACGGTGCGCACCCCGGCCGCCGCCGTCCGCGGCGGTGAGCGGCCCGCGTGCGCGGTGCACTGCGGGGTCGCCGCCCCGCCGCTGGAGCCGGAGCACGCTTCGGACGCCGAGCGGTGACCCGTACCCGGTGAGCGGCCCAGGCCCTCGCGCGACCGGGCCGGGCCGGGCGTGACGTGTCAGGGGCAGGTGCCGGGGCGTGGTGCCGCCGGGCCGTCGCGGCAGGCACACTTGAGCCATGTCCATCCACGAGAACCTGCTCGGTGGCCCCGCCCCGACCCACCTCCCCGACGACCCCGAGCCGCGCGAGCTGCTCGCCGCCGGCACCCCGCCCACCGAGGTCGCCGCGAAGTACCCCACCTCCTCGCTCGCCTGGGCGCAGCTCGCCGACGAGGCGTTCGAGGGCGGCCGGGTCGTCGAGTCGTACGCGTACGCCCGTACCGGCTACCACCGCGGCCTCGACTCGCTGCGCCGGGCCGGCTGGAAGGGCCACGGCCCCGTCCCGTTCGAGCACGAGCCGAACCGCGGCTTCCTGCGCGCCCTGCACGCCCTGGCGCGGGCCGCCGGGTCGATCGGCGAGACCGAGGAGCACGAGCGCTGCTCGGCGTTC
This sequence comes from Streptomyces sp. rh34, assembly GCF_002551245.1. Classification (GTDB taxonomy): domain Bacteria; phylum Actinomycetota; class Actinomycetes; order Streptomycetales; family Streptomycetaceae; genus Streptomyces. The sequence continues at coordinate 9,681 of NZ_NTGZ01000150.1, forward strand.
CTGCGGGACTCCTCGCCGACCGCCGCCGACATCCTGAGCTGACTCCCGGGCGTCTCCCCGCCCGGGCGAGCCGGGCGGGGAGCCGCTTAGTATGCGAGCAGGGGACCGGAGCTCCATCACCTCACGGAAGGGGCGGACCGCTACCCGGAAGCTCGTGTCGAGGAGACAGAAATGTCGACGAATCACCCCGACCCCGAAGCCACCGGTGCAGACACCCCGCACCTGGACTTCGCGGGAACGACTCCGTACGAGGACTATGTCCAGGCGGATGTCCTGACCCACCTCCAGCACCTCCGCTCGGACGATCCCGGCGAGATGGTCTTCCTGGTCACCACCCAGGTCATGGAGCTGTGGTTCACGGTCATCGTCCATGAGTGGGAGACCGCGACCCGTGCCCTGCGCGAGGACCGCATACCCGTCGCGCGCGACGCCCTGAAGCGTTCGCTGCGTGAGCTGGAGGCGCTCAACGAGTCCTGGCGGCCGCTGGCCGGACTCACCCCCGCCCAGTTCAACTCCTACCGAGGAGCCCTCGGCGAGGGCTCCGGGTTCCAGTCGGCGATGTACCGGCGGATGGAGTTCCTGCTCGGCGACAAGTCCGCCTCCATGCTGGTGCCGCACCGGGGCGCGCCCCGTGTGTACGCCGAGCTGGAGAAGGCGCTCGGGGAGCCCAGCCTGTACGACGAGACCCTCGCCCTGCTGGCCCGGCGCGGCTACGCGATTCCCGAGGCGGTCACCGGCCGGGACCTGACCCAGCGGTACGAGCCGTCGCCCGAGGTCGAGGCCGTGTGGGCGGAGATCTACGCCTCCGACGACCAGAACGACGAGCTGGTGCGCCTCGGCGAGCTGCTCACCGATGTCGGCGAGCTCGTCTGGCGCTGGCGCAACGACCACCTCGTCGCCACCCGGCGCGCGATGGGCTCCAAGACCGGCACCGGTGGGTCCGCCGGGGTGGCCTGGCTGGAGAAGCGCGCCACGAAGAACGTGTTCCCCGAGCTGTGGACGGCGCGCAGCCATGTCTGAGACCACCAGCGCCGTTCCGCGTGCGGGTCTCCGGGAGCATGCGGGCCTCCGGGAGCGTGCGCTCGTCCTCGACGCCGCCGATCCGCTCGCCGCGCGGCGGGAGCTCTTCGCGCTCGACGACGGCGTCTACCTCGACGGCAACTCGCTGGGCGCGCTGCCCGTCCACGTACCCGCCCGGGTCAGGGACGTCCTCACCCGGCAGTGGGGCGAGCTGCGCATCCGGTCCTGGGACGAGAGCGGCTGGTGGACCGCGCCCGAGCGGATCGGCGACCGGATCGCCCCGCTCGTCGGGGCCGCCCCGGGCCAGACCGTCGTCGGTGACTCGACCAGTGTGAACGTCTTCAAGGCCGTCGTCGCCGCCGCCCGGCTCGCGGGCGAGGGGCGCGACGAGATCCTGGTTGACGCCACGACCTTTCCCACGGACGGGTACATCGCCTCCTCCGCCGCCCGGCTCACCGGTCACCGGATCGTGCCGGTCGCGCCCGCCGACGTCCCGGCCGCGCTCGGTCCGCGTACCGCCGCCGTGCTGCTCAACCACGTCGACTACCGCTCCGGCCGGCTGCACGACCTGCCCGGGCTGACCGCCGCCGCCCACGCGGCGGGGGCGGTCGCGGTGTGGGACCTCTGCCACAGCGCCGGCGCGCTGCCCGTCGGGCTGGACGAGCACCGGGTGGACCTGGCGGTCGGCTGTACCTACAAGTACCTGAACGGCGGCCCCGGTTCGCCCGCGTACCTGTACGTCGCCGCGCGTCACCAGGCCGCCTTCGACTCGCCGCTGCCGGGCTGGAACTCGCACGCCGACCCGTTCGGCATGACCCCCGACTACGCCCCCGCGGACGGTTCCGCACGGGGCCGGGTCGGCACGCCCGACATCGTCTCCATGCTGACGCTGGAAGCGGCGCTGGACGTGTGGGACGGGGTGTCCGTCGATGTGGTGCGGGCCAAGTCCCTCGCCCTGACGGACTTCTTCCTGGAGTGCGTCGAGGCGTACGCCCCGGCAGGCCGGGTCACCTCCGTCACCCCGGCCGCGCACGCCGAACGCGGCAGCCAGGTCGCCCTGCGCTGCGACGGGGCGGAGCCCGTGATGCGCCGGCTGATCGAGCGGGGCGTCGTCGGTGATCTGCGGCGGCCGGACGTGCTGCGGTTCGGCTTCACCCCGCTGTACGTGGGATTCGCCGACGCGGAACGGGCGGCGCGGATCCTCGCCGAGGTGCTCGCCGAGGTGTCCGCCGGGAATACCGTCGGCTGACGGATCGTCACCGTCTGTTCGGCCGGGCGGGGACGGTGCCGAGTGCTGGTACCGTCCCCGCAGGTCAGCCCAGTTGGGCAAGAACACAGGCACTGGACACAGGCATAGGACGGTTGAGCAGCATGTCGGATTCTGCCGCGCGTGATCGGGACGTCGCCGAGACGGAGTCGGCGTTCGCGCATCCGGAGGTCGCGCCCGACCGGTCCGCCGCCTACGGGGACCACCCCGACCAGGTCGTCGACTTCTATGCCCCGCGCGACGGCCGCGCCGGCGCCCCGCTCGTCGTCCTCCTGCACGGCGGCGCCTGGCGGGCCCCGTACGACCGGGCCCATGTCTCCCCGCTCGCGGACTTCCTGGCCCGCCGGGGCTTCGCCGTGGCGAGCGTGGAGTACCGGCGCGGCGGCGAAGACATCCCGCGGCAGCGCGGCGGGGAGAGCGCCCGGCCCGGCGGCGCCGACCCCGTGGCGGGGCGCTGGCCGGAGACCTTCGACGACGTGGCCGCGGCGATGGACGCGATGCCCGTGCTGGCCGCCCGCGAGCTGCCGGGGGCCGATGTGCGGCGGATCGTGGTCACCGGGCACTCGGCGGGCGGACACCTCGCCCTGTGGGCGGCGGCGCGGCACGTCCTGCCCGAGGGTTCGCCGTGGCGGCTGCCCGCCCCGCCGCCGCTGCGCGGGGTCGTCGCCCTGGCCCCGATCGCGGACTTCACGGCGGCGGCCGAGCTGGGGGTATGCGGCGGTGCGGTCGCTCAACTCCTGGGTGAGGAAGCCGACTTCGAGGGCCGGGCGGCGCAGGCCGACCCTGTGCTGCTGCTGCCGACCGGCATCGCCACCGCGATCGTGCACGGCGTCGAGGACATCGTCGTCCCGCAGGCCGTCTCCGAGGCGTACGTCGACGCGGCGGCCAGGTCCGGCGAGATGGTGGGGATGACGCTGCTCGGCGGCGTCGGGCACTTCCCGCTGATCGATCCGGCCGCCGACGCCTGCGCCGTCGTGGCCGAGGAGATCACCCAGCTCGCCTGGTGAGCCGGTTGCCGGGTAGCCGGGTAGCCGGGTAGCCGGGTGGGCCGAGTTGCGGACGGAACGTGTCCGCAAGGGTCTCTACGTTGGTCCTGTTGCCGCTCACACGGAGTCGGAACCGACGAAGGAGACCTCATGACGATCCTGGTGACCGGAGCCACGGGAACGGTCGGCCGCCGCGTGGTCGAGCAGCTGCTGGAGCGCGGCGAGCACGTCCGGGCCCTGACCCGCGACCCGGCGCGGGCGGAGTTCCCGGACGGCGTCGACGTCGTGCGCGGCGACCTCACGGACCCGGCGTCGCTGGGCCCCGCGCTGGACGGGGCGAGCGGGCTGCACCTCATCACCTTCGGCGGCGAGTTCCTCGCCCCGCTGGAGACCGGGGAGGAGATCCTCGCCCTGGCCCGGAAGGCGGGCGTGCGCCGGGTGACCGTGCTCCACGGCGGCGGGGAGACCCCGATGGAGGCGGCGGTGCGCGCGAGCGACCTCGCCTGGACCGTCGTGATGCCGGTGGAGTTCATGGCGAACGCCCTGGAGTGGGCGCCCGGTATCAGGAGCGACGGCGTGGTGCGCGAGCCCTTCGTCGGCCGGCTGAGCGCGATGGTCCACGAGGCGGACATCGGCGCGGTGGCGGCGGCGGCCCTCGCCGAGGACGGCCACGGCGGCCAGGTGTACCTGGTCACCGGCCCGCAGGCGCTGACCGTCGGCGACAAGACGGCGGTCATCGCGGCGGCGCGGGGCGCGGACGTCGAGCTGGTCGAGCTGACCGAGGAGCAGGCGCTGGAGAACTGGCGGGGCCGCGGCATGCCGGAGGACGTGATCGCGTTCCTGATCGACGTCTACCGGGACACCCCGCCGGAGGGCCGGACCGTGCTGGATACGGTGGAGAAGGTCACCGGGCGGCCGGCGCGGACCTTCGCGCAGTGGGCCGAGGAGCACGCGGACCATTTCCGTGCGCAGGCCTGAAAGGGTTGCTGAACAGGGGATTTCCGGTCCCTGACGCGGTACGGCGGAGGCGGGTAGTCCTTGAGGGGGACGCCCCGGAATCCGTAGCGATGCTGACGACCCGCCGTCCGCCGCCGCCTACCGTGGAAGCGTGACCGAGACCCAGACAAAGACCAGCAGCCCGGAGTTCCGGGCAGCCGCAGGGGCGATAGACGGCCTGCGGGAGGACCTCCTGCGCCGAGTGTCCGACTACCGCCCCCTGCCGCCCCTGAACCCCGGCGGACGGCTGATCCGGCGGCTGCCCGAGGGGATGCGCCGGGTCGTTGTCTGGACCCCGCACGCCCTGGTGCTGTTCGCCGCCTTCCTCGTGATGATGGCCGGCTTCGCCGAGTGGGAGTTCCGCCTCCTGATGGGCCTGGTGCCCGCGATTCCGGTGGCGATGACCCTCATCAGGCCGGTCGCCGCCTTCTGGGCCTCGATGCTGGCGACCGTCTTCTGCGGGATCCTGGGCAGCGAGCTGTGGGGGCCGGGCGCCTTCGCGGCGCAGGTCGTGGTCATGGTGGTCGTGGCCGCCCGGACCCGGCCCCGCACCGCCGCCTGGATGTGGCTGCTGACCCTGCTGTTCGGGATGCTGGTGGAGGGCGGCAGCCCGTCCACCACCGCGCCCCTGGCCACCGTCTCCGCCTTCGCGCTGCTCGTCGTCGCCGTGGTCCAGATCCGGCGTGACGCCGAGCGCGAGGTCACCGTGCAGCGCACCGTCACCGCCGTCGAGCGCGACCGGCGCACCCTGCTGGAGGAGCGCACCACCATCGCCCGGGAGCTGCACGACGTGGTGGCCCACCACATGTCGGTCGTCGCGATCCAGGCCGAGGCCGCCCCCTACCGGGTCGAGAACCCGCCGCCCGAGCTGGAGCAGGCCTTCGTCACCATCCGGGAGAACGCCGTCGCGGCCCTCACCGAGCTGCGCCGCGTCCTCGGGGTCGTCCGGGCGGAGGACTACGAGGCCCCGGACGCCCCGCAGCCCACCCTCGCCGCGCTCGACGGGCTCCTGGACAACGTCCGCGAGACGGGCCTGGAGACGGAGAAGGTGATCACCGGGGCCGTCCGCGAGCTGCCGCAGGGCGTCGAGCTGTCGGCGTACCGGATCGTCCAGGAGGCCCTGAGCAACAGCCTGCGGCACGCGCCGGGCGCCTCCGCCAGGGTCGAGCTCGGCTATGTCCTCGGCGGGCTCGGGCTGCGTGTGGTCAACGGGCCCCCGCGCGGCCTGGTGAAGCCCTCGCCGGGGGCCGGGCACGGGATCACCGGGATGCGGGAGCGGGTCGCGATGCTGAACGGCGAGATGACGGCCGGGACGACGGAGGACGGCGGGTACGAGATCGCCGTGTTCCTCCCCGTACCGCTGTCGGACGAGCCGGAGGCACGGGAGACGGCCGGCGGCACGGCGGACGCGACGGGCGACGCGGACACGGTCGTCGTCGAACGGGACGGCCGCGCATGAGCGACACCGACATCCGGGTCCTGATCGTCGACGACCAGATGATGGTCCGCGAGGGCTTCTCGGTCCTGCTCAACGCGATGCCGGGGATCACCGTCGTGGGCGAGGCGGTGGACGGGCGCCAGGCGCTTGCCCAGGTCGCCGCCCTGCGTCCGGACGTGGTCCTGATGGACATCCGCATGCCGGAGATGAACGGCATCGAGGCGACCCGCGAGATCGTCGCGCGGGACGCCGACGCGAAGGTGCTGGTGCTGACGACCTTCGACCTCGACGAGTACGTCTACCAGGCGCTGCGGGCCGGAGCCTCGGGCTTCCTCCTCAAGGACGCCTCCGCCCGGCAGCTCGCCGACGGGGTACGGGTGGTGGCCTCGGGCGAGGCGCTGCTCGCCCCGACGGTGACCCGGCGGCTGATCACCGAGTTCTCCAAGCTCGCGGAGACCCCGCGCCCGCCCGCCCTGGCCCGGATCGGCGATCTCACCGAACGCGAGACGGAGGTGCTCGTCCTGATCGCGCAGGGGCTCTCCAACGCGGAGATCGCCTCGCACCTGATCGTCGCCGAGTCCACGATCAAGACGCACGTCAGCCGCATCCTGGTGAAGCTGGGGCTGCGCGACCGGACCCAGGCGGCGGTGTTCGCGTACGAGGCGCGGCTGGTGACGCCGGGGTAGCGCCTCTGGCGACGGCGGCGGGCGGTCCGGAGGCCCGGGCAGACCCGGGCAGACCCGGGCGGGATCGCCCCTTGCGGTGGCGGCGGGCGCGGGTAGCGTCGGGTCATGCATGTGTCCTTCGATCCCTGGTCGCCCGCGTTCGTCGCCGATCCCTACCCCGCCTACACCGCGCTGCGCGCCGCCGGCCGGGCGCACTGGTTCGAGCCGACGGGGCAGTGGCTGATCCCGCACCACTCCGACGTATCGGCCCTGCTGCGCGACCGGCGCCTCGGCCGGACGTATCTGCACCGCTTCAGCCACGAGGAGTTCGGCCGCACCCCGCCGCCCGCCGCGCACGAGCCGTTCACCACGCTCAACGGGCAGGGCATCCTCGATCTGGAGGCCCCCGACCATCCCCGGATCCGGCGGCTGATCTCCAGGGCGTTCACCCCGCGTACGGTCGAGAACCTCGCCCCGACCGTACGGCGGCTGGCGGCCGGGCTGGTCGACGCCTTCGTGGCGAAGGGCGGCGGGGACCTTCTCGCGGAGGTCGCGGAGCCGCTGCCGGTCGCCGTGATCGCGGAGATGCTGGGTGTCCCGGAGGCGGACCGGGGCCTGCTGCGGCCGTGGTCGGCGGCGATCTGCGGGATGTTCGAGCTGAACCCGTCGGAGGAGACGGCCGAGGCCGCCGTCCGGGCCTCCGTCGACTTCTCCGCGTATCTGCGCGGGCTCATCGCCGAGCGGCGCGCGAACCCCGGCGAGGACCTGATCTCGGCGCTCATCGCCGCCCACGACGAGGGCGAGCGGCTGACCGAGCAGGAGATGATCTCGACCTGCGTGCTCCTGCTGAACGCGGGCCACGAGGCGACGGTGAACACCACGGTCAACGGCTGGCGCACGCTCTTCCACCACCCGGAGCAGCTGGCCGCCCTGCGCGCCGACCCCGCGCTGCTGCCCCGCGCGATCGAGGAACTCCTGCGCTACGACACCCCGTTGCAGATGTTCGAGCGCTGGGTGCTCGACGACATCGAGATCGACGGCCAGGTGATCGGGCGGGGCGCGGAGGTGGCGCTGCTGTTCGGCTCGGCCAACCGGGACCCGGAGCGGTTCGGGCGCCCGGACACGCTGGACCTCTCCCGGGAGGACAATCCGCACCTCACCTTCGGCGCGGGCATCCACTTCTGCCTGGGCGCCCCGCTGGCCCGGCTGGAGCTGGCCGCCTCCTTCGGGGAGCTGCTCCGCAAGGCGCCGGCCCTGCGGATGACGGCCGAGCCCGAGTGGCAGCCGGGGTATGTGATCCGGGGGCTGAAGGAGCTGCGGGCGGAGGTGTAGCGCCTGCGTCGGTGGCTCAGCAGGGGTCGTAGCACTCCGGCCTCGGTGCACCGGCCAGCGCGTCCACGCCGACGCCGACCGCGAAGAGGACGGCGATGGCCGCGACGAGGCCGATCGTCCGCTTCCAGTCGCCCCGGACCAGGAAGAACACGGCCAGGGCCGCCGCGATCCCGCCGAGGATCATGAGGGGCAGGCCGACCCAGAGCACGTTCCAGTTGGACGCGCCCTCGAAGCCGTCGAGGAGGCCGTCCTTGCCGTGCGGGGCCCAGAGCGCGATGCCCACGAGCGCTCCGGCGAAGGCGGTCAGGCAGCCTGCGGTCCCGACGACGGCTTCCCGCCGCGAGTTCTGGATCTCCATGCCCGGGGGGACGCGGCGGGGCGCGGACCCGGTTCCGCTCGTTTCCGGGGGCGCGTTCCAAGCTCCTCCGGCGATGGAGGAGTGGGGGTACGGGGGCGGGGCCCCCGATTCACGTCAGCGGGTACGACGACCTGCCCGACGCCTCGTCGATCTCGTCGTGCGCCTTGGTCAGCAGTTTCATCGCCAGTTCGTTGAGCGCTCTGGCCCCCGCGATCTCCTCGCCGACCCGCTGCTGGTCGGAGTCCGAGGGATGCCGGCTGGCGTAGCCGTGGGCGCGTACCTCTGTTCCGTCGGAGAGGCGGACGAGCGCCGCCGCGCGGGTGCGGTGGGTGTCCTCCTCGAATTCGAGGTCGATGTGCCATCCGACAGCGATCCTGGTCATGACGGTCACCTCCGGGACGCTCGGGCCGTCTTCTACCAGCGTGCGCCCGCTGTCCCGTCGGCGCTCGCCGGGCCCGGCAGCATCAGCCCCCAGGCGCCCGCCCGGACCGTCCAGGTCCGGGTGCGCACCGGCCCCCCGGTCTGTATGTCCGCCCGGTAGCGGAAGTCCGCGCCGGAGACCGTGACGGCCTTGGCCTCCGTCGTCAGGTCCTCGCCCGAGGCGGTGCGGACGACGACGTCGGCCAGGCCCCCGCCGCCCTGGGACGTCACCGAGACGCCCCGTACCGGCGTGTCCAGGTCGTTCAGCAGCACCCCGTCCGCCTCGATGCGCAGGCGGTGCGTGCCCGGGTGCGTGCCGGCCGCGACCGGGGCCGGGCGGACCAGGGAGGTCATCAGCGAGCGGCAGGTGTCCCAGACGGCCGTGACGCCCGAGTGCGGGCCTCCGGGGCCGGGCGGCGGCGGGGCCGGGGCGGGGATGCGCAGGTGGCCGAGGACGACGCCGTCGCTGTCGTCGACCAGGAGGTCCAGGCGCCGCACCGCACCGTCCAGCGCGGTCCGCGCCGCCGCCACCGCGCCCCGGGGGACTC
>NZ_NTGZ01000151.1 GCF_002551245.1 Streptomyces sp. rh34
CGGCCGCGGCGCCGAAGGCCGCCGCGGCCGCGAAGTACAACGGCGCGTGCGGCGGTGGCTACTCCGTGGTGAACTCCGCGCAGATCGGCACCAAGGGCACGGTTTTCCTCACCTACAGCTCCGCCACCGGCAAGAACTGTGTGGTGACCGTCCGCACCACGCCCGGGACCGCCGTGCACATGACGGCCTCACTCGGGTTCGCCTCGCCCACCACGACGGTCTCGGACACGGGGTACTACACCACGTACGCGGGACCGGTCTATCTCGACGCACGTGGCCTGTGCGTGACGTGGCGGGGCGAAATCTCCGGTGAGGTGGCCGGCAAGAACGGCACCAACTGCGGTTCACTGGCCGCCAACCGGCGCTGATACCGAGCGGATCGGCCCGGCGCGTGGTGTGCGCACACCACGCGCCGGGCAGCAGGTGCCGGCCGAGGACCCGCAGATCCACCCCCGATGCAGGGCGGCGATCGCGCGAACGCATCGCACCGGACCCCGTACCCCTGCATCCCTGCACGCCTGCACGCCTGGGTGGAGACTGAGGACGGCGCCGCCGTCACCGAGCCCGCCTCGACGCTCGCCTACAAGGCCGGCTCCCACCCGCTCGGGGCGTTGCGCGAGGCCGGGTACTGGCTCGGCGAGGTCTGCGACGACGTCGTCATGAGCACCCTCGCCAAGGATTTCACCGTCCCGGACGCCGTCCGCGGTGCCGGGGCGGTGCCGGGGCGGTGCCGCTCCAGGTGGCTGGCTCCGAGGTAGGGGCTGCTCCGACCAGGTCGCGCGCTGTCGCGACCCGGTGCGTGCCGACGTACCCCGACCGGGTCGTTCGCCACCGCGACCTGGTGATGCGCGACGCCAACTACCTGAAGAACCAAGAGAAACAACGCCACCCCGACCCACCCCGGCGACCACCTGACGCATCCCAGGAGCTCGTCACCCACACGCCCTTCCAGACCTGCGACGACTGCGACCGCGCCTTCCGCTCCCCCACCCCCGGCCACTGCCGCGACTGCCGCGAACACCGCACGCACCGAAGCGAAGACGCACGAACTGCCGCCGCCTGACCGGGCGGAGCGCAGCAGCGCGGACAGCACGGCCGCATGGCTTTCGTCACAGCGAAAAGACGGAATCCGAGGGCAACTGCACGCTTTGGTGACGTCTGTCCGCCGTGTGTGGCGCCGCCCCGCCCCCCGGCCCGGGATAATCCCCCGGCCCCCTCACAGGATCCCCATACCATCGGCACAGGTCGCCCGCGTGATCGTTCCGCCGTGGCAACCGCCCCTCAGCGTTCTCCGCCGTTCGGACCCGACCCAAGGGATCATGTGAAGATTCGCCGCGCTCTCGCCACCGCCGTCGCCGCCGCCGTGACCGCCCCCGCCGTGCTGCTCTCCGTCACCCCCGCGTTCGCCGACACCAAGCCGGCGGCGCAGACGCAGAACAAGCCGACCATCAAGGAGCTGGAGAAGGCCGCCGCCGAGGCACAGAAGGCGTACGACAAGGCCGTCCAGGCGAAGGCCGACGCCATCCTGGTGCTGGAGAAGGCGCTCGCCGCCCTCGACAGCACCCACCCCCTGGCGGTCGCCGCCAAGGCCGCCAAGCAGGCCGCCACGGACGCCGCCGCCGCGAAGACCGCCGCCGACCAGGCCGTGACCGCCGCGAAGGCGGCCATCGAGGACCTGCCCACCGACGCCACCGAGGAGCAGAGGGCCGACGCGGAGGCCACGCTCTCCGAGGCCGAGGCGGCCGCGGCGACGGCTGCCACCGCCGAGACCACCGCCGTCACCAAGGCCGCCGAGGCCGGCGAGGCACTCGACGACGCCCGGGTCGCGGCGGTCCGCGCCTACAGCGTGGTCGACAAGGCCCTGGACGACGCGCTCGCCGCGAAGATCGCGGCCGACGCGGCGCTGGCCCAGGCCAAGAAGGAGGCGGAGGAGGAAGGCCAGGACTGCGAGCCCGAGCACGACCTCACCGCCGAGGTGACCGGCCTGCCGACCAAGCTCGTCGCCGGGACGACCACCGCCTTCTCCGTCCGGGTGACCAACGGCTCCGACCGGCACATGGACGAGGTCATCGCGTACGTCGGAGTCCACGCGACCGACAAGAGCGGCCTCAAGGACACGGGCAAGTTCTTCCGCCTCCAGTGGTCCTCCGAGTCGTCCCCGAAGTGGAAGAACGTCAAGGACGACTACATCGACGCCGTCGGCGCGCTGAAGCCCGGCGCCCGGACCGACCTGAAGATGCGCCTCACGCTCGACAAGGCCACCCCGGCCGGCAACGGTCTCGCGTTCATCGCGGCCGACTTCTTCAACGAGGACGGCTCCTGCGGCGGGGCGCCCGGCGTGGACAGGTACGAGTTCGACGTCAAGGCCGCCGGCAGCAAGCCCGACAAGACCGAGGACGCCAAGCCCAAGCCCGCCACGAGCACGAAGCCCGATGGCAAGGGCTCCGGCCACCAGCCGCAGGGCTCGGCGTCGGGCACCCCGGCGAAGACCGGCACGAACGGCACCCTCGCCGCCACGGGTTCGTCCTCCGCCACCACCTCGATCGCTCTCGCGGGCGGTGCGGCCGTGGTGCTCGGCGCGGCGGCGATGCTCGTCGTGCGTCGCCGGAAGGCCGGCTCCGACGTCTGACGGTGAGACGGTGAAGCCGTGAGAGGGCGGAGACCTGCGGGTCTCCGCCCTCTCGCGTCGTCTCACGGCATCGTCGCGCCCAACTCCGCGACGGCTCCGATTTTCCCGGAGATGCCTGAGCCGGCCGTCGTCCACCGGGCCCCGGCGCTCAGACCGCGTGCGAGGACCGAAACCTCAGCCGGTATTCCGTGGGCGTCACGTTCAGCCGCCGCCGGAAGGCGCGTACCAGGGTGTCCACCGTGCCGAACCCGCAGACGGACGCGATGCGTTCGAGGGTGGAATCGGAGGACTCCAGCTCGTTACGGGCCTTCTCCACCCGTACGGACTCGATGTAGGCGTGCGGGGTGGTACCGAGCTCGGTCTTGAAGATCCGGGTCAGGTGACGGTCGCTGACATGGGCGTACGCCGCGAGGTCCGCGACGGTGAGCCGGCGGCCGATGTTGCGCAGGATGTGGTGGCGGAGGTCCTCGACGCGCCGCGTCGCCGAGATCTGCTCCAGCGGAACACTGAACTGGCTCTGCCCGCTCTGCCGCTTCAGGTACATCACGAGCTGACGGGCGACACGCAGGGCGACGGCCTCGCCGAGGTCGTCCGCGACCAGGGCGAGGGACAGATCGAGGCAGGCGCTGATCCCGGCCCCGGTCCAGACGTCGCCCTCGCGGATGAAGATCGGGTCGGCGTCGACCTCGATCTCCGGGTGCTCGGCGGCGAGTTGCCGCGCGGTCGACCAGTGAGTGGTGGCGCGCTTGCCGTCGAGCAGGCCGGCGGCGGCCAGCAGATGCGCTCCGACGCAGACGGAGGTGGTCCGCCGGGAGCGCGCGGCGAGTTCCTTGACCCGCTCCACCAGCCCGGGGTCGACGAGGGCGTGCACCCGGCGCTCGCTGTCGATCTCCACCGAGCCGGGGACGATGAGGGTGTCGATGCTCCGCCCGGCCACCTCGTCGAAGGTGAGATCGGGGAGGATGCGGACCCCGGCCCCGGTGGTGACGGGGTCCCTGGACCCGGCGGCCAGGACGACCTCGTATCCGGCCGCGTCGTCGGACTCACGCCGGGCGAGCGAGAACACCTCCGGGGGTCCGGTGACGTCGAGCAGGTCGACGCCCTCGAAGAGGACGATGACGACGAGCCGTCCGGCGCTGTCCATGCCCGGCCTCCCTGATCAGCCATATCTCCGGCAGCGGCCACCACCGGAGACGTGTGTCGGTATCTGCATGTTAGACGTCATTGCGGACACCCTTGGCCGGGCCCTAGCGTCGGGAACGGCTCGGCACCCGAGCGCATCCCTCCCCGACGTACGACCCCGAGGCGGTACCCCATGTCCCGAACCACCCTGCGCGAACTCAACGGCTTCGACGCGACCCCGGCCGTGCTCGCCGCCTCCACGCTGATCCTGGTCGACTACCAGAACACCTACACCCGCGGCGTGATGGAACTCGACGGGTGGCAGGACTCGCTGGACGCCGCCGCGCACCTGCTGGCCCGGGCCCGCGAGGCGGGGACGAAGGTCGTGCACGTCATCAACGACGGCGGCGAGGGAACCCCGTACGACATCCGGGCCGAGATCGGACAGATCCACCCCGCCCTCACCCCGGCCGACGGCGAGGCCGTCGTCGTCAAGCAGGCCCCGGACTCCTTCCACGGCACCGACCTGGGCGAGCACGTCCCCGAGGGCCAGGACGTGATCATCGCCGGCTGGATGACCCACATGTGCGTGGCGTTCACGGCACAGGGCGCGTTCCTGCGCGGCAACCGGCCCACGGTCGTCGCCGACGCCTGCGCGACCCGGTCCCTGCCGGTCGCCGGGACCGACCTCGACGCCCGCCAGGTGCACCACGGCGCGCTGGCCACCATCGGCGACCTGTACGGGGTCGTCGTCGCCTCCCAGGAGGAGATCACCCGATAGCGCGGCCGTGCCCCGCCACAGCGATCGGCGTCGCCGCCGTCCTCGCGGCCACCGCCACCGGCGAGAGTGGCGGCTCCGTCACCCCGGCCACGCCACGTCAGGTCCCCACATCCTTCACACCGGCTCCTTGCGTCGCACGAGTGCCGGGTGGCAGGGTTCGCATGGCCGAAACTGTGTGCGGCCTCAAGTTGTGTGCGACCTCCAAAGACCAGGTGGGGATGGACGAGCAGGCGTTCGACGCCTTTTACGCCGGAAGCGTGGGACGGCTCATCGGTCAGCTGTACGCCATGATCGGCGACCGCGCGGAGGCGCAGGACGTGGTCCAGGAAGCCTTCGTACGGGCCTGGGAGCGCCGGGCCGCACTGGACAAGGACGGTGCGCCGGAGGCGTGGGTGCGTACCGTGGCCTACCGCCTGGCGGTCAGCCGGTGGCGGCGGGTGCGTACCTCCCTCACCTTCGCGAAACGGCAGGGGCCGCCCCCGGACGTACCGCCGCCGGACGACCACCATGTGCTGCTGGTCGCGGCGTTGAAGCAGATCCCCGCGGCGCAACGACGGGTCATCGTGCTCCACCACCTGTGCGACCTGGAAGTGAAGCAGGTCGCCGAGGAGACCAACTCCCCCGTGGGCACGGTCAAGGCGCAGCTGAGCCGGGGGCGTGCCGCGCTGGCGAGGATTCTGGCCGATACTGAGCTGGATCCGCGGGCGGACCGGGTTTCGGAGGTGGAACGTGGTTGACGAGACCAGCTTGGACGACCGGCTCGCCGACCTCGCCGCCGACGGGCGGCAGGGAGCCGTCCCGATGGCCGCCGAGCAGATCCGGGCACGCGGCGACCGGCGTCGGCGGCGCAAGCGGGCCGCTCGGGCGTCGGGCGGCCTGCTGCTGGCCGCTGCTGTGGCCGTGGGAGGTCTCTCGCTGGTCCGGGCCGGGCTGGCGGAGTCGGCGCCGCCCGCCGCGGATCCGAGCCCGTCCGCGAGCGCTCCGCTGTTCGTGGCCCCGACGCCGGCACCGGGCGAGGAGTACGCCGGCGAACTCGGCTACGTGTACGACGCGGTGGACCTGGACGGGGGCCGGGTCCGGGTCACCGTCCAGCAGCTTCGCGACGAGAAGGGGACCGCCGTACCCACCGGCGTGGTGCACGAGCTGACCCTGCCGGCGGTGACCCCGGTCGAGGTGGAGCGCCTGACCGGAGGGGAACCGGGGGACAAGCGGCTGGAAGATGTCGTGGGCCGGCTGCGGGGCGGACCGCAGTGGGTGTTCGCCCTCGACTACGACGGTGAGGGCCGGGTCCAGTCGCTGCGGGAAGCGCACTGGCTGTCCGTGGAGTGACGTCCGTGGAGTGACCTCCGGGCCGGTCCGGGCGGCGATCAGCGCCGGTCGAGAAAATTGTTCCGGCCCGGATGCAACCCGGGGGGCGGTGTGGGGCGTAGAGACCGTGTAACCCGCCCACGCCGGCTTTCAGGAGTACGCCGACCATGCACGCTGCACGCCGCCAGGCCACGTCGCGCCTGCTCACCGTTGTCGTCCTCGGCGCCCTGGTCCTGACCGGCTGCGGCGGGACGACCGAGAACTCCGCGGCTCCCTCCCCCGTGGGCACGACGGCCACCGCACCGGCGGCCGCACCGGCCACCGAGCCGGCCGCCGAGGCCCCCTTCGCCGGTACCAAGCAGTTCGTGACGATCGACAGGGCCTGGGCCGAGGACGGGCTGACCAAGCTGTCGGTGCGGCTCGCCGAGAAGAAGGTGAACACCCAGTTCGACACGTGGGAGATCATCCCCGGTACGGGCGAATACACCACGGTGGCCCTGGCGCAGGATGCCCGGGTGCTGCTGACCGTGCCGGTGCGCGGCGACCGCACCCCGGAGGTCGGGGGCGGTGAACCCGTGTCGACCTCGCAGGCCGAACTCGTCAGCCTGCTGACGCAGTTGGAACCCCGGATCCGTGAAGGCACCGGGTTCGACCTGAGCTTCGACGGAGAGGGCCAGGTCACCAAGTTGCAGTCGCTGTACAAGCCGTGAGCATGGCGCGTCGGCCACGCCGGAATCTGCCGGGGACCGCAGCGGAGGTGGGGCATGGACGATGAAACCGACCTGGAGGGCCGGCTCGCCGACCTCGCCGCCTCGGGCCGGCGCTACGCCGCACCGCAGGCCGCGGAGCAGGTCCGAGCGCGCGGCGATCAGCGCCGTCGGCGCAAGCGGGTGGCTCGGGCGTCGGGCGGCGTGATGATGGCTGCGGCTCTGGCCATGGGGGTCCTGTCGGTGGCCCGGCTCGGACCGGAGGCGGCACCGTCCGCCGCGAAGCCGACAGCAGCGGCGAGTGCCTCCCCGTTCGTGGCCCCGACGCCCGCACCGGGGGAGGAATACGCCAGTGAACTCGGTTTCGTTTACGACGCGGTGGCACTGAAGGGGAATACGGTTCGGGTCACCGTGGCGCAGGTCCGCACCGGAAGGGGTGCTGTCACACGCACCGGAGTGGTGCACCAAATGACCCTGAGACAGGAAACTCCGGTCGAGGTCAAACATATGGCCGACGGAGAATCGGGGGACATGCGGGTAAACGAATTGGTGGACCGGCTGAGCGCCGGGCCGCAGTGGGTGTTCGCCATCGATTACGACAGCGAGGGCCGCGTGGTGTCGCTTCGGGAAGCCTACTGGCTTGACCGCCAAGCGAGCCCCTGACCAGGGAGAACATACGTCCCCACGAGACCCGTCAGTCTTCTCGGCTGCCGGGATCTTCGTCGTTCGGAGACGGCACGATCGTGAAATTCAAAAGAAAAAATAATCTGATCCGAGTGCAACCCGGTGGGCTGCGTGGGGCGTAGAGAGTGTGTAACCCCAACACACTGATCAATAGGAGCAGTTGACCATGAACGCTTCCCGCCGTCACTCCGCCAAAGGCTGGCTCACCGCTATCGCTCTCAGCACCCTCGTCCTGACCGGCTGCGGCCAGAATTCCGCGGACCGCATGGCCCCCTCCGCAGCCGCCAAGCCGGCTTCGTCCCCCGCGGCCGACGACATGACGGACGCGGCTGACGCGGCGGACGACGCTCGGTCCGAGGACGGCGACAAGACCGCTCCTCCCGCCACGAGCGACGAGAAGACCACACCGCCCTCGCGAGCCGACGAGAGCGGCTTCCGCACGGACGCCGACAGGAAGTCCACCGACGCCGCCGCCCCGTCTTCCGCACCGGCGGCCCCGGCAGCCCCGGCAGCCTCGAAGGACACCTCGGCGGCGGCCGGCACCGCCCCCTTCGCCGGCACCGAGCCGTTCGTCAACATCAGCAAGGCCTGGATCAGCGGCGGGCGCGCCTACCTGTCCGTGCGAACCGCCGAAAAGAAGATCAACACCCGGTTCGACACCTGGGAGATCAACCCGGGCACGGGCCCCTTCACGACGGTGCCCATGGACGGGAACAGCAAGGTGCTGCTGGCGGTCCCGGTCCGCGACGAGGTCGCCGGCACCAGCCGCGCCGAGCTGCTCCCGTACTCCCCCGCCGAGCTGGTCACCCTGATCAACCGGCTCGACCCCAGGTTCTCCGACGGCGTCGGGTACGACCTGGTCGTCGACGACGCGGGCCAGGTGACCGGCCTGACGTCACTGTTCAGGCCCTGACCCCGTGCCCCGGGCCTCCGCGAAGGGGGCCACCGGCCCGGACACGTACGCGATGACGCCCGCCCGGAGCTCGCACGCCCCGCCGCCGGGGCCGGTCGGCGAGCATCACGCGTACCGCGAGCTCCGGAGCGAGGACGTACGCACCGCGGCCTGATCCGCCGGACCCCCGCTAACGCGGCTGCTCCCGCACCCGCCGCCTCATGTCCCGGGCGGTGACCGCGACCCCGATCAGGACCGGGGCCCCCGCGGCGATCCCGACCCAGAGAACGAGCGCGAGATAGCCGTAGGCGGCGTTCCGCGTGTCCTGGTCCGCCCATACGAGGAAGACGATGCTCATCACGAGCATCACCGCCATGAGGGCGGCGACGACGATGGCGGTCCAGGTGAGAACGCCCGTCCACCGCCGGTAGGAAGCGGTGACCTCACGGGCCTGCGGTGGCGCGTACCCACCGGGCGGCCGGGGCCAGTGGGAGAGAGGGTGCTGGTCGGGCATGGGGCCAGTTCTACTGTGCACGGCCCCGGAACACCACCCTTCACTTCGTCATGGCGTCCCACCTGATGGCGCTGAAGCTGCGCACCAGGGCGACCAGCGCCGCGCCCAGCCGCCAGTCCACCTCCGGTGCGTGCAGGTGCAGCTTGTCGCCGCGGGACCGGAACTCCAGGGGCATCCGGCCGGCCGCCCGCCATCGGATGCGCCTGGGGGCACGCGCGGCTCCGCCCTCGTTCCCCGGGGTGCCGTCGAGCACGGTGACGAGGACGGCCAGCACCATCAGAGGCAGGAACAGCCACCACACGAACCACCACACGATCCTCCCCTTGTAGCCCACCATCTCGGGGCCGCCGGGCTGGGTCACGGTCCAGCGGGTGCGCAGGCCCCGGCCCCGGAGAGCCTTCTCGCGCACGATCGTGCCGATCAACTCGCCCTGTGCGCCGATCACCTGGAAGGTGGCGACCCCGCCGTCGGCGGACTGGGTCACCACGGTGGCCACGCGTTCCCGGCGGTGCTCGTCGGCCCACAGCACGAAGGAGCGGGCACCGGTCTTGCGGGCCGCGAGGTAGGCGGGGACGCCGCCCGGCGGCAGCTCGCGCTCGGGGCGGGCGACCACGCGGGACTGCCCCGATCCGTCGAAGAAGTCGATGGTGTCCTCGACCGTCGCCGCAGGGGTGAGGCTCCGGACCTTTCGCCGGCCGCTGTTCATCCTCAGTACGTTGCTCACCCGGGAGTTCTCCTTGGGGACTGGGATGCGGTAGGTCCGGCAACCGGCTGCCTACTTTAAAGGTCAACCAGAGTCGGCAAGAAGCAGAAAGGGGCGGCAGGCCCGCAGGCCCACCGCCCCTTCGCCCATGGGCGAGTTACTGGATGACCGTGATCCGGTCCGTCGCCGGCGGGACCAGCGGGGCGGAAGCCGTGGAGTGGGCCGCCAGGTAGGCGTTGAACAGGTCCAGGTCGGAGGCGCCGACCAGCTTGTTCGTGCCCTGGCCGAGGGCCGGGAAACCGTCGCCGCCGCCCGCGAGGAACTCGTTCATCGCCACGCGGTAGGTGCGCGCCGGGTCGATCGCCTCGCCGTTCAGCTCGATGCTGTCGGCGACCACGCGGTCCGCGCCGCTCTTCGTCAGGTCGAGGGTGTACGTGAGGCCCCTGGAGACCTGGAGGATCTTCGGGCCGGCCTCGTTGGCGCCGCTGACCTGCTGCTGGAGGGCGGCGACCAGCTGGGCCCCGGTCAGGTCGACGACGTTCATCATGTTGGTGAACGGCTGCACGGTGAACGCCTCGCCGTAGGTGACGACCCCGTCGCCCTCACTGCCGGAGGCCTTGTGCACCAGGTCCGCGCGGATACCGCCCGGGTTCATGAACGCGACTTCCGCACCGCCCTTGTCGGCCGGGGCGAGGCCTTCGAGCTGGGCGTCGGCGATGACGTTGCCGAGCGGCTTCTCGGGGGCCGTGGAGCCGCGGCCGTTGATGTCGGCGCTGATCCAGCCCTGCGGCCTGTTCGCGATCGGGGCGGCCAGCTTGTTCCAGCGGTCGATCAGGCGCGTCATGTCGGCGGCCTTGGGCTGGTCCCGGGTCACGACGTGGTTCGCCGACTTCACCGACGTACGGACGATGTCCTTGGTGCGGCGGTCGTAGGTGAGCGTGGTGTCCGTGTACAGCTTGCCGAACGACGAGGCCGAGGTGACCATGCGCGGCTTGCCGGACGGGTCCGGGACGGTGCACACGTACGCCTGGTGGGTGTGGCCCGTGACCAGGGCGTCCACCTTCGGCGTGATGCCCTTGGCGATGTCGACGATCGGGCCGGAGATGCCGTCGCCCGCGCCGGGGCTGTCGCAGTCGTAGTTGTACGAGGTGGAGGCCGGGGCCCCACCCTCGTGGATCAGCGCGACGATGGACTTGACGCCCTTGCGGTCCAGCTCGCGGGCGTACTTGTTGATCGTCTCGACCTCGTCGTGGAACTTGAGGCCCTTGACGCCGTTGGCCGTGACGATGTCCGGCGTGCCCTCCAGGGTCACCCCGATGAAGCCGATCTTGACGCCCTTCTTCTTCCAGACCGTGTACGGCTTCAGCAGCGGCTTGCCGGTCTTCTCCTTGGTCACGTTGGCCGCGAGGTAGGGGAAGTCAGCTCCCTCGAACTCCTTGCCCTTCCCGTAGCAGCCCTCGACCGGGTGGCAGCCGCCGTTCTGGAGACGGGCCAGCTCGGTCGCGCCCTCGTCGAACTCGTGGTTGCCGACCGCCGTGACGTCCAGGTCGAGGCCGTTCAGCGCCTCGATCGTCGGCTCGTCGTGGAAGAGGCCCGACAGCAGCGGGCTCGCGCCGACCATGTCGCCGCCGGCCGCCGTGACGGAGTACGGGTTTCCCTTGCGCGCGGTGCGCAGCGAGGTCGCCAGGTACTCGACACCACCGGCCGGGATCGCCTCGACCGTGCCGTCGGGGTGCGTCCTGGTGACGTTGCCCGCCGAACCCGCCGGCGGCTCCAGATTGCCGTGCAGGTCGTTGAACGACAGCAACTGCACGTCGACGGTCCGGGACTTGTGGCCGTGTCCGTTCCCGTGCCCGTTGCCCCGGTCATGGGCGCCGGCCGGCATCGCGGCGACGAGCGCGCCCACGGTGGCCAGACCGGCCGCGGCGGCGAGCACCCGCCGTGCCGCACGGTTCTTCTGCGGAGTCGCTGACATCGGTCCCCTTGTGTGTCAGTGGTGTCAGTCGTGTCGCTGGTGTCACGTCTGGGATCCTGCGTGCCGCAGCCTAGAGTCAACGCGCGTAGCGCAACAGGTGTTCGGGGTTACGGACTGGTTGCCATCCAGCCAAATGGCTTGTCAGGAACGTCCCCACACGCCTTCACATCACTCATATGGCTCACATATCCGGGCAGAAACGTCACGGTGTGCATCACCACCGGAGTCGCTCCGGATGTACGGGGAGATCGGGCGGACCATCCTGGAGCGCCGGCGCGGGGAGAGGTGGGGCACGAAGGTCATCGAACGGATCGCCACCGAGCTGCGGACGGAGTTCCCGCAGCAGCGGGGATTGAGCACGCGCGACCTTCAGTACATGCAGCAGATGGCCAGGATCTGGCCCGACTCACTTGCCCAACAGCCCGTTGGACAAGTGCCCTGGGGCCACGTCGTCCTCATCATGGGCAGGTGCGCGACCCGTTTCGAGCGGGACTCCTACGCCCGGCACGCCGTAAGGGCCGTCAGCACGTACGCCGGGCTCCCCGAAGGGGTGCGAGAGCTGCTGCCCAGCGCGGAGGACCTCTCCCGCATCGCGGACCACGTCCTCAACGCCACACCACCGCCCGAGGACGCCTTGACCGCCCCTCCGCCCGAGGCCGCGCACCGGCCCGGTCCGGCCCCCGCACAGTCCGCCACAGCCCGCGGCACCGCCACCCCGCCGCGCCCCCGCCGGACGCGCCCCTCGCCGTACGCTCGGAGGCATGACGACTGACGCACCCCTCCCCGCTCCCGGACGTGAGGTCCACACCCTCGACGCACTCGACTCCGCGCAGGCCGACACCGTCCTCGCCCTGCTCGCCGAGGCCGCCCGGTCGGACGGCCGGCAGGCGGTCTCCGAGCAGGGCAGGCTCCGTATCCGGGGCGGACACCGCGACGGCGTACGGCACTTCCTCCTCACCGTCGACGGCACGCTCACCGGGTACGCCCAGCTGGAGGACACCGACCCGGTCGAGGCCCCGGCCGCCGAGCTGGTCGTCCACCCCGACCGGCGTGGCACCGGGCACGGCCGGGCGCTCGGCGCGGCTCTCCTCGCCGCGACCGGCAAGCGGCTGCGGGTCTGGGCGCACGGCGGCAGCTCCGCGGCCCGCCACCTGGCCCAGGTCCTCGGCCTCTCCCTCTTCCGCGAGCTGCGCCAGCTCCGGCGCGGCCTGGTCCCGCTCGACCTCGCGGAGCCGGTGCTGCCGGAAGGCGTCACCGTACGGACCTTCGAGCCGGGCCGTGACGACGCCGCCTGGCTCGCCGTGAACCGGGCGGCGTTCGCCCACCACCCCGAGCAGGGGTCCCTGACCCAGCAGGACCTGGACGACCGCAAGGCGGAGCCCTGGTTCGACCCGAAGGGCTTCTTCCTGGCCGAGCGGGACGGGGAGATCGTCGGCTTCCACTGGACGAAGGTGCACGCCGAGGAACGGATCGGCGAGGTGTACGTGGTCGGCGTCCTGCCCGAGGCCCAGGGCGGCGGCCTCGGCAAGGCGCTGACCTCGATCGGCCTGCACCACCTGGCCGCCGAGGCGCTGCCCACCGCGATGCTCTACGTGGACGCGGACAACACGGCGGCCGTGACGGTGTACGAGCGCATGGGCTTCACCACGCACGAGGTGGACCTGATGTACCGCACGGAGTCCTGACATCCATGTACTGACGGCCGCGCACTGAAAGCCGTGTACTGACATTCCGCCAGGCGGTCCGGGGGCGGCGTCACTTGACGTCGCCCCTTCCTTGCACCACCCTTTCACTACTCAATTAGTGAAAGGGTGGTGTGCATGAGCGCATCCGCAGCGGTCGAGTTCCGCATCGACCGGCGCAGCGGCGTCGCCACCTACCTCCAGATCGTCCAGCAGACGAAGCAGGCCCTGCGTCTGGGCGTGCTCGAACCGGGCGATCGGCTGCCGACCGCCCGCGAGGTCGTGGAAGCCACCGCGATCAACCCGAACACCGTCCTCAAGGCCTATCGCGAGCTGGAGCGCGAAGGCCTCGTCGAGGCCCGTCGCGGCCTCGGGACCTTCGTCCGCAGGACGCTGGGCGGCGCGGCCGACGCGACCGCCGCCGACGCACCGCTGCGCACCGAACTCGCCGACTGGGCCCGCCGGGCCCGCGCGGCCGGCCTGGAGAAGGACGACGTCGGCGCGCTCTTCACCGCCGTACTGGACAGCACGTACAAGGGGGACGAGGAACGATGACCGGCGTCGCGATCGAGGCACACGGCCTCGGAAAGACCTACGGGCGCGGGGGCGGCGGCCACCGCGCCCTGCACGACTGCTCGTTCCGGCTGCCCGCCGGCCGCGTCTGCGCCCTCGTCGGGCCCAACGGCGCGGGCAAGTCGACCCTGCTGAACCTGGCGGCCGGGCTGAACCGCCCCAGCGCCGGGTCCCTCGCCGTCCTCGGCTCCACCGCCCCCGGCGACGTACGCGACCGCATCGCCTTCGTCTCCCAGGACAAGCCCCTGTACCCGCAGCTCTCCGTCGCCGACACGCTGTGGGCCGGGTCCGAGCTGAACCCCGGGCGCTGGGACCGCGCCACCGCCGACCGGATCGCCGGGCCGCTGCCGCGCAAGGCCCGTGTCCGCACCCTCTCCGGCGGGCAGCGCACCCGCCTCGCGCTGGCGCTCGCACTCGGCAAGCGGCCCGAACTGATGCTGCTGGACGAGCCGATGGCCGACCTCGACCCCCTCGCCCGGCACGAGCTGATGGGCGTCCTGATGGCGGAGACCGCCGAGCACGGCACCAGCATCGTGATGTCCTCGCACATCCTCACCGAACTGGAGGGCGCCTGCGACTACCTCCTGTTCGTCGACGGTGGGCGCGTCCGGCTCGGCGGCGAGAGCGACGACATCGTCGGCGCGCACGCCCTGCTCACCGGCCGGGCCCGCGACCTGGCCCCGCACACCGTCGTCGAATCCCGCACGACGGGACGTCAGCTCACCGCGCTCGTCAGGAAGGAGGGCCCCGTGGACACCACCGCCTGGGCCGTCACGGAACCGTCCCTGGAGGAACTCCTGCTCGCCCACCTCCGCTCCCCGGACGCCCCGCCGCTGCTCACGCCGAGCGCGAGCGCCGTGTCCGGCGGGGCCCGTGAGGAGGTGGCGTCCGCGTGAGCACGCTGACACCCCCGAAGCCCGACGCGGCCACGGCCGCCCCTGCCCGCGCCACCCTGCGGGGGGCCGTGCGGGTGGTACTGCGGGTGCACCGGCGGCCGCTCCAGGTCGTGGGAGCGGCGGCGGTTCTCGTCATCCTCTGCATGGTCGGCCTCTCGCTGTGGTCCGACCGGTCCTCCGCCGACTTCGCCGCCTCGGGCTGTTCCGTCGAGCACACCGTGCCCGGTTGCGGCACCGCGGTCCGCGACTTCCTCGACGGCCAGATGCTGCTGAACGACACCCAGAACCAGGCGGGACTGCTGTTGATGGTTCTGCCCGTCCTCGTCGGCGCGTTCATGGCCGGCCCGGTCATCGCCCGCGAACTGGAGAGCGGCACCTTCCGGCTCAGCTGGTCGCAATCGGTTTCGCCCGCCCGCTGGCTCGCCGCCAAGCTCCTCGCCCCCGCCGTGCTCACCGTGGCCGTCACCTCCGCGCTGGCGGCGGTCTTCGCGTGGTTCTGGTCCCGGAACGACGACTCCTTCTACGCGCGCGCCTGGTACGAGGAGATCGTGTACGGGGCGCTCGGCACGGTCCCCGTCGCCCACGCGCTCCTCGGCCTCGCCATCGGCACCCTGGCAGGGCTCCTGGTGCGGCGCACGGTGGCGGCGATGGCCACGACCGTCGTCGCGAGCGGCCTGCTGCTCGTGGCCTTCGACACCCTGCGCGTCGGCCTCTGGCCGATCCGGACCGACGTCGTCGCGATACGGAGCGGATACGGCTTCCCCGCGGACTCCTGGCCGGGGGCGCAGGGCTATGTGACGCACACGGGCGAGCGGCTCCCGGCAGAGGTCTGCCAGGAGCCCGCGGGCGACGTCGTGGAATGCCTGGCCGCCCACGGCTCCTCGGAGCGCTACTACGACTACCACCCCGCCTCCCACTTCTGGCCCCTCCAGCTCGTCGAGACCGGCATCCTGCTCGCCCTCGCCGCCCTCACCGTGTTCCTCGCCTTCCGGACCCTGCGCCGCCTCCACGGCTGACCGCACCCGCCTCGCCGTCCGGGCCCCGCGAGGGGTGGGCCCGGACGGCGAGCACGTACGCCCGCCCCCGAGCGGCAACCCGCCGCGGCGAACACGTACAGTGACAACGAGGCCCACCCGCAGGCACACCGCTTCCTGTACGTCATGTCCCCGTTACCGGCCATTCAGACGTCCTTGCGACCCTCACGGGATGCAGCCAGCTGTGCCCGCCCCCCGCCGCAACGGGAGAGCCCGGGGAAACGCCACTCACGGCTCCCCCGGCCGTGACCCGGGGTTTCCCGGGCCTTCCGCGATCTTTCCGGGCTCCGACGCGCCTGAGGGGCGCTCCGCGCGGAACAATAGGTCCATGAGCCAGCAGCCCAGCTCCGAGGTCCCGGTCCAGCCCGCCGCCCAGCCGTCCGTCGGCTCACTCGCCGCGCACCGGCCGCACGCCACCCCTGCGCCCAACGGGGTCGGCTTCTCCACCGCCGCCGATCTGGATCCCGACCTCGACTCCGACGCGGACGCCTACGAGCCCGACCGGGACGGCGACGAGCTGCCCCAGGGCCGCTTCCTGGACCGCGAACGCAGCTGGCTCGCGTTCAACGAGCGGGTCCTGGAACTGGCCGAGGACCCGGCCACGCCCATCCTGGAGCGGGCCAACTTCCTCGCCATCTTCGCGTCGAACCTGGACGAGTTCTTCATGGTCCGGGTGGCCGGCCTCAAGCGCCGCATCGCCACCGGCGTCGCCACCCGCTCCGCCTCCGGCCTCCAGCCCCGCGAGGTCCTGGACCTCATCTGGACCCGTTCGCGCGAACTCATGGCCCGGCACGCCGCCTGCTACCAGCAGGACATCGCCCCGGACCTGTCCGACGAGGGCATCCAGCTGATCCGCTGGCCGGACCTGACCGAGAAGGAGCAGGCCCGCCTGTTCACCTTCTTCCGGCAGCGCGTCTTCCCGGTCCTGACCCCGCTGGCCGTCGACCCCGCGCACCCCTTCCCGTACATCTCCGGGCTCTCCCTCAACCTCGCCGTCGTCGTCCGCAACCCGGTCAGCGGCCACCGCCACTTCGCCCGGGTCAAGGTCCCGCCGCTGCTGACCCGCTTCCTGGAGGCCTCGCCCCAGCGGTACGTGCCCATCGAGGACGTCATCGCGGCGCACCTGGAGGAGCTGTTCCCGGGCATGGAGGTGCTGGCGCACCACATGTTCCGGGTCACCAGGAACGAGGACCTGGAGGTCGAGGAGGACGACACGGAGAACCTCCTCCAGGCCCTGGAGAAGGAGCTCATGCGCCGCCGGTTCGGCCCGCCGGTGCGCCTGGAGGTCGAGGAGTCCATCGACCCGTACGTCCTGGACCTGCTGGTCCGCGAGCTGAAGGTGTCCGACGCGGAGGTCTACCCGCTGCCCGGCCCCCTCGACCTGACCGGGCTCTTCGCCATCGCCTCGCTGGACCGGCCGGAGCTGAAGTTCCCCAAGTTCATCGCGGGCACCCACCGGGACCTGGCCGAGGTGGAGTCCGCCTCCGCGCCCGACATCTTCGCCGCCCTGCGCGAACGCGACGTGCTGCTCCACCACCCGTACGACTCGTTCTCCACCTCCGTCCAGGCGTTCCTGGAACAGGCGGCGGGCGACCCGGACGTCCTGGCCATCAAGCAGACGCTGTACCGCACCTCCGGCGACTCGCCGATAGTGGACGCCCTCATCGACGCCGCCGAGTCCGGCAAGCAGGTCCTCGTCCTCGTCGAGATCAAGGCCCGGTTCGACGAGCAGGCCAACATCAAGTGGGCCCGCAAGCTGGAGGAGTCCGGCTGCCATGTCGTGTACGGACTCGTCGGGCTGAAGACCCACTGCAAGCTCTCGCTGGTCGTCCGCCAGGAGGGCGACACGCTGCGCCGCTACTCCCACGTCGGCACCGGCAACTACCACCCCAAGACGGCCCGGCTGTACGAGGACCTCGGGCTGCTCACGGCGGACCCGCAGGTCGGGGCGGACCTCTCCGACCTGTTCAACCGGCTCTCCGGATACTCCCGCCGCGAGACCTACCGCCGTCTCCTGGTCGCCCCGAAGTCCCTGCGCGACGGGCTGATCGCCCGGATCAACAAGGAGATCGCCCACCACCGCGCCGGCCGCCCCGCCTACGTGCGGATCAAGGTCAACTCGATGGTCGACGAAGCGATCATCGACGCCTGTTACCGGGCGGCCCAGGCAGGCGTGCCCGTCGACATCTGGGTGCGCGGGATCTGCGCGATCCGCCCCGGCGTCGCCGGGCTCTCCGAGAACATCCGGGTCCGCTCCATACTCGGCCGCTTCCTCGAACACTCCCGGGTCTTCTCCTTCGGCAACGGCGGAGAGCCCGAGGTGTGGTTCGGCAGCGCCGACATGATGCACCGCAACCTCGACCGCCGGATCGAAGCCCTGGTCCGGGTCACCGACCCCGCCCACCGCGCCGCACTCAGCCGACTCCTGGAGACCGGTATGGCCGACACCACCGCCTCCTGGCACCTGGGCCCCGACGGGAACTGGACCCGGCACGCCACGGACGCGGACGGCCAGCCGCTGCGGCACGTCCAGGAAATGCTCATCGACGCCCGGAGGCGCAGGCGTGCGACGCCCTGACCAGCAGACGACGACCCGGCCGACGCCGGACGCGGCCCCCGGCACCACTCCGGACGCGCCGCCCGCCGAGGCCACGGAACCGGGGACGCGACGCCTCCCCGAGGCCGCCTCGCCCGGGACGCGGCGCCTCGCCGACGCCACCGGCGGAGCTCGCCCCCCGGACTCCGCCGCCGGATCCCGCCCCGCCGGGGACCTGACCACGGAGGCGGTCCTCGCGCCCTACCTCCGGGGACAGGCCGCCGAGTTCCTGCGCAGCCTGCGCCTGCACCACGAGCACAGCGCCCCCGCGGACTCCGGCGGCCACGACGCCGCGGCCGCCACCCGCGCACTGCGCCGCTCGGCCCGCCGGATCAGCGGCTCCCTGCACACCTTCCGTGCCGCCCTCGACCCGCTCTGGGCCGATCAGCTCCGCGCCGAACTGGCCTGGCTCTCCGGCATCCTCGCCCGCGAACACGCCTACGCGAACCGTCTCACCCGGCTCGTCGAGGCCCTGCACCAGCTCTCCGGCCCGGCCCTCCCCGCGGCCCGGGGCGTCCGGGCCGCCGGGGAGAGCGCCGCCTCCGACGCCCAGGGCCGCGCCGCCCTCGGGGTCGGGGC
>NZ_NTGZ01000152.1 GCF_002551245.1 Streptomyces sp. rh34
CAGAGATGTGTATAAGAGACAGCCGCAGCTCCGCGCCCGTGCCCGACGCCATCAGGAAGGCCCCGTCGCCCCGGGCCCGCGCCACCCGCTCCGGAAACGCCAGCGCGGCGACGAGGCCGACGACCGCGTCGTCGGAGCGGCCGCCGTCCTTCCCGCCCGACGGGCCGCTCCCCAGCGACGACGACAGCCGCCGCACCTCCTGCTTCCAGCGCGCCGCGTACCCGTCCTGGCCCCGGCGGGCGGCCCGCAGCGCCGCCGCGAGATCATCCCCGTACTCCCTCGGCGGCTCCTCGCTCAGCAGCGCCACCACCTCCGCGGCCCGCCGCGCCCCGACCTCCCGCGCGCCGTCCAGCAGGGCCCGCGCCAGCCGGGGATGCAGCCCCAGCCGGGACATCCGTACGCCGCGCTCGGTGACCCGGCCCCCGCCGTCCACCGCGCCGATCGCGTCCAGCACCTCCCGGGCGGCGCCCATCGCCCCGGCGGGCGGCGGGTCCAGCAGCGCGAGCGAGGAGGCGCCCGGATCGCCCCAGCACGCCGCCTGGAGCGCGAACGCGGCGAGGTCGGCGACCTTGATCTCCGGGGCGGGAAAGCGCGCGAGCCGCCCGTCCTCGGCCTGGTCCCAGCACCGGTACACCGCCCCCGGGGCCTCCCGCCCCGCACGCCCGGCACGCTGCCGCCCGGCCGCCCGCGAGGCCCGTACGGTGGTCAGGGCGCTCAGCCCCCGGGCGTGGTCGGTACGGGGTTCCCGCGCGAGACCCGAGTCGACGACGACCCGCACCCCCGGCACCGTCAGCGACGACTCCGCCACCGAGGTCGCCAGGACCACCCGCCGCCCCTCGGTGGAGCCGGCCAGCACCGCGTCCTGCACGGCCGCCGGAGCCCGCCCGTGCACCTGGAGGAGCTCCGCGTCCACGCCCGCGAGCTGCCCGGCCACCCGGCCGATCTCCCCGACGCCGGGCAGGAAGCAGAGCACGTCCCCCTCCCGTTCACCGAGCGCCCGTCGCACGGTCGCCGCCACATGGGTCAGCAGCGCGGGGTCCACCCTCATCCCGTGCGGCGGCTTCACCGGACGGGCGGGCGGCGCCCAGACCACCTCCACCGGATGCGAGACCCCCTGCGCCTCGATCACCGGGGCGTCGCCGAGCAGCCGCGCCCAGCCCTCCGCGTCCGTCGTCGCGGACGCCGCCACCAGCCGCAGATCGGGCCGGATCGCCTCCCGTACGTCCAGGAGGAACGCGGCGACCGTGTCGGCGTCCAGGTGCCGCTCGTGGCACTCGTCGATGATCACCGTGTCCACCCCGGCCAGCTCCTGGTCCCGCTGGAGCCGCTGGAGCAGCACTCCGGTGGTCACGACCTCCACCACCGTGTCCCGTCCCACCACGCGCTCGCCGCGCACCGTGAAGCCGATCCGGCCGCCCGGCTGCTCGCCCAGCAGCCACGCCATCCGCCGCGCCGCAGCCCGCGCGGCGATCCGGCGCGGCTCGGCGACCACGACCCGGCGCACCGGACCCTCACCGGTCAGCCCGGCCAGCACCAGCGGGACGAGTGTCGTCTTGCCGGTGCCGGGCGGGGCGCACAGGACGGCGACGCCCCGGTCGTCGAGCGCGCGCCGCAGGGCGGGCACGGCGGTGCGGACGGGCAGTCGGTCCAGGGCTTCGGTACGGATCACGCCCCCAGTGTCGTACGGGAGCGTCCCCAGGAGTTCCGCGCGCCCCGGCCGGTCAGCGGCTCAGCCCCGCTCGCAGACGAAGATCGCCGTGCCCGGGATCAGGTTGCCGCGCAGCGGGGACCAGCCGCCCCACTCCTGGTCGTTCCACGCGGGCCATTCCGGTTCGACCAGGTCGACCAGCCGGAAACCGCCCGCCACCACGTCCCGGACCCGGTCACCCAGCGTGCGGTGGTGTTCCACATAGACGGCGTCGCCGTCCTCGTCCTGCTCCACGTAGGGGACGCGGTCGAAGTAGGAGGCGGCGACGGACAGCCCCTCGGGCCCGGGCTCGTCCGGGAACGCCCAGCGGATCGGGTGCGTCACGGAGAACACCCAGCGCCCGCCGGGCCGCAGCACCCGGTGGACCTCGCGGAAGACCCGCACGGGGTCGGCGACGAACGGCACCGCCCCGTACGCGGAGCAGGCCAGGTCGAAGGACCCGTCCCGGAACGGGAGCCGGCCCGCGTCCGCCTCGACCAGCGGGACGTCCTCGCCGATCCGCAGGGCGTGCTGGAGCTGGCGGTGGGAGAGGTCGAGCGCGACCGGGCGGGCGCCCCGGCCGGCCAGCCAGCGCGAGCACTGGGCGGCCCCGGCGCCGATCTCCAGGACGTCGAGGCCCTTGAGGGAGGCGGCGGGTCCCAGCAGGGCGGCGTCCGCCTCGTCCAGCCCTTCCGGACCCCAGACGAAGCGGTCGTCCCCCAGGAAGCCGCCGTGGTCGCTCTGGTACTCGTCGGCGTTCCGGTCCCACCAGCCACGGCTGGCCCGGCTGCTCTCCGCCTCGTCCGCCGCGCGGCGCGTGGCTTCCGGCTCAGGGGGTCCCGCTGGTTCTGCGGAGGAGGCCCCGTGGATCTCTTGGCTCATCGTGCCCGTCGTTGTAGTTTGCCTTCACCCGCCGCGCGCGGTACGTACCAGGGGGCGCACCCCGGGGGTACGGACGCGCGTCCGCGGCGCCGTGCCGTAGTGTTCTCGGGCCGATGTGGCCTCGGTGAACACGAGTTGTGCCGGAATTGGGGCGATGTGCCCCAGGTGTGCGCCTTCGCGCATTGACCCTGTCCGGCTGCCCCCGTATGCTACAAGTTGCGCTGCGAGCCTGCGCGCCTCAGACCTAGCAGGCCGCGCTCGCGTCTGTTGCATGTCCCCTCGGTTGTCGAGGCGTCTCTCCGGAAACGGATTGCGCGCTTTCCCGGCTGTCCGGCTTCTGCAGAGGCGATACGGGCTTTCGGCGTAGCAGTACCTACGACTCTCTGTCCGTACCGGAGCCCTTTCCCACATGACGAGCAGCACCGAGACCACCGCCACCACTCCGCAGGTTGCGGTCAACGACATCGGCGACGCGGACGCGTTCCTCGCGGCGATCGACGAGACGATCAAGTACTTCAACGACGGCGACATCGTTGACGGCGTCATCGTCAAGGTTGACCGGGACGAAGTTCTCCTCGACATCGGTTACAAGACCGAAGGTGTCATCCCGAGCCGCGAGCTCTCGATCAAGCACGACGTCGACCCGAACGAGGTCGTCAAGGTCGGCGACGAGATCGAGGCCCTGGTTCTCCAGAAGGAGGACAAGGAAGGCCGCCTGATTCTCTCGAAGAAGCGCGCTCAGTACGAGCGTGCTTGGGGCACCATCGAGAAGATCAAGGAAGAGGACGGCATCGTCACCGGTACCGTCATCGAGGTCGTCAAGGGTGGTCTCATCCTCGACATCGGCCTCCGTGGCTTCCTGCCGGCGTCGCTCGTCGAGATGCGTCGCGTCCGCGACCTCCAGCCCTACGTGGGCAAGGAGCTCGAGGCCAAGATCATCGAGCTGGACAAGAACCGCAACAACGTGGTCCTGTCCCGCCGTGCCTGGCTCGAGCAGACCCAGTCCGAGGTTCGCCAGACGTTCCTCACCACCCTGCAGAAGGGTCAGGTCCGCTCCGGCGTCGTCTCCTCGATCGTCAACTTCGGTGCCTTCGTGGACCTGGGTGGCGTCGACGGTCTCGTGCACGTCTCCGAGCTGTCCTGGAAGCACATCGACCACCCCTCCGAGGTTGTCGAGGTCGGCCAGGAAGTCACCGTCGAGGTCCTCGACGTCGACATGGACCGCGAGCGCGTCTCCCTGTCGCTCAAGGCGACGCAGGAAGACCCGTGGCAGCAGTTCGCCCGGACGCACCAGATCGGTCAGGTCGTCCCGGGTAAGGTCACCAAGCTCGTTCCCTTCGGTGCGTTCGTCCGCGTCGACGAGGGCATCGAGGGTCTGGTCCACATCTCCGAGCTGGCCGAGCGCCACGTGGAGATCCCGGAGCAGGTCGTCCAGGTCAACGACGAGATCTTCGTCAAGGTCATCGACATCGACCTCGAGCGTCGTCGCATCAGCCTCTCGCTGAAGCAGGCCAACGAGTCCTTCGGTGGCGACCCGGCCTCGGTCGAGTTCGACCCGACGCTGTACGGCATGGCCGCGTCGTACGACGACCAGGGCAACTACATCTACCCCGAGGGCTTCGACCCCGAGACCAACGACTGGCTCGAGGGCTTCGAGGCGCAGCGCGAGGTCTGGGAGACCCAGTACGCCGAGGCGCAGACGCGCTTCGAGCAGCACCAGGCCCAGGTCATCAAGTCCCGCGAGGCCGACGAGGCTGCTGCGGCCGAGGGCGCTGCTGCCCCGGCCGGCGCTGCTCCGGCCGCCTCCGGTGGCAGCGGTGGCGGGGGCGGCGGCTCCTACTCCTCGGAGTCGGCGGACAACTCCGGCGCCCTGGCGTCGGACGAGGCCCTTGCCGCGCTGCGCGAGAAGCTCGCGGGCGGCCAGAGCTGACGCTCTGACCCCGGCGGCTCATCGGCTGCGGTAGCTGAGAAGCGGTAAGTGAGGCCCGTCCCCTTCGGGGGGCGGGCCTCACTCGCGTTCACCGGTCGGAGCGTTCAGGGGGCGGGCGGCTACGGGGTGACGGCGATGTTGGTCAGCCCCTTGCCGCCGGTGACGGTGTTGCTCGCGTACACGGTGGTGCGGCAACCGGAGCCGTGGTTGGTGACGTTGATGGCGAGCCGCTTGTCGCCGGTGGCCCCGGAGAGGTTCGAGGCGTTGTCACGGAAGACGGTGCCGCAGCCCCAGCCGCTCTGCTGGGTGTGGGTCTCGTAGCCGTTGTTGGTGGTGCGCGAGCCCCTGTTGCCCTCGACCAGGACGTTGTTGCCCTTCACGTCGACCCAGGAATCGTCGTAGTTGGCGCCGGTCAGCCCGTCGCCGTCGAAGGTGTTGCCGATGATCCTCGCGCCGGTCGTCCCCTCCTTGATGTCGATGCTCTCGCCGCCGACACCGGGGCCGATGGTGTTGTTCAGGATCTGCGCGTTGTCGCTGCGGTCGGAGAGGCCGCCGGCCGAACCGACGTACACGCCCTCGCCCATGCCGCGTCCGTTCTGCCCGGTGTCGTAGATCCGGGAGTTCTTCAGAACGCCGTCCTTGCTGGAGCTACGGAAGTGGACGCCTTCCATGTCGAGGTCGTGCACGGTCACCGAGTCGATCACGACACCGTTGGCCGCGTCGGTCATGATGCCCTTCTGGCCACCCTTGACCGTGACGCCCCGGACGGTCCAGTACGAGGCGCCGTTCAGGTGCAGCCCGTAGCCGCCGCCCGCGGTCAGGACCGCCCTGCTGGAGCCGGTGAGAGTGATCCGCGCCCCGGAGGTGCCGGGCCGGGCGGCCTTGAAGTTCCCGGTGTACGTGCCGTCGGCGAGCCGGATCGTGTCACCGGGGGAGACGGTGGTGAGCGCCGACTTGAGCTGGGCCGCGGTGCTGACGTCGATGACCGCGGCGTTCGCGGTCCCGGCGCCGGCGAGGGTGAGACCGCCGGCGGCCAGGGCGGCGGCGAGCAGGACGGTGAGGGGGGAGCGGGTGCGCATGGGGGGTGCCTTCCCGTCGGAGGAGCTCGGATGTCTCATGCGGTTCTCCTACATGAACATGAGACGTGTGTCTGAACTTGTTGCCCAGTGACGGTAGGGACGGCGGCAGGGCGCGTCAAGGTCTGGACCAGGATCGGCGGGCGGCGCCGGCCGGGGCCGAACCGCTCGTGCGGCACGGGCGGCTGACGCTCCGTGACCCGTCCTCGCCGGGAAAGACCCGGGCGCGGGGAATGTGCGTGCCGCCGTTCGCGTTCTTCCCTAGGAACACGAGGAGGAGCGGTAACCGTGCCTGATCCGCAGAGTTTGTACGAATGGGAGCCGAAGGGCCTGGCCGTCGTCGACATGGCGCTGGCGCAGGAGTCGGCCGGCCTGGTCATGCTCTACCACTTCGACGGCTACATCGACGCGGGCGAGACCGGCGAGCAGATCGTCGACGGCCTGCTCGAAACGCTGCCGCACCAGGTCGTCGCGCGCTTCGACCACGACCGGCTCGTCGACTACCGCGCACGGCGCCCCCTGCTCACCTTCCGGCGCGACCGCTGGACGTCCTTCGAGGCCCCCACCCTGGAGGTGCGGGTGGTCCAGGACGCCACCGGAGCGACCTTCCTGCTGCTGTCGGGACCGGAGCCGGACGTGGAGTGGGAGCGGTTCGCCGCCGCCGTCGAGCAGATCGTCGAGCGCCTCGGCGTCCGGCTCGCGGTCAACTTCCACGGCATCCCGATGGGCGTCCCGCACACCCGCCCCGTCGGCCTCACCCCGCACGGCAACCGCACCGACCTGATGCCCGGCCACCGCAGCCCCTTCGACGAGGCCCAGGTGCCCGGTTCGGCCGAGGCCCTCGTCGAGTACCGGCTGATGGAGTCCGGCCACGACGTCCTCGGGGTCGCCACCCACGTCCCGCACTACGTCGCCAGGTCCTCCTACCCGGACGCGGCGCTGACCGCGCTGGAGGCGATCACCGCCGCGACCGGTCTCGTGCTGCCCGCGCTCGCGCACTCCCTGCGCACCGAGGCCCACCGCACCCAGACCGAGATCGACCGGCAGATCGGCCAGGGCGACGAGGAGCTGGTCTCCCTCGTCGAGGGCCTGGAGCACCAGTACGACGCCGTCGCCGGCTCCGAGACGCGCGGCAACCTCGTCGCCGAGCCGGTCGACCTGCCGTCCGCCGACGAGATCGGCCGCGAGTTCGAGCGCTTCCTCGCCGAGCGGGAGGGCGAGGGCTGAGCACCCTCGCCCGGCCCGTAGGCTGCGGCCCATGCTGAAAGTGGGCCTGACCGGTGGCATCGGCGCCGGCAAGAGCGAAGTGTCACGGTTGCTCGTGCAGTACGGCGCCGTCCTGATCGACTCCGACCGGATCGCCCGTGAGGTCGTCGAGCCCGGGACTCCCGGACTCGCGGCCGTCGTCGAGGAGTTCGGGCCGGGCGTCCTGACCGCCGAAGGCGCTCTGGACCGCCCGGCGCTCGGCGCGCTCGTCTTCGCCGACGCCGGGCGTCTGGCCGCGCTCAACGCGATCGTCCACCCGCTGGTCGGCGCCCGCGCGGCCGAACTGGAACGGGCGGCCCCCGAGGACGCCGTCGTCGTCCACGACGTCCCCCTCCTCACGGAGAACGGGCTCGCGCCCCTCTACGACCTGGTCGTGGTCGTCGACGCCGCCGCCGGTACCCAGCTCGAACGGCTCGTCACCCTGCGCGGAATGACGGAGTCCGACGCCCGTGCCAGGATGGCCGCACAGGCCACCCGCGACCAGCGCCGGGCAGTCGCCGACCTGATCGTGGACAACGACGGGCCGCTGGAGGCGCTGGAACCCCAGGTCCGCGCGGTCTGGGAGGAGTTGGTCCGCAGGGCCGCCGCCCGCTGAGTCCGCGTACGGGGACGCCCCGGCCGGACGTGCGGGAATACCGGCTCCCGGCCGGACGTACGGGAATACCGGCTCCTCGGCGGACGCACCGGAATACCGGCTCCTCGGCGGACGTACCGGAATACCGGCTCCTCGGCGGACGTTGGAAACCGGCGAGGGAAGGGAAGGACGCGACCGTGCCCGAAAGGAATCCGGAGACCCATGTCATCGACTTCCGTGCGGCCGAGCAACTGCTCGGAGCCCGGGACCCCCGGGGTGCCGTCAAGCTCCTCGACTCGGTGATCGCCGCGCATCCCGAGAACACCGCCGCCCGGCTGCTCCGGGCCCGCGCCTTCTTCGCCGCCGCCCAGCTGCGCCCCGCCGAGCTGGAATTCGAGCTGGTGCTGGAGCGCGAGCCGGACAACGCGTTCGCCCACTTCGCCCTGGCCCGCACCTTCGAGCGGGCCGGCCGCCCCGAGCAGGCGACCCGGCACTTCCGCCTGGCGGCGGCGCTCGACCCGAAGCCGGAGTACCTCCGGGCCGCGAAGTTCGACGAGCGGGCCTGACGGACCGGGCCGACGACGGAACCTAGGGGCGTCCGGAAGAAGGGCCCGCCCCCTTTCCGCTCCGCCGACCGCCGTCCATGCCGGGCCCCGGTCGGCGTGGGCGGCCGTCGCCGCGGTCCGGCTCGTACGGCGGGATGTCACGGCCCGGCTGGTAGTGCGGGCCCTGGCGCATGCGGTACCTGATCACGCAGAGGTCCAGGATCGCGAGCAGCAGCACCACCGCGCAGGCCGCCGCCCAGCCCGGCCGTCCGGTCAGGGAGAACGCCACCAGGCCGAAAAGGGCCCAGAGCATGCCCCACAGGCTCAGCCAGAGCCGCATCCGCAGCGGACTGCGGGCGGTCGCGGGTTCACTGCCGGTACGCATGGTGATCACCTCACTTAACCAGCATGAACCCGTCCGGCGGCGAACGGAACCGGGCACGGCGCACAGGGAGGGTCGCTACGCTGCGGGCTCTGGCGCTGACCCGGTGTGACGATCGGGGAACCGTGCTCGGCGACGGCTCGTTCGTCCTTCATGAGCGAATCACTGGTACGCGAAGGGTACGAGGGGACCGGTCCCGGAGCCATCACGCCGGACGGGTGCGCGGTCGAGCTGTATCGCAGGCTGTCCGTCGGCGAGGAGCCGGACGTGATCGCGGGCGTGGCCCCCGCCGGGGCGAGCATTCTCGAACTGGGCTGTGGGGCGGGCCGGGTGACCCATCCGCTGGTGCGGCGCGGATTCAGGGTGACGGCGGTGGACGAGTCACCGGAGATGCTGGAACAGATCGTCGGGGCGCGCGGGGTGCGGAGCTCCATCGAGTCCCTGGACCTGGGCGGCGAGCGGTTCGACGTGGTGCTGCTCGGTTCCTTCCTGGTCCACGCGGGCGAGCACCGGGTGCGCGACGGGATGCTGCGCGTCTGCCGCGACCATGTGCGGGACGACGGGATCGTCCTCGTCCAGCGCGAAGGGGCGGCGCACCGCTCGGAGCTGCCGTGGGAGCGGACCGACCCGTCCGGCGGTCTGATCCGGATCGTCTCCGCGGATCCGGTGGGCGACGGAGTGCGCTCGGTGCGCGCGGAGTATCACTTCGACGACGCGCGGTGGACGCAGACCTTCCTGTCGCGGGAGCTGTCCGACGAGGACCTCACCCGGCATCTGGCGACGGCCGGACTCACGCTGGACCGCACCCTCACCGACGACGGCACCTGGCTGCTGGCCCGACCCGTGGTCTGACCGGCCGCGGCCGGCCGGCGCCCGCCGTGCCCGCCCCTGTCGCTCAGTGCGCGAAGCGGTGTCAGTGCACGAAGCGGTAACTGCGCCACGGCCCGCTGCCCGGCGCCGTCACATCGCTGAACCTGGTCGGCACGTACGTCGTCTTGCCGCCCGTGCAGTCACGTGTGCGGTACAGGATGACGTCGACCAGCGTCCCGTTCTCCACCTCGTGGGCTCCCGCCGGGGCGATCCGATGGCAGCCGCGTACGGGCGGGCTGTTCACCTGCAGCACCGCTTCGCGCTCCGTCGTGTACGTCACCGGGCCCACCGCGGTGCGGCCGAGCCCGGAGCAGCCCGAGACGGCGAGGGCGAGGAGCGAGGCCCCGGCGGCGATCCCGAGGCGGCGTCGGCGGCGGGGAACGGTGGCGGTCACGGACATGGGCGGGTCCTCGTCTGCTCGTCCGGCGCTCGTCCGGCGATTCGGTACGTCGGAACGACGTGCTGGCGCTGGCCACCCTGCCCGCCCGGGGGCGGCCCGGCATCCGGTGCGCGGCTGACCGG
Source organism: Streptomyces sp. rh34 (assembly GCF_002551245.1). Taxonomy (GTDB): domain Bacteria; phylum Actinomycetota; class Actinomycetes; order Streptomycetales; family Streptomycetaceae; genus Streptomyces. Next base: position 9,735 of record NZ_NTGZ01000152.1, read on the forward strand.
GCGAGCCGCGGTGCGACGGAGGTTCGCCTTACCACCAAATGGGGCAATAATGAATAAAAGGCGCTATGCCGTAAAGAGTGTTCCGCGGTCACACAGGTGTCCGCTCCCCTTCCTCCCAGGGGGCCGTCATGGTTCAGGAACTGGTGATCGCCCTGGTGGCGGTGGTCGGCGCAGGGGTGCTGTACGTGGCCTCGGCGGCGCGGGTGATCCGGCAGTACGAGCGCGGTGTTGTGCTGCGGCTCGGCAGGCTGCGGAAGGACGTGCGGCTGCCGGGCTTCACGCTGGTCGTGCCGGTGGTCGACCGGCTGCACAAGGTCAACATGCAGATCGTCACCATGCCGGTGCCCGCCCAGGACGGCATCACCCGGGACAACGTCACCGTCCGCGTGGACGCGGTCATCTACTTCAAGGTGGTCGACCCGACGAACGCCGTCATCGCGGTGGAGGACTACCGGTTCGCCGTCTCGCAGATGGCCCAGACCTCGCTCCGGTCGATCATCGGCAAGAGCGACCTGGACGATCTGCTGTCCAACCGCGAGAAGCTCAACCAGGGGCTGGAGGTCATGATCGACAGCCCGGCGGTCAGCTGGGGCGTGCAGATCGACCGGGTCGAGATCAAGGACGTCTCCCTGCCGGAGACCATGAAGCGGTCCATGGCCCGCCAGGCCGAGGCCGACCGGGAGCGGCGCGCCAGGGTGATCAACGCCGACGCGGAGCTCCAGGCCTCGAAGAAGCTGGCACAGGCGGCGGGCGAGATGTCCGCCCAGCCCGCGGCGCTCCAGCTGAGGCTGCTGCAGACCGTGGTCGCCGTCGCGGCGGAGAAGAACTCCACGCTGGTGCTGCCCTTCCCGGTGGAGCTGCTCCGGTTCCTGGAGCGCGCGCAGCAGCCGGCGGTGGAGGAGACGGACGCGGGCCGGACGGGGCGGCAGCCGTCGGTGAACGGCGGCGCCGCGCAGCTGCCGTCATCCGTGGAGAACGGATCACCGCTTCCGGAGGCGGAGGCGCGGCTTCCCGAAACGCGGACCTCCGAAGAACCGGCCGCACCGCCGCCCCCGGCGGCACCGCCCCCGGCGGCACCGCCCCCGGCGGCACCGTCCCCGTCGGAGCAGCCGTTCGCCCATCACTGAGCGTGTCGGCCCGCGCGCGGAGCAGGACGCCCGCCCACCCAATTCCAACGCCGCTGACCTGGAGTGATGCGGCGGGCGTCAGCGGTGTCAGACCGCCCGCCTAGACTCGCGGAGTCAGCACATTCCGTGCCGGCGCAGACCGTGGATCAGGTGGGAGGGGGTGGGGGACATGACCGCACGGGCCCGAGAGGGCGCGCAGCGGGACACCGAGGCCACGCCCCGGACCGCCGACGCCGCCCGACTGCTGCGCTGCGCGGCGGTCTTCCTGCCCGGCCCGGTGCCCAGGGATGGTCGCGTCGCCTTCTGGGACCCGCTCGCGGACGCCGGTCCGTGGCTCGACGACGGCGCGCAGGGAGGGAGCGGGACGTCCTTCGCGTACGTGGAGACCCCCAACCACCCCGACTCCGTTCCGTACACCGCAGCCCGGCTCACGGTGGTCCGGCCGGACCCGGCGGCGGGCCCCGGGAGCGTCCGCGCTGTGGTGACGCCCGTGGCGCTGCTGTCCGTGGCCGACGCGCTGCCCCTGCTCGTCCGGGCACGTCACCAGGGATCCGCCCACCCCGCCACGCGCTGCTGGGGCGCGGCCGCTCTGCACGCCCTTCGGCTCGTCGCCCGCGGCCGGCTCCTCCCCGGACTCACGGCGGACGGTCACGACGCCTGGCGGGCGGGCCCGAGGGACGCCGAGGACGTCGCGCATCTGCGGGCGGTCGCCGCCGCCCTGCCGCCCGAGGGGCACGCGACGCCGGTTCCCGGTTCCGGGCCGCCCCGGCTCCCCGACCCCGAGGCCCTGATCGGTGCGTTCCTGGACGCCGTCGCCGACACGCTGCCACGCACGCCCGCCGCCGCGTTCGCGATGGGCGCGCCGTTCGCCGCGCACGAGCCCCAGCATCTGCCCCACGCCGCGGCCTGGGCCGTGGAGGTCGCCTCGGGCCTGGACGCGGGCGTGCGGGTCTCGCTGCGCCTGGACCTCTCCGCGTACGAACTGTTCGACACCGCCGACACCTACGCGGTCACGGCCGCCGGGGAGGCGGCGGAGACCGCCGACGGATCCACGCCGCCGGAGCATCCGGACGACCCGGCGGTCCGGCACGCCGCCGCTGCCGTCGTCCAGGTCCACAGCCTCGCCGACCCGACCTACGTGGTGGACGCGGCCGCTCTGTGGAACGGCGGGGCGGGCGAGCCGTTCGGGCCGCGTGCCCGGGTCGACGCGGTGCTGGCGCTGCGCCGCGCCGCCCGCGTCTGGGCCCCGCTGGAACGGCTGCTGGGGCAGCCCGTCCCCGATGTGCTCGCCATCACCGAGGACGAGCTGTACGAGCTGCTGAGCGACGCGGGATCCCGGCTGGCCGGCGCCGGGGTCGAGGTGCACTGGCCGCGCGAGCTGGCGCGGTCCCTCACCGCGACCGCCGTCGTGCGGCCCGCGCCCGGATCGGCCACCGACGGCACGTCCTTCTTCGACGCCGAGCACCTCTTCGCCTTCGACTGGCAGCTGTCGCTGGGGGAGGAGCGGCTGACCGAGGCCGAGATGGACACCCTGGCCGAGGCCCACCGCCCGGTGGTGCGGCTGCGCGACCAGTGGGTGGTCGTCGACCCCGCTCTCGTACGCAAGGCGCGCAAGCGGGAGCTGGGGCTCCTGGACCCGGTGGACGCGCTCGCCGTCGCCCTCACCGGCAGCGCGGAGGTGGACGGCGAGCGGGTGGACGCCGTCCCCGCCGGGGCGCTGGCCGTCCTCCGCACGCGGATCCTCAGCCAGGACACCACGATCGCCCCTCCGCCCGGCCTCGACGCGACGCTGCGCGACTATCAACTGCGCGGCCTGGCCTGGCTGGACCGGATGACCTCGCTCGGGCTCGGCGGCTGCCTCGCCGACGACATGGGCCTCGGCAAGACGATCACCCTCATCGCCCTCCATCTGCACCGGGCGCACCCCTCGCCCACCCTGGTGGTCTGCCCCGCCTCCCTCCTCGGCAACTGGCACCGCGAGATCAACCGCTTCGCCCCCGGCGTCCCCGTGCGCCGCTTCCACGGCACGGACCGCACCCTGAGCGACCCGGACGGCGGCTTCGTCCTCACCACCTACGGGACGATGCGCTCCAGCGCTCCCCAACTCGCCGAGCAGAGCTGGGGCCTGGTCGTCGCCGACGAGGCGCAGCACGTCAAGAATCCGCACTCCTCCACCGCCAAGGCGCTGCGCACGATCCCCGCCCCGGCCCGGGTCGCCCTCACCGGCACCCCCGTCGAGAACAACCTCTCCGAGCTCTGGGCGCTCCTCGACTGGACCACACCCGGCCTGCTCGGCCCGCTCAAGGCGTTCCGGGCCCGGCACGCCCGGATCGTGGAGAACACCGGCACCGCCGCGGGCCTGGGCAACGAGGAGGCGGTGGAGCGGCTGTCCCGGCTGGTGCGGCCCTTCCTCCTGCGGCGCAAGAAGTCCGATCCCGGCATCGCCCCCGAGCTGCCGCCCAAGACGGAGACCGACCACCCCGTCTCCCTCACCCGTGAGCAGGCCACGCTCTACGAGGCGGCCGTCCGCGAGACGATGGCGCAGATCGAGGCGGCGGAGGGCATCGCCCGCCGGGGTCTCGTCATGAAGCTGCTGACCTCGCTCAAGCAGATCTGCAACCACCCGGCCCAGTATCTGAAGGAGGATCCCACCCGGCTCACGGGCCGCTCGGGCAAGCTCGCGCTGCTCGACGAGCTGCTCGACACGATCCTCTCCGAGGACGGCTCGGTCCTGATCTTCACCCAGTACGTGACGATGGCGAAGCTCCTCTCCGCGCACCTCGCCTCCCGTTCGATCCCCTCCCAGCTCCTCCACGGCGGTACGCCGGTGGCCGAGCGGGAGCGAATGGTGGACCGCTTCCAGTCCGCCGAGGTCCCCGTCTTCCTGCTCTCCCTCAAGGCGGCCGGCACCGGACTGAATCTGACCCGCGCCGCCCACGTCGTCCACTTCGACCGCTGGTGGAACCCCGCCGTGGAGGAGCAGGCCACCGACCGGGCGTACCGGATCGGCCAGACCCAGCCCGTGCAGGTCCACCGGATCATCGCGGAGGGCACGGTGGAGGACCGGATCGCCGAGCTGCTGGAGTCCAAGCGGGTCCTGGCCGACGCGGTGCTCGGCAGCGGCGAGAGCGCCCTGACCGAGCTCAGCGACCGTGACCTGGCCGACCTCGTATCGCTGCGGAGGCCCGCATGAGCCCGCGCCCGACCACCGGCCCCGCCGCCCGGCGATCGGCCCCCCGCGCCCGGCCCGGCCCGGACGATCTGCGGCGCACCTTCGAGGCGGTGCCCGCCCGCACCTCCGCCGAGGGGGAGCCCTTCGCGGGCAGTTGGTGGGGCCGGGCCTGGGTGGACGCGCTGGAGTCGCTGTCGATGGACGAGGCCCGCCTCGCCCGCGGCCGTCACTACGCCGACGACGGCCAGGTCGCCGCGATCACCGTCACCCCCGGCCGCGTCGTCGCCTATGTGCACGGCAGCCGGGCCCGCCCCTACCGCGCCGAGCTGCGGCTGCGCACCTTCACCGACCCCGGCTGGGAGACCCTGCTCGACGCGGTCGCCGCCCACCCCGGCCACCTGTCCGCACTGCTGGCCAAGGAGATGCCGCACTCCCTGGCCCACACCGCCGAGGAGGCCGGTGTCCGGCTGCTGCCCGCCGCCGACGACCTCGACCCGAGCTGCACCTGCCCCGACCACGGGCGGCCCTGCAAACACGTCGCCGCCCTCTGCTTCCAGACGGCCCTGCTGCTCGACAGCGACCCGTTCGTCCTGCTGCTGATGCGGGGCCGGGGCGAGCGCGAGCTGCTGGACGAGCTGGGCCGGCGCAACGCCGAGCACTCCGCCCGCGAGCGCCCCGCCGCCCCCGACGTTCCGTCGGTCGGGGCCCGGGAGGCCTTCGCCGCCCGCTTCCTGCCGCCGCTCCCGGCACCCCTGCCCGTGCCACCGCATCCCGGCCAGCCACCGTCGTATCCCGATCTGCCCGGCGCCCGCGACCCGCTGGCCCTGGACCACCTCGCCACCGACGCCGCGGCCCGCGCCCACGCCCTGCTGACCACGGGCCGTGATCCGCTCGCCGGGCTCACCCCGTGGCAGGACGCGGTCCGCCTCGCCGCCGCACAGCGGACCGCCGGGCTCACCGCCACCACCCGCGCGCTCTACCGGGAGCTGGCCTACGCCACCGGCCGCACCACCACCGACCTCGCCCGAGCCGTCGCCGCCTGGCGACAGGGCGATGCCGAGGGCCTCGCGGTCCTGGAGACGCCCTGGGACCCGCCGGCCGGCCCCTTCGACCGGGCCAGGCCCGCCCTCGCCGCCGCCGACTTCCCGCGCTTCGCACCCTGGCGCAACCACCTCACCCACCCGGACGGTTCGCTCCAGCTCCGCTTCGGCCACGACCACCGGTGGTACGGCTACGAATCCGACCCCGGCGCCGACGACTGGTGGCCGCGCGCCGCCCCGCACCCCGACCCGGTGTCCGCCCTCGAAGCCCTGCTGGCCGGCGACTCCGCCCCGGACACCGCCGGGGCCGATCCCCTGTACGTACGGTAAAACCCTTGGCCGACGGGGAGTTGCCCCTGTTAGCGTCCTCGACGTGGCGAAACTCAATCAGATCATCGCAGTGGAGAAGGGCGTCAAGTCCAAGGCACACCAGGACCTGACGGCGGCTCATCACGGCCTCCAGAAGACCGGACTGCTGGCCGGGATCTCCCGGACCTACCAGCCCAAGGACGAGGAGGGCGAACAGCTTCCGCCCGAGTCGACGCTCGTCCAGGTCAAGGCCGAGGACGTGTTGCGGGAGACCGCGGTCACCCTGACCCGGCTCTTCGATGTGACCGCCACGAAGGACTGGGCGAACTGCTCGGCCAGGGCCGATGTGTCGGTCGACGGCCGGGTGCTGGTGAGCGAGGTGCCGGTGTCGTATCTGCTCTTCCTGGAGAAGCAGCTGACCGACCTCAACACCTTCGTCCGCAAGCTGCCCGTGCTGGACGCGGCCGAGGCCTGGGTGCAGGACCCGTCGACCGACTCCTGGAAGACCGAGCCGGTCCGCACGGTCCGCACGAAGAAGGTGCCCCGCAACCACGTGAAGGCGGAGGCCACCGAGAAGCACCCGGCGCAGGTCGAGGTGTACTACGAGGACATCCCGATCGGGTACTGGACGACGGTCAAGTTCTCCGGGGCGCTTCCGGCGCGACGCGTCAACGAACTGCTGGACCGGATCGAGAAGCTCCAGCAGGCAGTGAAGTTCGCCCGCGAGGAGGCCAACGGCGCGGACGTCGCCGACCAGCGAGTGGGTGATGCGGTATTCGGTTACCTCTTCGGGTAACCGACCATGGATTCCCCGGCCGCCGTCTCCGGTGGCCGGGGTGCGCGAGGAGCGCAAGCTGAAACTGAAGCTTGTCGTGAAGGCGCGGTTCCCGTGGAGGTTCGACTCCTCCCTCCGGCACGGGCCGGAGTAGCCCAAGCAGGCAGAGGCAGACCGCCGTCAATCTCAGACTCTTGCTCCAGACTCAGCATTCGCCGCCGATCGCCGGATCGAACGGGCCCGGGCCCGCGCGCGTCGAAATGCCGGTTCAAGTCCGGCCCGCAGAGCTTCGATCTGCGGTGGTCCAAAGGCAGGACGCGACGACATCAGACTGACCCGGATCCTTAAACGTGCCGGCGTGCCCGATGGGCGGCACACTCAGGGCCCGGAGGCCGGCTACGCCTCCGGGCCCGCTCCCGTTCCAGGGGGGGGCGGGGCCCCGGGCCACGGATGCGCGGGGCCTACAGGGCACAATGCGGGACGTGCGAGGTACAGACGTGCGAGACACAGGCGACGCGCAGGGCACAGCCGCCGGGCTGCGGGCGATCTGTGACGAGGTGTCGGACCGCTTCTACGAGCGGGCCGACGTGGTGCGCACGCTCGTGGTGGCGCTGCTCGCCGGGCAGCACTCGCTGGTGCTCGGCCCGCCCGGAACGGCGAAGTCCGAGATCGCCCGGGAGCTCACCGGAAGGGTCGAGGGGGCGGCCTACTGGGAGATCCTCCTGTCGAAGTTCACCGCGCCGACGAGGATGTTCGGTCCCGTCGACGTCGCCGCGCTGGCCCGCGGGGAGTACCGCCAGGTGTACGAGGGCCGCGCCACGACCGCGCACGTCGCGTTCATCGACGAGATCTTCAAGTGCTCCACGGCGGCGCTGAACGAGACCCTGGGCTACCTCAACGAGCGGATCTACCACCCCGAGAGCGGCGGCGAACCGATTCGCTGCCCGCTGATCGGCGCCATCACGGCGAGCAACGAACTGCCGACCGGACAGGACACGGCCGCGATCTACGACCGGCTGCTGGTGCGGATCGAGGTCGGATACCTGGCGGACCCGTCGAACTTCGCCGCGTTGATCCGCTCCGCCGTCAGCCGGCCGGCGGCACCGGTCCGTACCACCGTCGAGCTGGCCGCGTTGCAGCACGCGGTGACCGTATCCGTCCCGGCCGTGGACGTCCCCGACGCCGTCGTGGACGCCGTGTGCGCGCTGCGGGCGGCCCTGCGCCGCAAGGAACTCGTCGCCTCCGACCGCCGCTGGCGGCAGGCGGTGGGGCTGCTCCAGGCCTCCGCGTACCTCGACGGACGCCCGGCGGTCGCCGAGACCGACCTGTCCGTGCTCACCCACGTCCTGTGGGACTCCCCGGCCCAGCGCCCCACCGTCGAGCGCGAGGTACTGCACCTGGTCAACCCCGACGCCAAGGAGGCGCTCGACCTGGCCGACGCCCTCGACGAGCTGGAGGCACAGCTCGACGCCATGGCGGGGCAGTCCCGCGAGGCACTGAGCGACTGGGTCATCAAGAAGGCCCACAACAGGCTCGCCACGGCGGGCAAGCGGCTGGAGAGGCTGCGCGCCGAGGCGGCGGGCGCCGGCCGCTCCACCGCCGCCATCGACCGGGTCGCCGGCCGTCAGCGCGCCGTCCGCGCCCGCGTTCTCACCGAGGCGCTCGGCATGGACGAGAGCATGGTCAGGGCCCAGCTCTGAACGCCGGGAGGAACACCGGCACGGGCAGGTTGCCGGCCGGGCTCGACCAACTGGCGGGCCGGGCCCGGACCTGGCTCGGGCACTCCACCGCCGAGCGGTGCGCCGGGGCCGTCGTCGCGGACCGGTTCGAACGGCTCACCTGGCGCGACACCTGCGAACAGTCCGAAGGACTGCGCGAGCTGGCCCAGGTACTGGGCGAGCATCACGACCACGCCGGTGACCTCCTGGCCGATGTGTTCCTGTCCGCCTACAAGGCCGGCCTCCGACTGCGCGAGCGTGCGGAGATGGACCCCTCGCGGCTGGTCAACCACGAGATCGTCACCGCCTTGGTGGAGTCTCCCGACTTCGCCGCCCTGCGCCGGGAAACCGTCGGGGACCCGTACGCCGCCGCCATGGCCGTCCTCGCCCAGTCCGGCGCCCTGCGCAGGATGCTGGAACGCTCCGAGGACGCACAGTGGCAGGCCGAGCAGGCGGCGAACGCCCGCCAGGACGCCGAGAACGCGGCGACCGCCGTGGCCGGCGCGCTCCAGCGGGCCGCCGAGGAGACCGATGCGGACGGCGACGTACCGGCCTCGGCCGCCGACGCCGTCCGCCGGGCGATCGAGGCCGCCGAGGCGGCCGGGCGCACAG
>NZ_NTGZ01000153.1 GCF_002551245.1 Streptomyces sp. rh34
AGATGTGTATAAGAGACAGGCCCCGGACGGGGCGCGAGCCCCGGGCGCACGGGCCGCAGGCGCGCGGCTCACCACAGGCGCTCGGGCCGCCGGTGCTCAGGCAGCCGGTGCGAGGTCGTGCGCCACGGCCAGCTCCGCCCCGGTCGCGGCACGCACCTGATCCACCGTCACCCCGTCGGCCACCTCCCGCAGCAGGAAACCGCCGGGGGTGACGTCGAGCACCGCGAGATCGGTGATGATCCGGTGCACCACGCCCCGGCGGGTGAGGGGCAGGGTGCACTCCCCGAGCAGCTTGGGGGAACCGTCGCGCGCTGTGTGCTCCGTCAACACGATGACGTGCCGGGCGCCGTGGACGAGATCCATGGCGCCTCCCATGCCCTTGACCATCGCGCCGGGGATCACCCAGTTGGCGAGGTCGCCGGAGGCGGACACCTGCATCGCCCCCAGGACCGCGACGTCGATGTGCCCGCCGCGGATCATCGCGAAGGAGAGCGCGGAGTCGACACAGGACGCCCCGGGCAGCAGCGTCACGGTCTCCTTGCCCGCGTTGATCAGGTCGGGCCGGACCTCGGAAGCGACGGGGTAGGGGCCGACGCCGAGAAGGCCGTTCTCCGAGTGGAAGACCACCTCGACGCCGCCCGGCAGCTGGTCGGGGATCAGCGTCGGCAGACCGATGCCGAGGTTGACGTAGGCGCCGTCCTTCAGCTCCCGGGCGGCGCGGGCCGCCATCTGCGTACGCGTCAGCGGCATCTCAGCGCTTCCCTTTGTGGGCGGGGCGGACGGTACGGCGCTCGACGCGCTTCTCGGCACGCGGGTCGGCGCTTCCGACGAGGACGACCCGCTGGACGAAGATCCCCGGCAGATGGACGTCGTCGGGGGCGAGTTCGCCGGGCTCGACGAGTTCCTCCACCTCCGCCACGGTGATGCGCCCGGCCATCGCGGCCTGCGGGTTGAAGTTGCGGGCGGAGGAGTCGAAGCGGAGGTTCCCGTGCCGGTCGCCCACGGCCGCGCGCACCAGCGCGAAGTCGGTCGTGATGCCCTCCTCCAGGATGTGCTCGCGCCCGCCGAAGGTCCTGCTCTCCTTGGGCGGCGAGGCCACCGCGACGGAGCCGTCCGTACCGTGGCGCCAGGCCAGACCGCCCTCCGCGATCGTGGTGCCCGCGCCGGCCGGCGTGTAGAACGCCGGGATGCCCGAACCGCCGGCCCGCAACCGTTCCGCGAGAGTGCCCTGGGGGACGAGTTCCACCTCCAACTCACCCTGGAGGTACTGGCGCGCGAACTCCTTGTTCTCCCCTACGTAGGAGCTGGTCATCCGCGAGATCAGCCCCTCCCGCAGCAGGAGGCCCAGGCCCCAGTCGTCCACCCCGCAGTTGTTGGACACCACCCTCAGCTCACCGGCGCCCCGCTCCAGCAGGGCGTGGATCAGCACACTGGGAATACCGCACAGCCCGAATCCGCCCACCGCCAGCGACGCCCCGCGCTCGACGTCCGCGACCGCGTCCGCCGCGTCGGCGACCACCTTGTCCCTGCTCATCCGTCCACCTCTCGCCTCATCGACTGCGCATGAGACTAGGAACCGGTGACGGCTCGCGGCGATGGCGGCCGACCCCATAGCGGGGCCGGTCCGGGTGGTGGTCGCGACGGTCCGGAGCGATGCTCCTCGGGGAATCCGGCCCGTGTGCGGAACACGCCGGGGTAGGGTCCGCGCATGGCCAAGGTGACTGTCAGTCTGGATGCCGAACTCGTCGTCGAAGTGATGGTGCTCGCGGGGGTCGGCAACCCGCAGGACGCCGTCGAACTCGTGGTACGCGACTACATCGCGCGCGGCCACCGCACCGAGGCCCTCGTCGCCGACCGCGAGGGGGCGGTGCGCGACACGGAGATCAAGCCCGAGGCACAGCAGGGCTGATCATCCCTCGCCCCCTCGCCCCCTCGCCCCCTTCGCGACCGGTCCTACGCGACCGGTTCGCCGTCCTCCAGCTCCACGGTTCCGCCGCCGGACGCCAGGACCTCCAGCGCCGCCCGTACCCGGCCGCCGAGCGGGCCGAGCAGAAAGCCGTCCAGCTCGGCGGGCGCCACCAGCCGCCAGGACAGCAGTTCCTCCTCCTGGAGCCGGATGGCCGCCAGCTGGTCCGCGGTGAGCACCCCGCCGTCGTACAGGTACGCCACGATCGGCGGGCGGCCGGAGCCCCGCGCCCAGTCCACGGCGAGCAGCCGTCCCGGCGCCAGGTCGAGGCCGATCTCCTCCGCCGTCTCGCGCTGCGCGGCCTGCCGGGGCCCCTCACCCGCCTCCGACTCGACGGTCCCGCCGGGCAGCGCCCAGCCCTCGCGGTAGTTCGGCTCGACGAGGAGGAGCCGTCCCTCCGTGTCACGGAAGAGCGAGGCGGCGGCGGAAAGAACCCGGGGGAGCCCGGCGATGTACGTGGCGTTGGCGGCATCGGGAGTCGTCACGGCCGACAGCGTAGTGGCGGCGGCCCGGCCCCCGGGGCCCGATCGCGCGACCGTGGATAGCCATGGGCAGATCAGGGGACGTGCGGATAAGGTCGGGGCGGCGCGACTGCCTGTTCGAAAGCAAGGGATGCAAGGTGACGAACGGAGCAGATGTGGAGACCGCCCGCGTGCTCGTGGCGGCGGACAAGTTCAAGGGCTCGCTCACGGCCGTGCAGGTCGCGGAGCGGGTGACGGCCGGGCTGCGGCGCGTCGTCCCCGACGTGCGGGTGGAGACCCTGCCGGTCGCGGACGGCGGCGACGGCACGGTCGCGGCGGCGGTGGCCGCCGGATTCGAGCGCCGCGAGGCGCGGGTGACCGGTCCTCTCGGGGACCCGGTGACGGCGGCGTACGCCCTGCGCGGGTCCACCGCCGTGGTGGAGATGGCCGAGGCCTCGGGCCTCCAGCACCTGCCCGACGGGGTGTTCGCCCCGCTCACGGCCACCACGTACGGCTCGGGCGAGCTGCTGCTGGCCGCTCTGGAGGCGGGGGCGACGACGCTGGTGTTCGGGGTCGGCGGCAGCGCCACCACGGACGGCGGCGCGGGCATGCTCGCCGCCCTCGGAGCACGCTTCCTGGACGCGGACGGCAAGCCCGTGGGCCCCGGCGGCGGCCCTCTCGCGGAGCTGGCGGAGGCCGACCTCTCGGGGCTCGACCCCCGGCTGGCGGACATCGACCTGGTCCTGGCCAGTGACGTGGACAACCCGCTGACGGGGCCCAAGGGCGCCCCCGAGGTGTACGGCCGGCAGAAGGGCGCGAGCGAGGAGGACATCGCGGTCCTCGACGCGGCCCTGGCGCACTACGCCTCGATCCTGGGGCCGGAGACGGCGGCGCTGCCCGGCGCGGGCGCGGCCGGAGGCATCGGCTACGGGGCGCTCGTCGCCCTCGGCGCCCGCTTCCGCCCCGGCATCGAGGTGATGCTCGACGTGCTCGGCTTCGCCCCCGCGCTCGCCCGCGCCACGCTGGTCATCACGGGCGAGGGCTCGCTGGACGAGCAGACGCTGCACGGCAAGGCCCCGGCCGGGGTCGCCGCCGCCGCCCGCGCGGCCGGGATCGAGGTCGTCGCGGTCTGCGGCCGGCTCGCCCTGCCCCCGGAGGCCCTGGAGAAGGCGGGCATCCGCCGCGCCTACGCCCTGGCCGACCTGGAACCGGACCCGGCCGTTTCCATGGCCCAGGCCGGGCCGCTGCTGGAGCGGGCGGCGGAGTCGATCGCCCGGGACTTCCTGCCGCGCTGACGCGGAGCAGGCGTACGGGGAGCAGGCGTACGGGGAGCTGGCCGTTCGGGGAGAGCACAGGGAGGGGCCCGAGCAGACGCCTGGCCCCTCCCGCACCCCGGGCCGTCGCACCCGCGCCGGCCCGGGGTGCGCCGCATTCCGGGCCGACGCGCCTCGCCCGCGCCGCCCACCCCGCCCGCGCCCCGCCTCACGGCGGGGCGGACGACAGTCTCAGTACGTCCAGCGCCAGCACCAGGTCGACCAGCTCACGTGGCCGTGACAGCGAGCGCCCGGTCAGCCGCTCCAGCCGCCGCAGCCGGTTGAACACCGTGTTGCGATGACACCGCAGCCGTACCGCGGCCCGCCCCACCGAACCCCCGCACTCCAGCCACGCCTCCAACGTACCGACCAGCACCGCACGGTCCGCCGGAACCAGCGCCAGCAGCGGACCGAACACCTCCGCGAGGAGCCGGGCCGACAGCTCCGGCCCGCTCACCAGCAGGGCCGCCGGCAGCCGCTCGTCGAGCCGTACGACCTCCCGGCTCGCGGGCGCACACGTCAGCAGCGCCGTGCCCGCGAGCCGCCGCGCCGAGCCCAGCTCCGCCGGCGAGCCCACCACCGGACTCATGCCTCCCGGCCCCGCCCCGTGCTCCCCGAGCCACGCCACCGCCCCGTCCGGGCCCGCCGCACCCAGCAGCACCACGGCGACGTCCCCGTCCTCCGCGCCGCACCACCACCAGCGCGCCCCGTCCCCGTCCGGGCCCTCCGCCACCGCGCACTCCGGCACGGGCGCGCCCAGCACCACCACCGCGTAACGCCCCCGTTCCGGCAACCCGAGGCCGCGCGCCGCACGCTCCACCAGGTCCGGTGGCGCCCCGCCCGCCAGCAGCGGGCCGAGCAGGGCCCCGTACCGCGTCCCACGCCGCATCCGCCGCTCCGTCCCCGGTTCCGGGCGTTCCTGATGACCGATGAGGATGCCAGCGCCCGCGCGGGCGGGCGCCCGCCCGTCACCGCGTCTGTGCGCGTGCACAACGAGGCCCTTCGTTGGCTGGTCGCCCGCATCGAGTCGGCCCCGCGCCGTGGACGCGACTCCCGCCCGGTGCTGGTCTGTGGCACCACACACGACGCCATGCCTTCACCGATGAGCACGACAGGTGAACGCGGGACGACAAGGCGGAAGGAGGAGGACGCATGGCAACGCTAGAGATCCGCGGGCTGTCCGTCGGCTACGGCCCGGTCCGGGCGCTGCGCGACATCTCCGTCGATGTGCCGGACGGCGGGATCACCGCCGTACTCGGCGGCAACGGCGCGGGCAAGACCACGCTGCTGCGGGCCGTGTCGCGGACCCTCGGCTTCCACCGCGGGACGGGCACCGGAACCATCCGGTTCGACGGCCGCCCCCTGGAGGGGCTGCGGCCCGCCCAGGTGGTGGCCGCCGGAGTGGTCCAGGTACCGGAGGGCCGGCAGGTCTTCGCGCGGATGACGGTGGCCGACAACCTGCGGGCAGGCGCCCTCGGGGCGCGCGGCGGACGCAAGGAGACGGGCGCCGCACTGGCCCGCGTCCACGAGCTGTTCCCGGTGCTCGCCGACCGCGCGCACCAGCGGGCCGGGCTGCTGTCCGGCGGCGAGCAGCAGATGCTGGCGATGGGCCGCGCCCTGATGGCGGGGCCCAGGCTGCTCCTGCTGGACGAGCCCTCACTCGGCCTCGCCCCGCTGATGGCGGCCAGGATCGCCGAGACCGTCCAGGAGATCAACGCGAGCGGCACCTCCGTCATGCTCGTCGAGCAGAACGCGGCCATCGCGCTGCGGCTCGCCTCCACGGCGTACGTCCTCGACGTCGGCGAGGTCGCCCTGTCCGGGCCCGCCGACGAACTCGCCGCGTCCGACGAGGTGCGCCGCCGCTACCTCGGCGTCGTCGACGAGGACGCGGCGGCCGACGCGGACCCGGCAGCCCGGACCCGCCGCACCCTGAGCAGGTGGTCCGCGTGACCACCACCGCCACGGCCTCCGCGCACAGCACGACGGCCGCACTCGCCGTCGAGGACGTCACCGTCCGCTTCTCCGGGCTTACCGCCCTGGACGGCGTCTCGTTCACCGTCGAACCCGGCAGTGTGCACGCCGTCATCGGGCCCAACGGCGCGGGCAAGTCCACCTGCTTCAACGTCCTGTCCGGCGTCTACCGCGCCACCTCCGGGCACGTCCGCCTCGGCGACACCGAACTCACCGGACTCCCGCCGCACGCCATCGCGGACCTCGGGGTCGCGCGCACCTTCCAGAACCTGGCGCTGCCCCCGCACGCGACCGTCGCCGACAGCCTCCTGCTCGGCCGCCACCGGCTGACCCGCTCCGGGTTTCTCGCCACCGGCCTGCGGCTGCCCTCCGCGGCCCGCGAGGAACGACGCCACCGCGACCGGGTCCGCGAGGTCGCCGAATTCATCGGCCTGGAACAGGAGTTGGAGCGCCCGGCGGGATCGCTGCCGTACGGGCAGCAGAAGCTCGTCGAGCTGGGCCGCGCCCTGTGCATGGAGCCGAAGGTCCTGCTGCTGGACGAACCGATCGCCGGGATGACCGCGGACGAACGCCGCCGTACCGCCGCCGTCGTGGCCGACGTACGCGACAGCCTCGGCATCTCCATCGTGCTGGTCGAGCACGACATGGGGGTGGTGATGCGGCTCGCGGACGCGGTGACCGTACTCGACTTCGGACGACGGATCGCCGGGGGCACCCCCGCCGAGGTCCAGAACGACCCGGCCGTCGTCCAGGCCTACTTGGGAGCACCTCAATGACCACGTTCGTCGAACTCCTCCTCGGCGGCCTGTCGATCGGCTCGGTCTACGCCCTCATCGCGCTCGGGTTCGTCGTCATCTTCAAGGCCACCGAGGTCGTCAACTTCGCCCACGCGTCCCTGCTGCTGGCGGGCGGCTACGTCACCGCCGTGCTCCACGACGACATCGGGTTCTGGCCCGCGCTGCTCGTCGGGATCGCGGGCGCGGCATCCGTCGGGGCGGCCATCGAGTTCTTCGTGATGCGCCGCTACCGGGGCAGCGACCACAGCGTCCTGGCCATCGTCACCATCGGCGTCGACATCCTCCTGATCACCGAACTCACCCGCCGGATGGGCACGGACGTGCTCGCCCTCGGAGACCCCTGGGGCAACGAGGTCGTCCACATCGGCGGCATCACCCTCGCCCAGACCCGGATCGCCGCGTTCCTCGCCGCCGGGCTGCTGATCACGGTGTTCCTGCTCGCCTTCCGCTACACCTCGTGGGGCGTGTCGATGCGGGCCGCCGCCGAGAACCCGCAGACGGCGGCGCTCATGGGCATCAAGCTGGGGCGGGTCTCGCTCGCCGCCTGGGCGGTCGCCGGAGCGCTCGCCGCCGTCGCCGCCCTCTTCCTCACCGTCTTCCCGACCCCGGGCCTCGAACGCGCCACCTCGCTCGCCGCGCTCAAGGCGTTCCCCGCCGCGATCCTCGGCGGACTCGACTCCACCACCGGGGCGCTCGCCGGGGGACTCATCGTCGGCGTCACCGAGTCGCTCGCCACCGGCTACCAGAGCGACCTCTCCTTCCTCGGCCGGGGCATCGGCGACCTCGCGCCCTACCTGGTGATGGTGGCGGTCCTGCTCATCCGGCCCGCGGGACTCTTCGGCACGAAGGAGCTGGCCCGTGTCTGACACCACCGCCGAAGCCGCCCCGGCCCCGGACGCCCCTGCCGCGCCCGCCACCGCACCCGGCGGCGGCACGGAGAGCCTCACCGACCGGCTGCGCCGACCCCGTACGTACGCCGTCCTCATCGGCTCCCTCCTGCTCCTCGTCCTCCCCTTCTACCTGGACCGCTTCTGGCTCCAGGCCGGACTCTTCGCGATGGCGGCGGCGATCGGCGCCATCGGGCTCAACATGCTCACCGGCGCCACCGGGCAGCTCTCCATGGGCCACGCGTTCTTCCTCGCGGTCGGCGCGTACGGCTACTGCGTCCTGGCGGGCGAGAGCAGTACCGAGAACGGGCACACGCTGACCGGGCTCGGGCTGCCCACCTGGCTGGCCGCGGTCCTCGCCGTGCTGCTCGCCGGTGCGGCGGGCGGGCTCTTCAGCCCCATCGCCGGCCGGCTGCGCGGCGCGTACCTCGGCATCGCGACCCTCGCGCTGATCTTCATCGGGCAGCACGTCCTGTTCAACGCGGGCTCACTGACCGGCGGTTACAACGGCAGGGCCGTACCGCCGCTGTCACTGTTCGGCTTCACCTTCGACGACACCGAAGTCGTCGTCGCCGCCGTACCGTTCGGCTCCTCGGAGAAGCTCTGGTACGCGGGCCTGGTCGCGCTCCTGCTGAGCGCGCTGTTCGCCCGGGGGGTGCTGCGCGGCCGGCCCGGACGGGCGATGAACGCCATCCGCGACCACCGGATCGCGGCCGGGGTGATGGGCGTGCCGGTGGCCCGCTACCGGGCCGGCGTCTTCGTCCTGTCCTCGATGTACGCGGGCCTCGCGGGCGTCCTGCTCGCCCTGGTCTTCCAGCGGACCGTGCCCGAGTACTTCGGCATGATCCTGTCCCTCGAATACCTCGCCATGATCGTCATCGGCGGGCTCGGCAGCGTCGCCGGAGCCGTGATCGGCGCCGCCTTCGTCTCCCTGCTCCCGCAGGTGTTCACGCACTACAGCGACTCCCTGCCGCTGGTCTCCGCTCCCGGCACGGGCGGGCTGGCACCCGGGGAGGCGTCCCGCTATCTGTACGGCGCCGCGGTGGTCGCGGCGGTCCTGTTCCTGCCCGGCGGCCTTGCCCGCCTCGGCCTCGCACGCACGAAGAAGCCGAAGGCTCCGAAGAATCCAGGGGAGAAGTCATGAAACTCAGAGTGCTCACGGCCGTGGTCGCGACCCTCGCCGTCACCCTCGTCGGGTGCAGCGGAAAGGCGACCGACGGCAAGGCGGCCGAGGAGGGCGAGGGCGGGATCAAGACGGGGCCCGGGGTCTCCTCCTCGACGATCTCCCTCGGTGTGCTGACCGACATGACCGGCGTCTACGCCTCGCTGGGCAAGAGCGTCACGCAGGCGCAGCAGCTGTGGGTCAAGCAGACGAACGAGGAAGGCGGCATCTGCGACCGGAAGATCGAACTGACGGTCCGCGACCACGGATACGATCCGCAGAAGGCGATCGCCGCGTACACCGAGCTGGAACCTAAGGTGGTGGGCTTCGCCCAGTTCATCGGCTCCCCGTTCGTCGCCGCCGTCGAGCAGCGCATCGACGGCAAGGACAAGGGCCTCGTGCTGCCGCAGGCCTGGTCGGCGAATCTGCTGGGATCCCCGTACATCCGGGTCATCGGCGCCACCTACGACGTCGAGACGATCAACCTCATCGACTACCTCCTCGCCGAGAAGCGCATCGCGAAGGGCGACAAGATCGGTCATGTGTACTTCGAGGGCGACTACGGTGAGAACGCGCTCGTCGGCTCGAAGCACGCGGCGAAGGAGGCCGGGCTGACCGTCGTCGAGCAGAAGATCAAGCCGACCGACAACGACATGACGGCCCAGGTCGCCGCCCTCAAGCAGGCCGGGGTCAAGGCCGTGATCGTCAGCGCGGGCCCGCGCCAGGCGGCCTCGCTCGTGGGCGTCGCGGCGGCCACCGGCTTCGACGTCCCGGTCGTCGGCAACAACTCGGCCTTCGCCCCGCAACTGTTGAAGACCCAGGCGGGCCCCGCGCTGCTCAAGGACTACTACATCGCCGCCTCCACGCTGCCCATCGGGGACCCGGGCGACGGCCCCGCCAAGCTCGCGAAGGAGTACGCCGCCCAATACCCGAAGGACGTCCTCGACAACGGCGTCGTCGCCGGTTACACGGCGGCCTCCCTGTTCGGCGAGGCGCTGTCGAAGGCGTGCGACGACAAGGACCTCACCCGCGAGGGCATCGACAAGGCGCTGCTCACGATCAAGGGGTACGGGAGCGAGTTCGGGGTGTCGCACGACTTCTCGGACCCGAAGGCACCGTCCACCCGGGAGAGCGTCATCATGAAGCCGGACGCCGGTGCCGCCGGCGGGCTGAAGGTGGTCCGGCCGGCCGAGGTCGCCGCGGCTGCGGAGTCCTTCACCGCCGGTTCCTGAGCCCTCACCGGCTCGCCGGGAGGCGGGGCCGCGGACGCCTGAGCGCGCGGGTGACGCACGAGGGCCCGGATGCCGGGGAGCATCCGGGCCCTCGCCCTGTTTCACGTGTCCGCCGCTACGGCAGCTGTGCCGCCCGCGCCTCGCGCCGGTTGTCACGGAACGTGTTCACCCGTCGCGCCGTGGCGAACAGCGGGATCACCGCACCGAGCACCACCTGGAGCGCGCAGCCCGTCTGGAGCAGCAGCTGACCGCCGGGCGCGTCGAACGCCCACGCGGCGAGCAGCCCCATCGCCGCCACGATCCAGCCGAGCATCGCCACCGCGAGGATGCCCCGCGGCTTGGGGTACTCCACCCGGCTCACCATCAGCCACGCCACACCGACGATCGCCAGCAGGGTGGGCGGGAAGGGCAGCTCCAGGAGCACGATCGAGACGACCGTCAGCGCTCCGAAGGGGCTCGGCATCCCCTGGAACATGCCGTCCTTCAACGTCACGCAGGAGAATCTCGCAAGCCTGAGCACCACCGCCAGCAACACGACGATCGCCGCCAGCGCCGATACCCGCTGATGGGCGTCGTCGGCGACCATGCCGTACACGAGCACGAAGTAGGCCGGTGCGAGCCCGAAGCTGATGAGGTCCGAGAGGTTGTCCAGCTCGGCGCCCATCGGCGAGGAGCGCAGTTTGCGCGCCACGAGACCGTCGAACAGGTCGAAGATCGCGGCCATCAGCATGAGGATCACGGCGGTGGCGGCCGAGTGCCGGGCCATACCCGTCTCGTCGCTGCCCGTGAGGTGCGGGATCAGAATGCCCGTGGTGGTGAAGTACACCGCCATGAACCCGCACGTCGCGTTACCGAGCGTGAGCGTGTCCGCTATCGACAGCCGCATCGAGAGCGGCATCTCCTCCGCGCCGTCGACGTCGCTCTCGTCGTCGGCCTCCGGCACCCAGCCGGCCTTGGTATCAGGATCAATCACGGTCAATTCGAGTCACCCCCGCGGTGGTGGCCTGACCGACCTCGACCGCGACATCGATACCCTCCGGGAGGTAGATGTCCACGCGGGAGCCGAAGCGGATCAGGCCGATGCGCTCGCCCTGCTCCACCTTCGTGCCCTGGGGGAGGTACGGCACGATCCGACGGGCGACCGCTCCCGCGATCTGCACCATCTCGATGTCGCCGAGCTCCGTGTCGAAGTGCCAGACAACGCGCTCGTTGTTCTCGCTCTCCTTGTTGAACGCCGGAACGAAGCCGCCCGGGATGTGCTCGACCGACGTCACGGTGCCCGCCAGCGGAGCGCGGTTGACGTGGACGTTGAGCGGGCTCATGAAGATCGCGACGCGGGTGCGCCCGTCCTTCCACGGCATGATGCTCTGCACCACACCGTCGGCCGGGGAGATGACCCGGCCGTCAGTGATCTCGCGCTCGGGGTCACGGAAGAACCACAGCATGCCCGCCGCGAGCGCGGTGGTGGGCACAGCCGCTGCTGCCCAGCGCCCCGACTTGCGGGCGCGGGCCAGGCTGAGGGCTGCGGTGGCGACGGTCGGCAGGAGCCACGGCGATGCTCCGCGGGCGATGCGGACCCCGCCGCGGGATGCGGAGGAAGTGCTGTCGGGCATGAATGACCTTCGTAGCGGATGATGCCGCGCTGGCAACGGGGGACGGCGGCTTTCCGGCGATGCTATCGGTTGCCGGGCGCAACTGGGCAAGCCAGCAGCCGAGTCGGACGGCGGAAAGGCACCCGCCGAGGGTGACCTGGTGTGATGTTCTTCGCCACCAAATCGCCTCGAAAGGGACAATCAGCCCTGGAATCGGTACTCCTCCAAGAGGCGCCGGCCAATGATCATTTTCTGGATCTCGGCGGTACCTTCACCGATCAGCAGCATCGGTGCCTCACGGTAGAGGCGCTCGATCTCGTACTCCTTGGAGAAGCCGTAACCGCCGTGGATACGGAAGGCGTCCTCGACGACTTCCTTGCAGTACTCGGAGGCGAGGTACTTCGCCATCCCTGCCTCCAGGTCGTTTCGTTCCCCGGAGTCCTTTTTGCGTGCCGCATTGACCATCATCGCATGAGCGGCTTCGACCTTGGTGGCCATTTCGGCCAGTTTGAACTGGATCGCCTGGTGCTGGGCGATCGGTTTGCCGAAGGTGTGGCGCTGCTGTGCGTACGAAACGCCCAGCTCGAACGCACGTTGCGCGACGCCGCAACCACGTGCGGCGACATTCACCCGCCCGACCTCGACGCCGTCCATCATTTGGTAAAACCCTCGGCCGGTCGTGCCCCCGAGGACACGATTGGCCGGAATGCGCAGGTCGTCCATGATGAGCTCGGTCGTGTCGACGCCCTTGTAGCCCATCTTGTCGATCTTCCCGGGGATGGTCAGGCCGGGCCGGACCTCTCCGAAGCCGGGCTCCTTCTCGACGAGGAAGGTCGTCATCGACTTGTGCGGCGCGGTGCCCTCCGGGTGGCCTTCGTCACTTCGGCAGAGCACGGCCACCAGATTCGACGTTCCGCCGTTCGTCAGCCACATCTTCTGGCCGTTGAGAACGTACTCCTCGCCGTCCCTCACGCCCTTCGACGAGATCGCCGAGACATCCGAGCCGAGCGCCGGCTCCGACATCGAGAAGGCCCCGCGCACCTCGCCCAGCGCCATCCGCGGCAGGAAGGTTTCCTTCTGTTCCTGGGTGCCGTGCTGCTTGAGCATGTAGGCCACGATGAAGTGCGTGTTGATGATGCCCGACACGCTCATCCAGCCGCGAGCGATCTCCTCCACGCACAGCGCGTAGGTGAGCAGCGACTCACCCAGACCCCCGTACTCCTCGGGGATCATCAGCCCGAACAGGCCGAGTTCCTTCAGTCCCTCGACGATTTCCGTGGGGTACTCGTCGCGGTGCTCCAGCTGGGTCGCGACAGGAATGATCTTCTTGTCGACGAAATCCCGGACCGTGGCGAGGATTTCCCGCTGGATGTCGTTCAGACCGGCGGTCTGGGCGAGTCGCGTCATGGCTGCTTCTCCTGTGGCTTCACGCGGATGGTCTCAAGGCGTCGGACGGTCAGCTGGCGGGCGTCGGGCGGCCGGGCTGCTCTCCGCCGCGCTCCTTGACGTACGTCTCGGTGGGGACCATCACCTTGCGGCGGAACACGCAGACGACGGTGCCGTCCTGCTTGTAGCCCTTGGTCTCCACGTACACGATGCCGCGGTCGTTCTTCGACTTCGACGGCGTCTTGTCCAGCACGGTCGTCTCGCCGTAGATCGTGTCACCGTGGAAGGTCGGCGCGATGTGCTTCAGTGATTCGACCTCCAGATTGGCGATGGCCTTTCCGGAGACGTCCGGCACCGACATGCCGAGCAGCAGCGAGTAGACGTAGTTGCCGACGACCACGTTCTTCCCGAAATCGGTCGTGCTCTCCGCGTAGTTGCTGTCCATGTGCAACGGGTGGTGATTCATGGTCAGCAGGCAGAAGAGGTGGTCGTCGTATTCCGTGACCGTCTTTCCGGGCCAGTGCTTGTAGACTGCACCGACCTCGAACTCCTCATAAGTGCGTCCGAACTGCATGATCAGGCCTCCGGGGCTTCGAACTTGGAGGTGCGCCGCATTCCGGCGGCCCGGCCCTTGCCCGCGATGACGAGCGCCATCTTGCGGCTGGCCTCGTCGATCATCTCGTCGCCGAGCATCGCCGAACCCTTCTTGCCGCCCTCCTCGGAGGTGCACCAGTCATAGGCGTCGAGGATCAGCTCCGCGTGGTCGTAGTCCTCCTGCGAGGGCGAGAACACCTCGTTCGCCGCGTCGACCTGACCCGGGTGCAGCACCCACTTGCCGTCGAAGCCGAGCGCGGCGGCGCGGCCGGCCACCTCGCGGTAGGCGTCCACGTCACGGATCTGGAGGAACGGGCCGTCGATCGCCTGGAGGTCGTGCGTACGGGCCGCCATCAGGATGCGCATCAGGATGTAGTGGTAGGCGTCCGCCGGGTAGCCGGGCGGCTGCTGGCCGACGACCAGGGTCTTCATGTTGATCGAGGCCATGAAGTCGGCAGGGCCGAAGATCAGCGTCTCCAGGCGGGGCGAGGCGGCGGCGATGTCGTCGATGTTCACCAGGCCCTTGGCGTTCTCGATCTGCGCCTCGATGCCGATCCTCCCGACCTCGAAGCCCATCGTCTTCTCGATCTGGGTCAGCAGCAGATCCAGCGCCACGACCTGCTGGGCGTCCTGGACCTTCGGCAGCATGATGCAGTCGAGGTTGGGACCCGCGCCCTCGACGACCGTGATGACGTCCCGGTACGTCCAGTGGGTCGTCCAGTCGTTGACCCGCACGACCCGGGTCTTGCCGCTCCAGTCACCGCTGTTCAGCGCGTCCACGATCGTGTGGCGCGCGCCCTCCTTGGCGAGCGGCGCGCAGGCGTCCTCCAGGTCCAGGAAGACCTGGTCCGCCGGGAGGCCCTGGGCCTTCTCCAGGAAGCGCGGGTTCGAGCCCGGCACGGCCAGACACGAGCGGCGGGGGCGCAGCCGGTTCACGGACGGGGTAGGCGTGGTCATGCGGGGACCTCCAGAGGGTCGAGCTTGTTCGCTTTCCGGATCTCGTCGACGATACGGCCGATGATCTCGGTGATGCCGAAGTCCTTCGGGGTGAAGACGGCGGCCACACCGGCTTCGACGAGTGCGGCGGCGTCGGCCGGCGGGATGATGCCGCCCGCGATCACCGGGATGTCCGGGGCCCCGGCCTCGCGCAGCCGGTGCAGGACGTCGGGCACCAGCTCCGCGTGCGAGCCGGACAGGATCGACAGGCCCACGCAGTGCACGTCCTCGGCGATCGCCGCGTCGGTGATCTGCTCGGGGGTCAGCCGGATGCCCTGGTACACGACCTCGAACCCGGCGTCCCTGGCCCGTACGGCGATCTGTTCGGCCCCGTTGGAGTGCCCGTCCAGGCCCGGCTTGCCGACCAGCAGGCGCAGCCGCCCCACGCCCAGGTCGGCGGCGGTACGGGTGACCTTCTCGCGGACCAGGGCGAGCGTGCTGCCCGGCTCGGCGGTGACCGCCACCGGGGCCGAGGAGACCCCGGTGGGCGCGCGGAACTCGCCGAAGACGTCCCGCAGCGCCCAGGACCACTCGCCGGTGGTGACACCGGCCCGGGCGCACTCGACGGTGGCCTCCATCATGTTCTCGGTGCCCGCGGCCGCCTTCTTGAGCGCGGCCAGCGCCTCGGAGGCGCGCGCCTCGTCGCGGTTGTCCCGCCATTCGTGCAGGGCGGCGACGACCCGGGCCTCGTTCTCGGGGTCGACCGTCATGATCGCGCCGTCGAGGTCGGCGGTGAGCGGGTTGGGCTCGGTGGACTCGTAGATGTTGACGCCGACGATCTTCTCCTCGCCCCCCTCGATCCTGGCCCGCCGCGCCGCGTGCGAGGAGACCAGCTCCGACTTGAGGTAACCGGACTCGACGGCCGCCATCGCGCCGCCCATCCGCTGGATCCGGTCGATCTCCGCCAGCGACTCCTCGACCAGGCTCTCCACCTTGGCCTCGATGACGTGCGAACCGGCGAAGATGTCCTCGTACTCCAGCAGATCGCTCTCGTGCGCCAGCACCTGCTGGATCCGCAGCGACCACTGCTGGTCCCAGGGCCGGGGCAGCCCCAGCGCCTCGTTCCAGGCCGGCAGCTGTACGGCGCGGGCGCGGGCGTCCTTGGAGAGGGTGACGGCCAGCATCTCCAGGACGATGCGCTGGACGTTGTTCTCCGGCTGTGCCTCGGTCAGCCCGAGGGAGTTGACCTGGACGCCGTAGCGGAAGCGGCGCTGCTTGGGGTTCTCGATGCCGTAGCGCTCACGCGTGACGCGGTCCCAGATGCGGCCGAAGGCACGCATCTTGCACATCTCCTCGATGAAGCGGACGCCCGCGTTCACGAAGAACGAGATCCGGGCGACCACGTCCCCGAACTTCCCCTCGGGCACCTGGCCCGAGTCGCGGACCGCGTCGAGCACCGCGATGGCGGTGGACATGGCGTACGCGATCTCCTGGACCGGGGTGGCCCCCGCCTCCTGGAGGTGGTAACTGCAGATGTTGATGGGGTTCCACTTGGGGATGCGGTTGACCGTGTACGTGATCATGTCCGTGGTCAGCCGCAGCGAGGGCACCGGCGGGAAGACGTGCGTCCCGCGCGAGAGGTACTCCTTCACGATGTCGTTCTGCGTGGTCCCCTGGAGCTTGTCGGGGTCGGCCCCCTGCTCCTGGGCGACCACCTGGTAGAGCGCCAGCAGCCACATGGCGGTCGCGTTGATCGTCATCGAGGTGTTCATCTGCTCCAGGGGGATGTCCTGGAACAGCCGCCGCATGTCACCGAGGTGCGAGACGGGAACACCGACACGGCCCACCTCCCCGCGGGCGAGAATGTGGTCCGGGTCGTATCCGGTCTGCGTGGGCAGATCGAAGGCGACCGAGAGACCCGTCTGGCCCTTGGCGAGGTTGCGGCGGTACAGCTCGTTGGACGCCTCGGCGGTCGAGTGACCGGCGTACGTCCGCATGAGCCAGGGCCGGTCCTTCTGACGTTCGTTCATCGGAGAACCTCAGACGTTGCGGAAGCGGTTGATGGCGTCGATGTGCTGCTCGCGCATGTCCTGGTCGCGCACGCCGAGGCCCTCGCGGGGGGCCAGGGCGAGAACGCCGACCTTGCCCTGGTGCAGGTTGCGGTGGACGTCGTACGCGGCCTGGCCGGTGTCCTCCAGGGAGTAGACCTTGGAGAGCGTCGGGTGGATCTTGCCCTTGGCGATCAGCCGGTTGGCCTCCCACGCCTCGCGGTAGTTGGCGAAGTGCGAGCCGATGATGCGCTTGAGGGACATCCACAGGTAGCGGTTGTCGTACTCGTGCATGTAGCCCGAGGTGGAGGCGCAGGTGGTGATGGTGCCGCCCTTGCGGGTGACGTAGACCGAGGCGCCGAAGGTCTCGCGGCCCGGATGCTCGAAGACGATGTCGATGTCCTCTCCGCCGGTGAGTTCGCGGATGCGCTTGCCGAAGCGCTTCCACTCCTTGGGGTCCTGGGTGTGCTCGTCCTTCCAGAACTTGTAGCCCTCGGCGTTGCGGTCGATGACCGCGTCCGCTCCCATCGCCCGGCAGATGTCGGCCTTCTCCGGGCTGGAGACGACACAGATCGGGTTGGCGCCGCCGGCCAGGGCGAACTGGGTGGCGTAGGAGCCGAGTCCGCCGCTGGCGCCCCAGATCAGCACGTTGTCGCCCTGCTTCATGCCCGCGCCGTTGCGCGAGACGAGCTGGCGGTACGCGGTCGAGTTGACCAGGCCCGGGGACGCGGCCTCCTCCCAGCTGAGGTGCTGGGGCTTGGGCATCAGCTGGTTGGACTTGACGAGCGCGATCTCGGCGAGCCCGCCGAAGTTGGTCTCGAAGCCCCAGATCCGCTGCTCGGGGTCGAGCATCGTGTCGTTGTGGCCGTCGGAGGACTCCAGCTCGACCGACAGACAGTGCGCGACGACCTCGTCGCCCGGGTTCCAGGCGTTCACGCCGGGCCCGGTGCGCAGGACGACGCCCGCCAGGTCGGAGCCGATGACGTGGTACGGCAGGTCGTGGCGCTTGGACAGCTCGCTGAGCTTTCCGTAGCGCTCCAGGAAGCTGAACGTCGACACGGGCTCGAAGATCGAGGTCCAGACGGAGTTGTAGTTCACCGAACTGGCCATCACGGCGACGAGGGCCTCGCCGGGGCCGAGTTCGGGGACCGGGACGTCGTCGAGGTGGATCGACTTGCGCGGATCCTTGTCGCGGGTTTCGAGCCCCGCGAACATCTCCGCCTCGTCCTTGTGCACGGTGATCGCGCGGTAGGACTCGGGGAGGGACAGGGCCGCGAAGTCCGCGGCGGTGCTGTCGTGCGATTGGATCGCGTCCAGGATTTCCTTCACGGTGTTGCCTCCGGTGATGCGGCGTCGAGGGAACGCTTGAGGGGCCCTGCTGGCAGGGGAGAGCGGTGTGGAGGTGTGTGCCGTCGGTTCGGCGGGGTGGAGCTCGGCTTTGCCCGGTGGAGCAGAAGGGTGCCTGTGACGCAGGCGTCCGGGCGCGCAGCACGGTGGTTGCGGGGACAGCCGGCGTACGTGTGAGGTCTCAGCACGCCGGCCGCCCGGACACCTTCAACGTATGGCACTCCGTGACACCTGACAAGGCACCCAGTGCCAACAATTTCTCTCACTTGTCATCCCGTGGGCACGCATGAGCAACACGATGGGCGTTACGGGACGTTCTGTCCTGCTGGCAGGCGGTTACCCGGCCGGGCGGTACACATACGGCGTCGTCGTGCCGAGCGCCGTGAAGCCGAGCCGGGTCAGGATCGGGGCCGACATGTCCGTCGCGTCGACCTGGAGGTAGCGGTAGCCGCGCTCGGCGGCCACGGCCGCCCGATGGGCGACCAGGGCCCGGTACAGGCCCCTGCCGCGCCACGCTGCGACCGTTCCGCCGCCCCAGAGTCCGGCGAACGTGGTGCCGGGATACAGCTCCATACGGGCCGAACTGACCGGCTCCCCGCCGGCCATCGCCACCAGCGCCACGAAGTCGTCCGGAGCCCGCTCCAGCCGCGTCAGCACCTGGCGGCGCAGCCGCCCCGCGTCCGTGCCGAACGCCCGCTCGTGGGCCAGCGCCATCAGCTCGGCCCCGGCCGCGT
>NZ_NTGZ01000154.1 GCF_002551245.1 Streptomyces sp. rh34
GTACGAACCGCGGCCCGGTGCGTACGGAGCACCCCTGCCACCCCGGCACCAGCCGCAGCCCGGCCCGTACGGCCAGCCGTCCACGGCGCCGTACGGCCACCCGGGGCCCGGGCCCTCGCCCTCCGGCGGACGCTCGCGGGGCCGGGTCGCGGGTCTCGTAGCCGCCGTGCTCGCCGGGGTCCTCGTCATCGGGACGGGCGTCCGGTTCGCGATGAGCGGTGACGGCGCCGACGACGAGAAGCCCCTCGCGACGGGAAGCACCGCCCCGGAACAGCCCGGCGCCGACCCGGGCCCGGCGAGGAAGCCGGCTCCGACTGCCGAGCAGCTCAACCAGGGCCGCGCGGAGGGCGAGGCGAAGGTGCGCTGGGTCCAGAGGAACGGCGTGGACCTGCCGGGGGGCGGCGCCTCCGCCCTCGGCCCCTGGGTCGCCGGCGGCGTCGTGGCGAAGGCCATGTACCGCACGGCCTCCGGCTACTCCCTCGACGACGGCGCGCGGAAGTGGAGCCTGCGCCTGCCCTCCGACGTCTGCGCGGCGCCCACCCTGCCGACCGCGGACGGGAAGATCGTGATCGGGCTCATGACCGACACCTCCACGGAGGATTCGGCCTGCGACAAGCTCCAGATGATCGATCTGGCCACCGGCGAGGCGGGCTGGTCCGCGACCTTCGAGCGCGCGCCGACGCAGGACGGGCTCTCGAACATCGTCATGGCGATCAGCGGCGACGTCCTGACGATCGGGCGCGTCGGCCGTACCGACGCCTATCGGGTCAGTGACGGCAAGCACCTGTGGGACAGGCTGCCCGGCCCCTGCCAGTCGTACGGTCTCGCCGGCGGAACCGTCCTGCTCGCCGCCGTCGGCTGCCGCGACCAGCCGGCCGGCGAGGCCGAGGCCGACGGGGTCGTCGAGGAAGTGCGGCGGATCGACCCGGCCACCGGCCGGACCGTGTGGACGTACAAGCCCGGGAAGGGCTGGCTGATCGACATCTTCCACTCCGTCGACCCGCCGGTGATCTCGCTGCGCAAGGGCGGGGCGGTGGAGGGCGAGTGGGCGATCGCGGTCCTGAACGCCGACGGAACCTTCCGCTCCCGGCCCGCCCCCGGCGACGACGTCCCCGAGGCCCGGTGCACCGGCATGCGGCGGGACGTGGGCGCGAACCTCGACACCTGCGTCGGCGTGGCCGCCGACGCCGACACGCTCTACACCGCCACGAAACACCGGCACACGGACGGGGCGCTGACCAACGACGTCGTCGCCTTCGACATGAACACCGGCAAGAAGAAGTGGAAGGTCCCCGCGCCTCCCGGCCAGACCCTGATGCCGCTGCGGGTCGAAGCCGGCAAGGTGCTGATGTACCTCGGCCCGCCCGGCCCGAAGGCCAAGGGCGCGGGCGGCGGCATCGTGGAGCTCGGGCCGGACGGCGGCGCACCGCGGGCGGTCCTGCGTCACCCGGCGTCGGCCGCGGCGACCGAGCGCACCTTCACCGATCCGCTCGTCCTCCACTCCGGCGGCCGCTCGCTGCTCATGCTCACGCATGTCTCCGGGGCCACCGACGAGGAGGAGGCGGACCTGCCGGCGATGATCGCCTTCGGTGACTGACCATCACCTCCCGCCGGGGCGTAACGGAGGCATCACAAGGCGGTTCTCCCTTGGGAACAGGGGTTGGCCCGAACCGGTGCCCGGTGGCGGGCGGGTGGTAGAAAGAAGCCCCGCCCGACTGTCGTAACACCGCGGAAGCCATGCCCGATTCGCTCCTTTCCGAGGGGAATCAACCCTCTTGGGAATGCGGGGGAGACCGATTCGGGCACCGGACCGCACGAAGGGGGACGTGCTGATATGAGCCAGCCGCCCAGCCAGCAACCGCCGCAGGGAGGCTTCGGGGCTCCGCAGGAGCCGCCGAACGGAGCTCCTCAGCAGCCCCAGGACCAGCAGGGCCCGGCCCAGCCGCCGCCCGGTCAGCCGCCCCAGGGACCGCCCCCCGCCCCGCCGACGGCGCCCCCGGCCCTGTCTCTTATACACATCTCTGATNCTCAGAGATGTGTATAAGAGACAGAGCAGGGCCCGGCCCAGCCGCCGCCCGGTCAGCCGCCCCAGGGACCGCCCCCCGCCCCGCCGACGGCGCCCCCGGCCGGCCCGCCGCAGACGCCCCCGCCGGGCACCCCGGCGTACGGCTATCCGCAGCAGCAGCCCCCGGCCGGGCCCGGCTACGGCTATCCGCAGCAGCCCGGCCAGGCCCCGGGCCCGTACGGCCAGCAGGCCCCCGGCCCGTACGGCCAGCAGCCCGGCCCCTACGGTCAGCAGGCCCCGGGCCCGTACGGCCAGCAGGCTCCGGGTCCGTACGGTCAGCAGCCCCAGCCCGGTTACGGCTACCCGACGCAGCAGCACCCCGGCGCCCCCGCCCCCGGCGGGCCGGGCTCCGGCGGCGGGTTCCTCAAGAACAAGACCGGCATCGTGGTCGCGGCGGCGCTCGCCGTGGTCCTGGTCGCTGGGGCGGGCACCTGGTTCCTCGTGAGCGACGGCGGAGACGACCCCAAGAAGCCCGTCGCCGGCACGAGCACCGACCCCAAGCCCCCCAGCGGGTCGCCGACGGTCGACGAGGGCGACGGCAGCGGCGACGGCCGCGAGGGGAACGACGACCTCAACGCCGGGCGCAAGCCGGGCGAGGCCAAGGTCGCCTGGCTCCAGAAGAACGACGTCGACCTGCCGCGCAACGGCGCGTCCGTCGAAGGCCCCTGGTTCACCGGCGACCTGGTCGTCAAGGCCATGTACCGCGGCGTCTCCGGCTACGCCGTCGCCGACGGCAAGCAGAAGTGGACCCTGAAGCTCCCCGCCGACGTGTGCGCCACGCCGAACACCGCGACCGCCGACGGCAAGCTCGTCATCGGCGTGAAGGACGGCACCACCGACCGGGCCAAGTGCTCCGTCCTCCAGATGATCGACCTCAACACCGGCGAGGCCGGCTGGAAGAAGACGATCAAGAAGAACGGTACCTGGGACTTCCTGTCGGACATCGGTCTCGCGATCAGCGGAGACACCGTCACGGTGGGGCGCACCGGCAACGCCAACGCCTACCGCGTCAGCGACGGCAAGGAGCTGTTCGGCAACCCCGAGGGCAACTGCAAGCCCTTCGCCTTCGCCGGCGGCGCGAAGCTGATCGCCGCCGCCAGCTGCCGCACCGACGACGTCAAGAACCCGCAGCACCAGGTCCAGGAGCTGGACCCGGTCACCGGCAAGGCCAAGTGGACCTACCAGCCGAAGCGCGGCTGGGAGGTCACCAAGGTCTACTCGGTCAGCCCGCTCGTCGTCAGGTTCGACAACGAGGAGAAGAAGCAGTACGGCATCGCCGCGCTCACCGAGAGCGGCAAGCTCCGCTCGCAGCTCGCTCCCGCGCAGGGCGACAAGCTCACCGCCGACTGCGGGGGCAGGTTCGCGGTCTTCGGCACGAATCTCGAAGGGTGCAGCGGCGTCGCCGCCGACGCCAACACCTTCTACATCGCGACCGAGGACGACAGCAGTGGCACCGCCCGGACGAACAAGGTCATCGCCTTCGACCTGAACACCGGGAAGCCCAAGTGGGAGGCGCCCGCCCCGGCCGAGCGCGTTCTGAAGCCGCTGGGCATGGAGGGCGGCGACGTGCTGCTCTACATGCGGCCGAAGTACGACACCGCCGGCGCGCTCGTGACCCTCCCGCCGACCGGCGGCACTCCCAAGACGCTGCTCCAGCACCCGGCGTCGGCCGGCCGGATCGAGAACGGCTTCTTCTCGTCCAAGGTCCTCTACCAGGACGGCCGCTCCTACATCTTCAGCAAGCGTGTGAGCGCGAGCAACGACAAGGAAGAGCTGGAGCAGTCGACGATGCTGGTGTTCACCAAGTGACGGTCCGTCCCGGCATTCGACCGCGGCCGGCCCCTCCTGGCCCCACGCGCCCCCACAACCACTCGTCTCCCGAGGTACGCACGCCATGACCCAGCCGCCCCAGCCACCGCAGCAGCCGCCCAACGAGCCTCCGGACACGCCCCCGGCACCGCCCGCCGGTCCGCCTTCCGGCGGGTTCGGCGCTCCGCAGGACCCGCCGCCGGGAGGGTTCGGCCAGCCGACCCCGCCGCCAGCCGACCCCTTCGGCAAGCAGCCGCAGCAGCCCGCCGCCCCGCAGGACACGCTCGCCGGGGGCTACGGCACCCCGCCCCCGCCGGCGGGCGGCTACCCCACCCCGCCCGCGCCGCAGCCCAACGGGTACGGCTACCCCCAGGCCCCGCAGCAGGGTTACGGCTACCCGCAGGGGCCCGCCGGACAGCCCGGGCAGCCCGGGATGCCGCAGCAGGGTTACGGCTACCCGACCCAGCCGATGCAGCCGCAGTACGGGGCCCCGCAGCCGGACGGCAACGGCGGCAAGAAGTTCTCCACCCAGATGCAGATCATCGTCGCCGCGGCCGTCGCCGTGGTGCTGATCATCGGCGGCGGGCTCATCTACGCCTCCACCGGCGACGACAAGGGCGGCAAGGACGAGGCCTCCTCGTCCGGCGCCACCGGTGGCGAGGCCAAGGGCGGCGAGGGCGGCCTGGCCGGCGGCGACGAGAAGGCGCCCGCCAACACCAAGTCCAAGGTCGCCTTCCAGTTCCCGGAGCCGGTGGTCACCGACATCACCACGGTCGCGGGCTCCTGGGTCACCGACAAGGCGTACGTGAAGTCCGGCATCGCCGAGATCACCGGCTACGACCGCGACAAGGGCACCAAGCTCTGGTCCTTCCCGCTGGCCGGCGAGATCTGCTCCGTGTCCCGGCACATGAGCAAGGACTACAAGGCGGCCATCGTCTTCCAGGAGACGAAGGCGACCAAGGAGAACAAGTACCCGTCGTGCAACCAGGTCGGCGCGATCGACCTGACCGCCGGCAAGCTCCTGTGGAGCAAGAGCGTCACCTCCGCCACCGGCGGTGACAAGCCGATCCGCTTCGACGAGGTCACGCTCAGCGGGACCACGGTCGCCGCGGGCGGAACCTCGGGCGGCGCCGCCTTCAAGCTGGCCGACGGCGCCGAGCTCTGGAAGCCGAAGGTCGGCGCGGACGGCTGCTACGACCGTGGCTACGCGGGAGGCGAGGCCCTCGCCGTGGTCCGCAGGTGCGGCACGTCCGACAGCCCGCAGCTCACCGTGCAGGCGCTGAACCCGACGACCGGCGCGCCGCTGTCCTCGTACCAGATGCCCGCGGGCGTCGACTACGCGAGCATCGTCTCCACCAAGCCGCTGGTGGTCGCGGCCGACGTCGGCGACACCGCCGGCGACGGCAGCAGCATCTCCGACTTCTTCTCGATCGACGCGGCGACCGGCAAGCTGATCGTCCGCATTCCCGCCGACGCGGACAAGTACGCGGCACGCTGCGGCTCCACCGATGTCGAGCAGTGCAAGCACATCGCCGTCGGCAACAACCGGCTCTACCTGCCGACCGAGAGGCACGACGGAACCAGCGAGTACGGCGACACGAACGAGGTCGTCGCCTTCGACCTGACCACCGGAAAGCTCCTCGGCGGCCGGGCGGACGCGGGCGACCGCCACACCCTGACCCCGCTCCGGATGGACGGCACCAGCATCATCGCCTACAAGGAGGGCCCGTACGACAAGGGCGGCCGGGTCGTCTCCATCGACGGCGAGACCTTCGAGCAGACCCTGCTGATGGAGAACCCGAGCGACGAGACCGTCCGGGAGGCGGAGAAGCGGTTCTCCATCGACTCGGCCGAACTCCTCTACACCGACGGCCGGTTCTTCATGGCGGCCAAGTCGGCCCACAAGCCCAGCACCGTCAACCCCGACGAGAAGCGCTACCTCGTCGTCGCCTACCGCACCGACTGATCACCACGCTCCCCGGGGAGCGTCCCGCAGCGCCAGGCCCCGCCGGTCGATCACCTCACCGGCGGGGCCGATCGTTCTCCGCCCGTGAAGTGATCGTGGAATGCCGGCCAACAGGACCTGAACGCAGGTCAACGAGGGCCGGACGACCCAGAATTCGGCATTCCGGGGTGCTTCTCCCACGTATGGGCCGCGCGGCGTCGAACTAGCGTGTAGCTTGCCGGGGCAGGAGTCCGGGGGGCCGGGCGTACAGGGGCTTTTGGAGGGTGAGGACCGTGGGCGTGCGGCTCATGGTGGTCGATGATCACCGGCTGCTCGCCGAGGCACTCGCCTCGGCGCTGAAACTGCGCGGGCACCGGGTGCTCGCGGCGGCGGCGCCGACGTCCGGGGCGGCGGAACTGGTGGTCAGCCGGGCTCCGGAGGTCTGCCTTTTCGGTACGGCATCGCCCGCCGCCCCCGGGGTCTTCGACCCGATCGTGCGCATCGGCCAGGAGCGCCCGCAGGTGGCGGTGGTGGTCCTCGGCCCGGTGCCCAGCCCACGCGGGATCGCCGCGGCGTTCGCCGCCGGGGCCGCGGGATACGTCCGGCACGACGAGCGCATCGAGGGCGTCGAGCGGGCCATGCTCAAGGCGCGGGCGGGGGAGAGTGCCATCGCCCCGCAGCTGCTGCGGGGGGCCTTCGCCGAACTGCTCAACCCGGCCGCCCAGCCCGACGACGAGGGGCGGCGGCTGCTGCGGATGCTCACCCCGCGCGAGGCGGAGGTGCTGGTGCGGGTCGCCGAGGGCGAGGGCACCCGGGTGATCGCGGCCGGCCTGGACATCGCCCCGAGCACCGCCCGTACCCACGTCCAGCGGGTCCTGATGAAGCTCGGGGTCGGCTCCCGCCTGGAGGCGGCCGCCCTCGCGGCCCGTACGGGACTGCTGGAGAGGGCCGCGGACCACGGCGGTACGCCGCAGGAGCCGTACATCCCCGGACAGCGCGGGTGACGTACGGCCCCTGCGGGGCACCGCGGACGGGCGGCGGGCGGGTCAGCCCGCGCCGGACTCCGGCTCCGGGGCAGGGTCCGTCTCCGGGGCCGTCGGGGCCTCGGCCGGGCGCAGCTTCATCCAGATGAGGAAGAACAGGCCGAGCGCCAGCATGGCGAGGCCCGTCCACAGGTTGATGTGGACGCCCTCGGCCTTCTTCAGGTCGGCTTCGGACGGGCTGATGCCGGCGATGGTGACGATCACTCCGTAGACCACGAACAGGCCGCCGATGATCCGCCGGATGTCGAAGAGACGGGCCGCGGTCGCGGACTTGCGCTCCAGCTCGGAGACTTCCTTGTGCAGGTCGGACATGGTGAGTTCCTCCGATCAGAACGAGTACGGGATGTAGCACGCGGCGGCGAGGACGACCGCGCCCCAGCCGAGCAGCGCGGGCTTGCGGTACCAGGCGCTGTCGGCCTCGTCGAGCGCCTCGTCCGGGTCCGGCGACTCGGTCCCGTACACCAGACCGGCCAGTTCCGCTTCGGGCTTCGGCGCGGTGAAGAGGGTGACGGCGACCATGACGACGGCCCCGGCGACGAATCCGACGATCGCGGAGACGAAGTTGGCGCCCTGGTCGGACGGGATGTCGATGATCCCGCCCTTGTAGATCCAGAAGTAGTTGATCATCGCGGCCGCGGTGCCCGCGACCAGGCCCCAGACACCGGACTTCATCGAGGCCCGCTTCCAGAACATGCCGATGATGAAGACGACGAACATCGGCACGTTGAAGAACGAGAACAGCGTCTGGAGGTAGCTCATGATGTTCGAGAAGCTGGCGGCGATGAACGCCGTGCCGATCGAGGCCAGCACACCGATCGCCGTGATCAGCCGCCCGAAGCGCAGGTAGTAGGCGTCGGGCTTGTCCTTCACCACGTACCGCTGCCAGATGTCGGTGGTGAACACCGTGTTGAACGAGGACACGTTGGCCGCCATGCCCGCCATGAACGCGGCGAGCAGGCCGGTCACCGCGATGCCGAGCACCCCGTTGGGCAGCAGCTCCTGCATCAGCAGGGGGATCGCGTCGTTGTAGGTGAGGTCGGAGCCGGGCGTGCCGATCTTCGGCACGATCACGGCGGCGACCAGGCCGGGGATCATCACCGCGAAGACGATGAAGATCTTCGGGAAGGCGGCGATCAGCGGGGTGCGCTTGGCGGCGGAGAGGTTCTTCGCGGACAGTGCGCGCTGCACTTCGGCGAAGTTCGTCGTCCAGTAGCCGAAGGACAGCACGAAGCCGAGACCCAGGATGATCGTCAGCCAGTTGGCGCCCAGCGGGTTGGCGTCACCGATGCCGGTGCCGCCCCAGGCGGTCATGAAGTCCCCGCCGTGCTGCTTCGTCAGCGAGTCGCTCATGGCGTCCCAGCCGCCGACCCGCTTCAGGCCGAGGACGGTGAGGGGG
The DNA here is from genome assembly GCF_002551245.1 of Streptomyces sp. rh34. Classification (GTDB taxonomy): domain Bacteria; phylum Actinomycetota; class Actinomycetes; order Streptomycetales; family Streptomycetaceae; genus Streptomyces. The sequence continues at coordinate 8,259 of NZ_NTGZ01000154.1, forward strand.
ATCAGCGCGGCGAGGATGACGAAGAACTGGAGCACCTCGTTGTAGATCGCCGAGGAGAGCCCGCCGATCGTGATGTAGACGAGCACGAACAGGCCCGCGACGACGATCGCGACCCACTGCGGCCAGCCGAGGAGCGCCTCCACGACGATCGACAGGGCGTAGAGGTTGACGCCCGCGATGAGGATCGCCGCGAAGGCGAAGAGCACGGAGCTCAGCAGGTGCGCCGACCTGTCGAACCGCTGGAGCAGGAACTCCGGCACGGAGCGCACCTTGGAGCGGTAGTAGAACGGCATCATCACCAGGCCGAGGAAGACCATGGCCGGGATCGCGCCGATCCAGTACCAGTGCACCACCGCGACGCCGTACTGCGCGCCGGTGGCCGCCATGCCGAGGATCTCGGTGGCGCCGAGGTTCGCCGCGACGAAGGCGAGCCCGGTCACCCAGGCGGGCAGTGACCGTCCGGAGAGGAAGAAGTCGAGGCTCGTCCTCACACTGGCACGGGCCGCGAAGCCGATGCCGAGTACGACGACGAAGTAGATCGCCAGGATGGCGTAGTCGAGCCCGTTCGTGGGGAGCCGGAGCCCTTCGGCCAGTGTCTGCATGGGGGGTACTCGCTTCGTTGCGCGAACTGAACCCGTCGGAACCTACGCCTCCGTGTTCGAGAAATGAACACTCTCGTTGGGGTTCTTTGTTCGATCGTGATCGAGGGTGAGGGAATGTCCCGGTATGTCGCCCACCGTGCCGCCGTACCCGTCGGCCTGCTCCTCGGGCTCCTTGGTTATTGACGGGAGTGTTTGCTTGTGATTTGTTATGTGCGATTATGTTGAGTGATCTGGTGGAGGATCCTGGTGAAGAAGACGGTTACGACCCTCGCCGACGGCCGTGAGCTGATCTACTACGACTCCGCCGACGACACCGTCCGCGACGCCGTCGACCAGCGTCCGCTGGACCCCGTCTCGACCTCGTCCGAGATCCGCCGCGATCCGCTGCTCGGCGACGCGGTCGCCATCGCCTCGCACCGCCAGGCCCGCACCTACCACCCGCCGGCCGACGCCTGCCCGCTCTGCCCCACGTGCGACGGACGCGTCGGCGAGATCCCCGACAGCGACTACGACGTCGCCGTCTTCGAGAACCGCTTCCCCTCCCTCGCCGGCGACTCCGGCCGCTGCGAGGTCGTCTGCTTCACCTCGGACCACGACGCGTCCTTCGCCGACCTCACCGAGGAGCAGGCGGCCCTCGTCCTCGCCGCCTGGACCGACCGCACCGCCGAACTCGCCGCACTCGACCAGGTCACCCAGGTCTTCTGCTTCGAGAACCGCGGTGCCGAGATCGGTGTCACCCTCGGCCACCCGCACGGCCAGATCTACGGCTATCCCTTCGTCACCCCGCGCACCGAGCTGATGCTCCGCTCGGCCGCCCGCCACCGCGAGGAGACCGGCCGCAACCTGTTCGACGACGTGGTCGCCCGCGAGGAGAAGGACGGCTCGCGCGTCGTCCTCGCCACCGAGCACTGGACCGCCTTCGTCCCGTACGCGGCGCACTGGCCCTACGAGGTCCACCTCCACCCCCGCCACCGCGTCCCCGACCTGCGGGAACTGGACGAGGACGCGCGGGCGGAATTCCCCCGGGTCTATCTGGAACTCCTGAGGCGCTTCGACCGGATCTTCGGCCCGGGTGAGCCGCCGACCCCGTACATCTCCGCCTGGCACCAGGCGCCGTTCGGGGTCCCCGGACGGGAGGACTTCGCCCTGCACCTGGAGCTTTTCACCATTCGCCGGACCTCCGGCAAGCTGAAGTTCCTCGCGGGCTCCGAGTCCGGCATGAGCGTGTTCATCAACGACGTGCCGCCGGAAGCCGCGGCCCAGCGACTGCGAGAGGTAGCGAGCAAGTGAGCAACCCCCGGAACGTGAGCAACCCCCCGAAGAAGTACCTGGTCACCGGCGGCGCCGGTTACGTCGGGAGCGTCGTCGCCCAGCACCTGCTGGAGGCCGGGCACACGGTGACCGTCCTCGACGACCTCTCCACCGGGTTCCGCGTGGGCGTCCCGGCCGGCGCCGCGTTCATCGAGGGCCGCATCCAGGACGCCGCCCGCCACCTGGAACCCTCCTACGACGGCGTCCTGCACTTCGCCGCCTTCTCCCAGGTCGGCGAGTCCGTCGTCGATCCGGAGAAGTACTGGGTCAACAACGTGGGCGGCACCACCGCCCTGCTCGCCGCGATGCGCGAGCACGGCGTGCGCACCCTCGTCTTCTCCTCCACGGCCGCCACCTACGGCGAACCGGTCTCCAGCCCCATCACCGAGACCGACCCCACTGCCCCCACCAGCCCCTACGGCGCGTCCAAACTCGCCGTCGACCACATGATCAGCGGCGAGGCCACCGCCCACGGCCTGGCCGCCGTATCGCTGCGCTACTTCAACGTGGCCGGAGCGTACGGCAGGTGCGGCGAACGCCACGCCCCCGAGTCCCACCTCATCCCGCTGGTCCTCCAAGTGGCGCTGGGGCAGCGCGAGTCGATCTCCGTGTACGGCGACGACTACCCCACCCCCGACGGCACCTGCGTCCGCGACTACATCCACGTCGCCGACCTCGCCGACGCCCACCTGCTGGCCCTTCGGGCCGCCGCCCCCGGCGAGCACCTGATCTGCAACCTCGGCAACGGCAACGGCTTCTCGGTCCGCGAGGTCATCGAGACCGTCCGCAAGGTCACCGGCCACCCCGTCCCCGAGACCGCCGCCCCCCGCCGGGGCGGGGACCCGGCCGTCCTGGTCGCCTCCGCCGCCACCGCCGTGGAGCGGCTCGGCTGGCAGCCCTCCCGCGCCGACCTGGCCGGAATCATCGCCGACGCCTGGCGGTTCGCCCGCCGAGAGGACACGACCACCCCATGACCGAGACCACCGAGGCGCACGGGGCCGACCCCGCCGCCTTCGCCGAGCTGTCCGGGACCGACCCCGCCGCCACCTTCGCCGAGCTGTACGGGGGCGAACCCGACGGCATCTGGGCGGCACCCGGACGAGTGAACCTCATCGGCGAGTACACCGACTTCAACGACGGCTTCGTCATGCCGCTCGCCCTCCCGCACACCGCCCGCGCGGCCGTCTCCCGCCGCGACGACGGCGTCCTGCGCCTGTACTCCTCCGACGTCCCCGGCGGCGTCGTCTCCCTCCGCGTCGACGAACTCGCCCCGCACTCCGGCCACGGCTGGGCCGCCTACCCCGCCGGGGTGCTCTGGGCGCTGCGCGAGGCCGGGCACCCGGTCACCGGGGCGGACATCGCGCTGACCTCCACCGTGCCCACGGGCGCCGGGCTCTCCTCCTCCGCCGCCCTCGAAGTCGTCACCGCGCTGGCCCTGAACGACCTCTTCCACCTCGGCCTCACCGGACCCGAACTCGCCGTCGTCGGCCGCCGCGCCGAGAACGACTTCGTCGGCGTGCCCTGCGGGATCATGGACCAGATGGCCTCGGCCTGCTGCACCGAGGGCCACGCACTCCACCTGGACACCCGCGACCTCTCCCTGCGCCAGGTCCCCTTCGACCTGGCCCCCCAGGGGCTGACGCTCCTGGTCGTCGACACCCGGGTCAAGCACGCGCTGGGCGACGGCGCGTACGCGGAGCGCCGGGCCGGCTGCGAGGAGGGCGCCCGGCTGCTCGGCATACCGATGCTGCGCGACCTGCCGTACGAGAACCTCGACGCGGCGCTCACCACCCTCGCCGACGCCGGAGCGGACGAGTCCGTGATCCGCTACGTACGCCATGTCGTCGGCGACAACCGCCGGGTCGAGCAGGTCATCGCCCTGCTCGACGCGGGCGACGTCCGGGTCGCGGGCCCCGTCCTTACCGAGGGCCACCGCTCGCTCCGCGACGATCTGCGGGTCTCCTGCCCCGAGTTGGACCTGGTGGTCGAGGCGGCGAACGCGGCCGGGGCGCTCGGTGCGCGGATGACCGGCGGCGGCTTCGGCGGCTCGGCGGTCGTCCTGGTGGAGGAGGCGGCGGCCGGCACGGTGGCCAAGGCCGTCAGCGAGGCGTTCGCGGCGGCCGGACACGCGGCCCCGGGGATCTTCGACGCCATCCCCTCGGCAGGGGCGCGCCGACTGCGGTGACCCCCCGGCACACCGCGCTCACAGGTCCTTGACCAGGATGAACTCGGTGACGCCCGGCGGGTAGTCCGCGACCCGGCCGATCTCCTCGTACCCCTGCCCGCGGTAGAAGCCGGGGGCCTGGAAGTCCCAGGTCTCCAGTCGCGAGCGGGTGCAGGCGCGCTCGGTGCGGGCGGTCCGTTCGGCCTCGGCGAGCAGGCGCGCGCCGAGGCCGGAGCCCCGGTGCGGGGCGTCGACCCAGAGCAGGTCGACGTGCAACCAGTACGCCCAGGTCCGCCCGGTCAGCCCACCGGCCAGGGCTCCGTGCTCGTCCAACGCCCATACCTCCAGCGGGACTTCGTGCTCGGCGGGGGTGGAGAGCAGCGCGCGCAGGCCGGCCGCGGCCGCGATGTTGTCCTCATGCAGACGCCCGCTCAGCAGAATGCGACGTTCTCTGTCTACTTCTGTCTCAAGACGGAACATGAAGCACACCCTAAACACCGAGGGCAACCAGTTCGGCGAATCGCCTTCCCCTCGTGGCCCCCGCCCGTACGCTGATGCTCAGCACCGGTGGGGGCCGGTGCCGATTCAGGGGAGCGAGAGAGCCGGGTACGGCGCCCAGGGGCGGGGCGGCAGGCGGTGCGAAGGCGGCGGCCGGAGCACAGCGGGCCGCCCCGAGGCCTCCGGGCGCCGTACCCGCAGCTGTCCGCCCCCACCGATGGGGGTTCTGTGGCGCGTATCCGGGTTCTGGTGGTCGACGACCACCGCATCTTCGCCGAGTCGCTCGCGGCCGCCCTCGCGGCCGAACCGGACGTGGACGTGTCCGCGGCGGGCAGCGGCCCGGCCGCGCTGCGCGCGCTGGAGCGCGCTGCCGCAGAGGGTCGTGGTTACGACGTGCTGCTGGTGGACGCCGAGCTGGGCGCCCTGGCGACCGGTGCCGCGCACGCCGTCCCCGTGCCCCAGCAGCAGGAGACAGGCGTCCTCGACGGCATCTCCCTCGTCGCCGGGGTCAGTTCGGGCCGGCCCGCCGTACGGTCGGTGGTGCTCGCCGAGAAGGACGACCCGCGGACCGCCGCGCGGGCGCTCCAGGCGGGGGCGTCGGGCTGGGTGGCCAAGGACTGCTCGCTGCAACGACTGCTGGCGGTGGTACGGGGCGTGCTGCGCGACGAGACACATCTGCCGCCCGCGCTGCTCACCGGCGTGCTGCGGGAGCTGACCGCCGCTCGCAAGCACCGCACCGAGAGCGAGCGGCTGGTGGAGTCGCTGACGCCCCGGGAGCGCGAGGTGCTGCGCTGCATGGTGGCGGGCCTGGGCCGCAAGGCGGTCGCCGAGCGGCTGTTCCTGTCCCCGCACACGGTGCGCACCCATATGCAGAACGTGCTGGGCAAGCTGGGGGTGCACTCGACCCTGGCCGCGGTGGCGCTGGCCCGCCGGGCGGGGGTCGGCCCCGCCGAGCACCCCCTAGGGGATGTTGTCGAACGGGGCGGTCAACTGGCGCAGTAGCCCGGCCAGTTCACCGCGCTGGTGGCGGGAGAGCTCGCCGAGGATGGCGCGCTCCTGGTCGAGCAGTCCGGCCAGCGACTGGTCGGCCTTGTCGCGCCCCTCGGCCGTGAGCCGGACGAGGACGCCGCGCCGGTCGCTCGGGTCGGGCAGCCGCTCGACGAGGTTCTTCTTGGTCAGACGGTCGATGCGGTTGGTCATCGTGCCCGAGGTGACCAGCGTCTGGGTGAGCAGCTGTCCGGGGGAGAGCTGGTAGGGGGAGCCGGCCCGGCGCAGTGACGTCAGCACGTCGAACTCCCACGGCTCCAGGTTGTGCTCGGAGAAGGCTATGCGACGGGCCCGGTCGAGGTGGCGTGCCAGGCGGGAGACGCGACTGAGCACCTCGAGTGGTTCCACGTCGAGGTCGGGGCGCTCTCGGCGCCATGCAGCGACCAGTCGGTCGACCTCGTCCTCCATGCCGATCAGTGTAGAGGGTCCCTCGACATGAAGTCTCTTGAATTCAAGTGTCTTGACATCAAGAGATACGTGGCGTGATCCTGTTCCGCATGACCGCACCCGACCGGCCCTCCTGGGACCCGCAGCAGTACCTGCGTCACGCGGACCACCGGACCCGCCCCTTCCACGACCTCCTGGCCCGCATCGGTGACCTCCCCGGCCACCCCGCGCCCCGCATCGCCGACCTCGGCTGCGGCGCGGGCAACGTCACCGCCCTCCTCGCGGACCGCTGGCCGGCCGCCCGGATCACCGGCTACGACACCTCGCCCGAGATGCTCGCCGAAGCCGCCGCCCGCGCCCGGCCGCCCCTGCTCGACTTCGCCGAGGCCGACGCCGCGACCTGGACGCCCACCGAGACGTACGGCCTGATCGTCTCCACCTCCGCACTCCAGTGGATCCCCGGCCACGCCGAACACTTCCCCCGCTGGCTCGACGCCCTCGCCCCCGGCGGCACCCTCGCCTTCCAGGTCCCCGGCAACTACACCGCCCCCAGCCACACCCTCCTGGCCGGTCTCCGTGAATCCGACCGGTGGCGCCCCCTGCTCCACGGCGTCGGCGACCGCACCGCCTCGGTCCTGGAACCCGCCGACTACCTCACCCGGCTGCGGGACCTGGGCTGCGCGGCGGACGTCTGGGAGACCACCTACCTCCAGACCCTGCGCGGCGACGACGCGGTCCTCGACTGGGTCAAGGGCACCGCACTGCGCCCCGTCCTCACCGTCCTGGCCGACGACCCCGAGGCCCGCGACGCGTTCCTCACCGCCTACCGCGACCTGCTCCGCGAGGCCTACCCGCCCGGCCCCTACGGCACGGTGTTCCCGTTCCGCCGCATCTTCGCCGTCGCCCGTAAGGAGAAGTGATGCACGCCTGCGCCGGTCTCACCGCCGTCGATCACGTACAGCTCGCCGCCCCGCCCGGCTCCGAGGACGCTCTGCGCACCTTCTACGCCGACGCGCTCGGCATGACCGAGATCCCGAAACCCCCGGTGCTCGCCGCCCGCGGCGGCTGCTGGTTCGCCTCCGGCCCGGTCCAGCTCCACCTGGGCGTCGAGGAGGACTTCCGCCCCGCGAGGAAAGCCCACCCGGGCCTGCGCGTGACGGGGATCGTGGAGTACGCGGCCCGCCTGGAGACCCACGGCGTCGTCGTCGAGTGGGACGGGGCCCTCCCCGGCCACCGCCGCTTCCACGCCCACGACCCGGTCGGCAACCGGCTGGAGTTCCTGGAACCGGACGCGTGACCGATGGGCCCTACAGCTCCTTGAGCGCGTCCGCCGAGATGTCGATGTCCACCGGGAACGGCACACCCGTCTTCAGCCGGTCGTGATGGATCCCGGTCAGCGCGTACGCCTTCGTCACCGGATCCAGCTCGTACACCCGCACGACGGGGTGCTGGTCGGTGCCGGTCATCTCGACGAGCCAGAAGTGCGGGATGCCGGCGGTCGCGTACTTGTGCGGCTTGGTCTCGCGGTCGCGGGCCTCGGAGTCGGGGGAGACGACTTCTACGGCGAGGAGGACGTCGGCGGCCTGGTACCGGGTCACATCCAGTCCGGTGATGGCCTCGGCCCGAACGACGGAGATATCCGGCTCGGGGCCATTGCGCCGGTCCAGCACCACGGTCATCTCACGGCGGACCTTCGCCTCCGGTGGGGCTGTGCTACGCAATCCCGTCACCAGCAGATCGATCATCGTGCTGTGAAAGTCTCGCTGCGGACTCACGAAAACCAGGCTCCCGTCGATCAGCTCTGTGTGCGGCGGGAGATCGGGCAGCGTGAACAGATCGTCCACGGTGTATCCGTCCTGCGGGGGCACCGGCCAGCGGGAGCTGTGCGCGGTGGTCGGCTCGGCGGTCATGGTTCCTCCCATGGACGAATCCTCTGCCCTCCCGACCACACTACGGCGGGAAATCCGCACCCGTCATCACAACGGGTGACGAACCAGGGAAGGGCGACACGATCAGTTCTTCCGGTGCCCTATCAGCCGAGGCTTCGCCTCCAGGTTCTCCAGCCCGTGCCAGCACAGATTCACCAGATGGGCGGCCACCTCGGCCTTCTTCGGCTTGCGCACGTCCAGCCACCACTGGCCCGTCAGCGCCACCATGCCCACCAGCGCCTGCGCGTACAGCGGGGCCAGCTTCGGATCGAAACCCCGGGCCTTGAACTCCAGGCCCAGGATGTCCTCCACCTGCGTGGCGATGTCACTGATCAGCGACGCGAACGTCCCCGTCGACTGCGCCACCGGCGAATCCCGCACCAGGATCCGGAAACCGTCCGTGTACGACTCGATGTAGTCCAGCAGCGCGAACGCAGCCTGCTCCAGCAGCTCGCGCGGATGGCCCGCCGTGAGCGCCCCCGTCACCATGTCCAGAAGCTGACGCATCTCGCGGTCGACCACCACGGCGTACAGGCCCTCCTTGCCGCCGAAGTGCTCGTACACCACCGGCTTGGACACCCCGGCACGCGCCGCGATCTCCTCCACCGAAGTGCCCTCGAAGCCCTTGTCGGCGAACAGGGCGCGCCCGATGTCCAGCAGCTGCTCGCGGCGCTCCTTACCCGTCATCCGGACCCGCCGGGCCCGTCGGGAAGGGGAGGTCCTGCTCTTCTCGCTGCTCGTGCTGCCGTCGGTCGCCACGTCGTCAATCATGCCGCGTCGGCCGGTACGGACGTGCGCCGGGAGTCGATACGCCCGGCATCCGGCCACCGCACATCCGTGGCCCAGCCCAGCTTCTCGAACCAGCGGATCAGCCGGGCGCTGGAGTCGATCTGTCCCTTCATCACACCGTGCCGGGCGCTCGTCGGATCCGCGTGGTGCAGGTTGTGCCACGACTCACCGCACGACAGCACCGCCAGCCACCACACGTTCCCCGACCGGTCACGGGACTTGAAGGGCCGCTTGCCCACCGCGTGACAGATCGAGTTGATCGACCAGGTCACATGGTGCAACAGCGCCACCCGCACCAGCGAACCCCAGAAGAACGCTGTCGCCGCACCCCACCACGACGTCGTCACCAGGCCGCCGACCAGCGGCGGAATCGCCAGCGAGACGATCGTGAAGGAGAGGAAGTGGCGCGAGATGCCCCGGATGGCCGGGTCCTTGATCAGATCGGGGGCGTACTTCTGCTGCGGCGTCCGCTCCTCGTCGAACATCCACGCGATGTGCGCCCACCACAGCCCCTTCATCAGGGCCGGCAGGCTCTCCCCGAACCGCCACGGCGAATGCGGATCACCCTCCGCGTCCGAGAACCGGTGATGTTTGCGGTGATCGGCCACCCACCGCACCAGGGGCCCCTCCACCGCCAACGAGCCCATCACGGCCAGCGCGATCCGCAGCGGACGTTTCGCCTTGAACGAACCGTGCGTGAAATACCGGTGGAAACCGATCGTGATCCCGTGACAGCCGATGAAGTACATCGCCACCAGCAACCCCACGTCCAGCCAGCTCACCCCCCGGCCCCACGCCAGCGGCACCGCCGCGACCAGGGCCGCGAACGGCACCACGATGAACACCAGCAACGCGAACTGCTCGGTCGACCGCTTGTTGTCGCCGCCCAGTGTGCCGGGGGGCAGCGAGGCCTCGGCCGCTCCGGGAGGCTCGGTCTCGTCGATCTCACGGGGAGTGCTCGGCATAGGGGCATACCTCTGAGGGTGGGGGGAGGGGACTCGGACGGTCCTGGCTACGGTTCCGTAACCTACGGCTTGGTAAGTATGGCAGTGACGGGGCCCACAACACGAGAAGCCGCTCCCACCCGTCCCACGCGGTAGCCCGCCCGACCCCGGGGTAAGGGGTAGAAGGTGTCACGCGACGACCGCGACCCCCGCCGGGGCAGCGGACACGCCGCCTGCGACGACACCTATCCTGAGAGGGTCGGACAGCGCGGTCCGCACCCGCTCGTCGGGGCGTGGCGACAGCACCGCTGCCAGCCGCAGGGCCCCGGACCCCGCCACCCGCCCCCAACCCTGTCTCTTATACACATCT
>NZ_NTGZ01000155.1 GCF_002551245.1 Streptomyces sp. rh34
CACCGGCGGGCTCGGCGCGCCGCCGGAGGTGAAGGCCCCGCCGACGCCGGGCAGGCCGTCGTGGTGGCGGGACCCGATCGTCAAGGACGGGACCACGGGGCCGGTCGGTCCCGGCTATCTGTGGGGTCCGCCGGACACGGACGTCGGCGCGGCGCACGCCGGGGCGAAGGCCGGGCGGCCCGGTCCGGACGCCCCGTTCCTGACGCCTCGGCCGTCGCCCGTGGAGCGCGGGCCGCGCTCCATCGGCGGTCCGGTCTTCCTGACGGCGCTGGTGGCGGGCGGTCTGGGCACCGGGCTGAGCTGGGAGCAGCAGCCGCTGGGCACCGCCCTCCAGATCGGCCTGGTCGCCGCCCTCGCGGTGTTCGGGCTCGGCCTGCTGATCGCCTCGGTGCTGGGGCGGACCGGGTTCGGCACGGTCCTGATGGCGATGATCACGGCGGGCCTGCTGGCGGGCGCGGCGGTGCTGCCGAAGGACATCGACACGTCGTGGGCCCGCCAGGAGTGGCGGCCCGCCTCGGTGGCCGCCGTGCAGCCGCGGTACGAACTGAGCACGGGCGACGCCCGGCTGGACCTGTCCGGACTGAAGGTGCCCGAGGGCGAGACCGTGCGCACGGGGCTCGACGTGGCGGCGGGGCGGGCGGCCGTCGTCGTCCCGGAGAACGTGACGGTGAAGGTGCGCGCCGAGGCGGGTCTCGGGGAGATCCGCCTGGAGGAGGGGCAGCGGGTCCAGGTCCGGATCAACAGTGACGAGGCGAAGCAGCGGACGCTGCCGCCACCCGCGGGCACGAAGCCCGCCGGAACGATCGAACTGGTGCTGGAAGTCGGCATCGGACAGGTGGAGGTCACTCGTGCTGCGTCATGAATTCCGGCCCGGCCGCGCGGTGGCGGGCCTGGCGATGCTGGGCCTGGCCGGCGGGTACGCGGCCGACGCCGCCGGCGCCTGGGAGGTTCCGTGGACGTTCTTCCTGCCGCTGTTCCTCGGCGGACTGTGGCTGGCCGCGACGGTGACGTGGGCCGCCTACATGCTGCGGCGGCGCGCGGCGAGGAAGGCGTCGGCGGAGAACACGGTGGCGCCCGCGAGCACCAGCGGCAGCCACGCCATCAGGTAGGGCAGGTCGTTGCCGTAGTAGTACGGGGTGGCCTGCCAGCTCACGGTCAGCCAGAGGCTCAGTGAGATCAACGCGCCGCCGAGCGCCGCCAGCCGGGCCCAGAGCCCGACGAGGGTGCCGAGTCCGACGAGGAGCTCCCCGATCGCGATGGCGTGGCCGAAGCCCTCGGGGCTCTTCAGCGCCAGGTCGACGAGGGCGGGGATCGCGGAGGAGTCGCGCACCCCGCGCATCATCTCGCCGATGGAGCCGGTGCCGGTCGCGGACAGGAACGCGCTGTCCGTGAGCTTGTCGAGACCCGCGTAGACGAAGGTGACGCCGAGGAAGATCCGCAGTGGCAGCAGGGCGTAGGTGCCCGCCTGCTCCCTCAGCGTCCTGCGCTCGCCCAGACCGTACGATCCGCCGCCGTAACCGTTCATCACCGCTGCCCCACTTCCCGAAGTCCCGTCACCTCGACCATACGTACGCCCTGGGCGCGCTGCTCACCAGGGCTGGGACGTGATCGGTGGCTGAAATTGGCGGGGGTGCGGGTGACGGTCAGTCCGTGACGTCGATCGGGCAGCGGTTGGTCTCCACCCCGGCGGCGGTGACGACCTGGACGTCCACGGTCCCCGGCTCGACCTCGACCGGGACGGGCACGGTCAGGACGGTGTCGGTCGGGTTGGCGAAGCCTCCGTCGACCGGGATCAGGGGGACGTGGACATGGACGGTGCCGATCCGTACGACGAGCCGGGCCAGCCGGTCGGGGCTGCCCGCGCCGGGCGGTACGAAGCCCGCACCCCGGATCTCGATGTCGTCGCCGGTCCGGATCGGGGCGTCCAGGTCCCCGGCCTCCCGGGCCCGCACGACGGACAGCACGACGGGCCGGCCGCCCTCCGCGTACTTCCCGGCGAAGTAGGTCGCCGCCGAGACCGCCACCAGCAGCGCGAGCCCCCACGGCAGGTCGGGCAACTGCTCGGGGCGGCGGGCCAGGCGGACCGCGGCGAACAGCACGGCGACGGCGCTGACCAGCACGTACTGCACATCGGTGAAGGAGCCGCGCCCCGAGTCGTCGGTGAGCAGGTCGGCGGCGCGCGGCCGGTCCGCGCGCAGCTTCTGGAGCCGCTGGCCCAGCACCCGTACGGTCACCACGCGCCGCACGACGACGGCGACCGCGCACACCAGCGCCAGCACGGCCACGACCCCGGCGGAGCGCACGAGGTCGAGCCCCTCGATCAGCGCGTCCCTTTCCTCCGGGTCGGAGGCCCCCGCCAGCTGGAGGGCGAGAACGAGAACGGCGAAGACCACCAGCAGCACCCAGGACCCGGCGACCGTACGGGAGGTGGAGAGCCGGTTGTCCTCCCCGATCAGCGGAGCGAGGAGGCCGCCCCGGGCCCGGTGGAAGCGGGCGGCGGCGGTGAGCAGCCCGGCCGTGAGGAGGGCGGCGATCAGCCCGGCGGTACGGGCGGTGGACCAGCCGGCCCCGATCGCGGTGAGGCTCGCGCCGACGAGGAGAGCCCCGGCCGCACCCCAGACGGCGAACAGCGTCCCCCGCCAGACGTGGTGGAGCCAGGCGTCACCGGCTTCCCGGGCCCGTTCGGCGACGGTGCGGGCGGACCCGGTCAGCTCGTCGGAGACCCACTGCCGGGACGCGGACGGCGACTGGGCGACCCCGGCGGGGAGCCCCTTGCCCGCGGCCAGTTCGTCCCGTTTGGCCAGGAACGCGGCGACCGCGCGCCGGTGTCCGCGACGGGCTCCGTGCGGGCAGTCGCCACACGTACAGCCGCCGCTGTGCGTGCCGCTCGTCCTGGATTCGTCCAACGCCACGGAGGATTACGCCCTTTCCCGCCCCGGTACAGCCAACTCACTTGCGATATCAGCGAATTGTGCCGTACCGGGCGGCCGGGTCATGCATCGGGGCGGGCCGGGGGCGGGTGTCGTCAGAACGTTCGAGCGATCCGCTGCCACAGGGGCTGGTAGTTGATCCAGGCCACCAGGTCGCCGCCGAGGTGGTCGCGGGTGGTGACGGCGTCCCGGTGCGAGATGAGCACGGGCTTCCCGGCGGCCCGCGCCAGCAGCTGCACCTGGCAGGCGCGCTCCATCGTGAGGAACCACCAGGCCGCCGCGTCCACCGAGCCGCCGACGGTCAGCAGCCCGTGGTTGCGCAGGATCACCGCCTTGTGCGGCCCGAGCGCGGCGGCGATCCGCCGCCCCTCGTCCTCGTCCACGACGACCCCGGAGTAGGCGTCGTACAGCGCGTGGTCCTCGTAGAAGGCGCAGGACTCCTGGGTGATCGGCTCGATCGCCTCCCCGAGCGCGGCGAGCGCCCGCCCGTGCGTGGAGTGGGTGTGCGCGACGGCCACGGTGTCCGGGCGGGCCCGGTGCACCGCCGCGTGCACGGCGAAGGCCGCCTGGTTGACGTGGAAGCGGCCCCGGACCACCTGGCCGTCGCCGTTGACGAGGATCAGGTCCTGCGGGGCTATGTCGGCGAAGGGCGCGCCGAACGGGTTGACCCAGAAGCAGTCCGCCAGCTCGGGGTCGCGGGCGCTGATGTGCCCGGAGACCCCGTCCTCGTACCCGAGCTGCCCGAACAGCCGCAGCGCGCCCGCCAGCCGCTCCCTGCGGTAGGCGCGTTCCTCGTCCGGTGAGGCGTGCACGGGCGGCATCGCGAACTGGAGCTGTTCGACGGGGATCGGGGCGGGGGCGGGCACGGCGACCGGCTCGGACATGGCGGCTCCTCGGGTTCCCAGGGCGTACGGGACCGGAAGCTACCGCCGGGTGGGTCCGGTGACCAGAGGCGTGACGCCCCCGGGCGGGGTCAGGTGCCGCGTCAGGTGCTGAGCACCAGATAGGCGAGCGTGAGATACGAGCGGTAGCCGCCGTAGTAGCCGGTTCGGCGGGCGTCGACCTCGGCCGTCACCTCGGCGTGCAGCGGATGGTCCGGGTGCTCCAGTGCCCAGCGCTGCCCACGGCCGATCGGCCCCTCGGACTCGAAGAGGTCCCATTCGCGCTCGTCGGCGACGGTGACCTGGAGCGCGCGCAGCCCGACGGACTCCGCCAGCCGGATCAGCTCCAGCAGCGACCCGAAGTCCCCGGGCTCGGCCCCGACGCCCTCCAGCGCGGCGGGGGTCGGCTCCTTCAGCCAGATCCCCTCGCCGAACAGGACCCGTCCGCCGGGGCGCACGGTGGCGGCGAGGGCGGTGAGGGCTTCGAGGGTGGTGCCGGGCCAGGCGTGCGAGGAGCCGATGGAGACGGCGAGGTCGTAACCGTCCTCGGTCCACTCGGCGGCGGGCACCTCGTGGAACCGCACGCGGTCACCGAGCCCCCGCTGCTCGGCGAGCTTCCGCCCGCGCGCGACGGCGTCGGGGTCGGTCTCGACACCGTCCCCGGCGGCCCCGGGCGCGGCCTCGACGAGCCGCATCAGCAACTCGCCCCAGCCGGAGCCGAGGTCGACGATCCGCGATCCGGGAGCGGGGGCGCAGGCGGCGATCAGCCGGGCCGCGTGCTCCTCGGAGAGCGGGGTGTTCCAGATGAGGCGGTCATTACCGGCGGCGGACACGATGGCGCGGACTTCTTCGGCGGACATGGTGGAGGAGCCTGGCACGGGATGTGGGCCCGTGCCAGTGGTTTCTAGGGGCGGCCTCGGCGGTAGATCTCCGTGAGGTCGACGTCGATGGGGAACGGGACGTCGAGGTTCATCTTCTTGCGGTGGATTCCGGTGGGCGTGTACGTGTCCGTCGCCGGGTCGAGTTCGTAGACGTAGACGACGGGCAGGTCATCGGGTCCCTGCTCGACCCGCCAGAAATGCCTCACCCCGGCCTCGGCGTACTTGCGCGGTTTCACGCCCCGGTCGCGCTCCTCGGAGTCGGGCGACACGACCTCGACGGCCAGGACGACGTCCTCCGGTGCGTACCACGTCTGGTCGGCGCCGGTGTCCGCCTCGGCCCGATAAACCAGCAGGTCGGGCTCGGGGCGGTTTCTGCGGTCCAGCCTGATGGTCATTTCCCGGTCGACGTCCAGATCCACGGGGACGTGCGTGAGAAGAGCCGATTCCAGCAGCCACATGGCTCGTGTGTGGAACTTAGGCTGCGGACTCATGAAGACGAGACGCCCGTCGATCAGCTCGGTGTGGGGCGGGAGGCCCGGAATCCGGTCGAGGTCGTCCGCCGTCCAGCCGCCCTCCGGCGGGACAGGCCACCGGTTCGGCTGCTGCTCAAGCCCGGGCTCGGGTGCGGCGCTCATCATTGCTCCCATACGCCGAAGTCTCGTCTCTTCACTCAGCGTACCCACCCGATGCGACAATGCCGCCGCCCAAACGAATGAGCGACGGCATCGGCGTTGACCCGGGAGTGCCCTGGGGGACCGCCGGGAGCGGGGAGGTCACTCCCACTCGATGGTCCCCGGGGGCTTGCTGGTCACGTCGAGGACGACACGGTTGACGTCGGCGACCTCGTTGGTGATGCGGGTGGAGATCTTCGCCAGCGTCTCGTACGGCAGCCGCGACCAGTCCGCCGTCATGGCGTCCTCGGAGGAGACCGGGCGCAGCACGATCGGGTGCCCGTAGGTGCGGCCGTCGCCCTGGACGCCGACCGAGCGGACGTCGGCGAGGAGGACCACCGGGCACTGCCAGATGTCACGGTCCAGGCCGGCCGCCGTCAGCTCCTCGCGGGCGATGGCGTCGGCGTCGCGGAGCAGGTCCAGGCGCTCCTTGGTGACCTCGCCGACGATGCGGATGCCGAGGCCGGGGCCGGGGAACGGCTGGCGCTGGACGATCTCCTCGGGGAGGCCCAGCTCCTGGCCGACCATGCGGACCTCGTCCTTGAACAGCTGGCGCAGCGGCTCGACGAGCTGGAACTCGATGTCGTCGGGGAGTCCGCCGACGTTGTGGTGGGACTTGATGTTGGCGGTGCCGGTGCCGCCGCCGGACTCGACGACGTCCGGGTAGAGCGTGCCCTGGACGAGGAAGGCGACCTCCGGTCCCTCCTCCTGGAGGATCTCCAGCTGGGCCTGCTCGAAGACGCGGATGAACTCGCGGCCGATGATCTTCCGCTTCTGCTCCGGGTCGGACACACCGGCCAGGGCGTCGAGGAAGCGCTTCTCCGCGTCGACCACCTTCAGCTTCGCGCCGGTCGCGGCCACGAAGTCCTTCTCGACCTGCTCGGTCTCGCCCTTGCGCATCAGCCCGTGGTCGACGTAGACGCAGGTCAGCTGGGATCCGATGGCCTTCTGGACGAGTGCCGCGGCGACCGCGGAGTCCACACCGCCGGAGAGGCCGCAGATGGCGCGCTTGTCACCGACCTGCTCGCGGATGAGCGCGATCTGCTCCTCGACCACGTTGGTCGTGGTCCAGTTCGGCTCGATACCCGCACCGCGGTAGAGGAAGTGCTCCAGGACCTGCTGGCCGTGGGTGGAGTGCATGACCTCCGGGTGGTACTGGACGCCGTAGAGCTTCTTCTCGTCGTTCTCGAAGGCGGCGACCGGTACGACGTCGGTGGACGCGGTGACGGTGAAGCCCTCGGGGGCCGCCGAGCAGGCGTCGCCGTGCGACATCCACACCGGCTGCTCGGTGGGCGTGCCCTCGAAGAGCGTCGAGCCCGCCTTGGTGACGTGCAGCGGGGTCCGGCCGTACTCACGGGCGCCGTTGTCGTCGACCGTGCCGCCGAGCGTGGTGGCCATCAGCTGGAAGCCGTAGCACATGCCGAAGACGGGGACCCCGGCCTCGAAGAGCGCGCGGTCCAGGGAGGGCGCGCCCTCCGCGTACACCGACGAGGGGCCGCCGGAGAGGATGATCGCGCGCGGGTTCTTCGCCAGCATCTCGGCCACCGGCATGGTGGACGGGACGATCTCGCTGTAGACCCGGGCCTCACGGACACGGCGGGCGATGAGCTGGGCGTACTGCGCGCCGAAGTCGACGACGAGGACCACGTCGGCCGTGGCGTCGGGGGCGGCGGCGGGGGGTGCTGCTGGCACGGGGCGGCCTTCCGGCGGTGGTGAAGGGGGTCGGTTCTTCCGATTCTACCGGCCGTGCGCGAACCCTCCGCCGGACCGGGGGCAGGGGCCCGCGCCTCATGATCGGTGTACTCGCGTCTCAGAATCCGGGCCCCGTTTTGTGGGCCCCGCCGGGGCGGGTCCATACTGTCCCCCATGCGTCAGCACACGATCTTCGTCTTTACCTATGGCATCCGGCCCGCCGGCTGCCATGGTCGTGCTGCTTGAGCTACTGACAAGCAACGTTCCAGGCGCCCCGGGCCGACAGGCCCGGGGCGTCTCGCGTATCCGGGTCCATCGCTCCGGGGGGCCGCCACCCCATCGGGAGTCACCACCATGAGCAGCATCACCGGCGCCACCGCCGTCACCCCCGCCGAGCGGACCGGCGCACGCACCGACGAGGCCGCCGCCCTCATCGGCGGCGCCCGGGAGCGCATCGACGCCCTCGACGACCGGATCATCGGCCTCGTCCAGGAACGGATGGCCGTCTCGGCGGTGATCCAGGAGGCCCGGATCACCTCCGGCGGCCGGCGGGTCAACCTCTCCCGGGAGACGGCCGTGCTCGGCCACTACAGGGACGCGCTGGGCAAGCCGGGCACCGCTCTGGCCATGACGCTCCTGGAGCTGTGCCGCGGCCGGGTGTGAGACGTGTGCGACCTGGTGAGCGGTGCGCGGACGGAACGGTTCTCCGCCTGCGGCACCCGGCCGTATCTGCGTTCGGGCCCCGCCTCACCCGTACGGCGCGTGACCAGGAGCGCGGTGCCTTCGTTGATTCTGATGTCCGTGCCAACCAGGGGCGGCATCGGTAGGAAACCACGCGTGGCTCCGCCGGGACGTGTGACGTACCGCAGGTGCGTCGTGGGACCACATCCTGGCGTCAAGTGACCGGTCCGCAGGGGACAGCAGCCCGGTCACCCCATTGCGGCCGAACCCGGGGACGCCCGGGTCGGCCGCATCGGAACGTTCGGGCGGAGGCCCTGTTCCCCCCTCCGCCGTCGGTCAGGCGTCAGGCGTGCTGCGCGGCAGCCCGTCGCCGTGCCGCCATGAACAGCAGCAGGCCCACCGCCAGCGCCCCGGCCGCCGTGCCCGAGGCGATCAGGGCGATCGAACCCGTCGAGGCCAGGCCGCCCCCGCCGCCGGAGCCGCCGGTCGTACCCGCCGACCCTCCGTCGGAGGTCGTGGACGCCGAGGGCCCGGGTGTGCCGGACGGGCTCTCCTCCGGGTCCGGGGCCGAGGTCGGCGGGGTGGACGGTTCGCCGGAGCCGCCGTCCGTCGTGCCGCCGGAGTCCGAGCCGCCGCCCTCGCCGTTCAGGACCAGAAACGCGGTGTTGTTGGCCGGCTTCGGGTCGAACGGCAGCATCGGGTTCTGCAGCCAGGTGTTGCGTACGGTCACCTCGCCGCTCGCGCCGATCAGAGCCTTGTCGATCCGCAGCTCGAAGGGCAGGTCGAGGCCCTCGCCGTCCCGCACGGTCATCGAGGTGTCGCAGACGTAGCGCGGTGCGGGACTCTTCTGGTCCTCGCGGTACTTCCCGTCGGCGGTCACCGCGCGGCAGCGGTCCGGCTTCGCGGTGACCGACGCGCCCTGCGGGACGGTGAAGTCGACGGTGGCGACGTCCTCGCCGGAGCGGATGTAGCCGATCCACGCCGGGCCCTCGTTACGGAAGCCGATGTCGGCCTTCACCGTGGTCCCGGCGGCCCCGGATGCCTCGTCGCCGTACGCCACGAAGTCGGCCGTGTTCTTCGTACGGAAGTCGGCCTCCTGCTGGTTGTCGTACGGATTCAGGTCCCCGCCCCGGGCGGTCGCGCCCTTCCGGGGAGCCTTCGCCGGAACCGCCTTCAGCACGGGGCCCGCGCCCCGCGCGAAGGAGGCGCCCGCACGCTGGGCGGTGCGCTGGGCGGCACCGTCCTCGTGGATGCGGTAGACGAAGGTGTCGTAGAAGGCGCGGGTCGTGGCCTCGATGGTCAGCGGGGTCGCCAGGGTGTACGTCGCACCCGCCTCGAAGGAGCCCTCGACGGAGCAGAGGGCCGTGGTCCAGCCGATGCCCGGGACATCCGGGTCGTCCACGGTGTACTCGCAGTTGGTGTAGCGCTGCGGAATGTCGAGACCGCGGGAGTACATGAGGGTCAGCAGAACGCCGTCGGCGTCCCGGCTGCCCCGGTTGGTGAAGGTGATCGGAGCCTGCTGCTTGTCGCCCGGGTTCAGCTCCTGGTCGAAGGGGAGCCGCTCCATGACCAGGTCGGGGCCGCCGACCGTGAGCCGGGTGGTGAACGGGGCGAAGGTCACGTCCTCCGCCTCTCCGGTCACCGTGATCGTGCCGGTGTCGCCGTCCTTGCTGCCCTCGGCGGCGGTGACCAGGAGATCGGCGGCGCCCTGGAGGCCCGGCCAGATGCCCCAGTCCTCGCAGACCGCCTTCGTACCGGTGACCTCGCAGTCCGCGCTGCTGGACTCGCCGTCGAACGCCACGTCGGCGACGCCGTCGATACCGCTGAGGTCGAAGGTGAGCGTGAAGTGGCCTCCGTAGCCGCCGTTCTCCTCGTCCTGGGACGGGTTGTTGACGGTGATCCCGACCGTGGCCCCCTTCGGTGCGCCACTCTCCGGGTAGGGGTGCAGACCCGTCTCGGCGGGGCCGCCGAGGGTGAACACCGGGGCATCGGCGGCCTGTGCCGGGGCGGCCGCGCCGGCGAGCGTGGCCGAGGCCAGCAGGCCTGCGGCGGCGAGAGAACCCGCTGCGCGGTGCAGCAAGGTTCTTGGGGAAATGCGTGTCATCGGGGACCTCTGGGACTCGGCAGGAGCTGTGTGACTGCTGTGAGGCAGTACGGGTTCGACCGCGCAGCCCTCCGAACGGTTGCCCAGGAAATGATCACGGATTGGGTACGGGGGTGTTGCCGACGCCCTTCACGTCCGCCCCGGCTTCCGCCGTCCCCTTCGGCGGCACCACGGGGATGCCCAGGAACGGCAGCTTCAGCGCGCCGAACGCCTCCTTCGGCACGGCCGGCGCGAGGGGCTCGACGGGGGTGAGCCGCTCGTAGGCCTCGCCCGGTTCCGGGCGCGGGTCCGCCTCGCCCTTGTTGGGCCAGAAGGACATCGCGCGCTCTGCCTGGGCGGTGATGGTCAGCGAGGGGTTGACGCCGAGGTTGGCGGAGACCGCGGAGCCGTCGACGACGCTGATGCCGGGGTGGCCGTAGAGGCGGTGGTACGGGTCGATGACGCCCTCTTCGGCGCTCGCGCCGATCGGGCAGCCGCCGAGGAAGTGGGCGGTGAGCGGGGTCCCCATCAGTTCGCCGACGTTGGATCCGGCGAAGCCGTTGATCTCCTCGGCGAGCAGGGTGGCGCTACGGGTGGCCTCCGGTATCTGGGTCGGGTTGGGCGCGCCGTGGCCCTGGCGGGCGGTGAGCAGACCCTTGCCGATACCGCCCGGTTTGCGGTATGTCGTCAGGGAGTTGTCCAGCGACTGCATGACCAGGCCGATGATGGTGCGCTCGGACCAGTGGTGGTTGGAGAGCGACCGGGCGGCGAGGGTGGGGTGCTTGAGCATGTTGGCGAGCCAGCCGCGCACCCGGTGGGCCCCGTACGGGACCTGGAGTATCGACATCGCGCCCATGGCGTTGGAGCCCTTGCCGTAGCGGACGGGCTCGATGTGGGTGTTGTCGTCCGGGTGGATCGAGGAGGTGATCGCGACGCCCTGCGAGAAGTCGGCCTTCGCGATGCCGTGCTTCTTGCGGTAGCGGCGGTCGCTGGTCTGGGAGCCCACCAGCGCCTCGGAGTTGGTGCGGGTCAGCTCGCCGAGCCGGGTCGAGAGCCGGGGCAGCAGCCCCCGGTCCTTCATGGTGTGCAGCAGGGTCTGGGTGCCGTACGTGCCCGCCGCGACGACGACCTTGCGGGCGCGCAGCTTCGTCGGCTTCGCCTTGCGGCGGCGGTCGGTGGGGACGGTGAGGACCCGGTAACCACCCTCGGGGTCGTCGGTGACCGCGACGACGGAGGTCATCGGATGGATGACCGCTCCGGCCTTCTCGGCGAGGTGGAGGTAGTTCTCGTTGAGGGTGTTCTTCGCGCCGTGGCGGCAGCCCGTCATGCACTCGCCGCACTCGGTGCAGGCCTTGCGGGCGGGGCCCGCGCCGCCGAAGTACGGGTCGGGGACGGTGGCGCCGGGCCTGGCCTTCGCGGTGCCGTCGGCGTCCTTGCCGTCGCCGAAGAAGACGCCGACCGGGGCCAGGTGGAAGGTGTCGCCGACGCCCATGGCCTGGGCGGCGGCCTTGAGGTGGATGTCGGAGGGGGTCATGGTCGGGTTGAGGCGGACCCCGAGCATGCGGCGGGCCTGGTCGTAGTACGGCTTCAGCTCGTCCTGCCAGTCGGTGATCGAGGCCCACTGGCGGTCCTCGAAGAACGGGGCGGGCGGCACGTACAGCGTGTTGGCGTAGTTGAGCGATCCGCCGCCGACCCCGGCCCCGGCGAGCACCATGACGTTGCCGAGGAGGTGGACGCGCTGGATGCCGAAGAGGCCCAGCGCGGGGGCCCAGAGGTAGTTCCTCAGGTCCCAGGAGGTCTTGGGGAGCGTGCCGGGGGTGAAGCGGCGGCCCGCCTCCAGGATCCCGACCCGGTACCCCTTCTCGGTCAGCCGGAGCGCCGACACCGCTCCCCCGAAGCCCGATCCGACGACCAGGACGTCGTAGTCGTACGCGGCGTCGTCCTCGGCCGGGACGTGGCTCACCGGCGCGGGGCTCACGGCCTGTTTCTGGGCATGGCTGTCCTGGGACATGGCACTCCTCGGAACGAGATCGGTACGAAAAGGGCGAAGTCGCTGCGGCCTCCGGGGCGTTCAGCGCAGCCGGAACGCCTTCATCGCCTTGAGACTGCTGGTCATGAACGCGGCGTACTTCTCGTCGTCCATCCCGAAGGCGGGCGCGAGGGGGATCAGCCGCTGCTGGGCGACGGTCTGGGCCTCGGTGTACTTGAGGATGCCCTCGGAGCCGTGCCGCCGGCCGAGGCCGGACTCCTTCATGCCGCCCATCGGGGACTGGACGCTCCCGTAGGCGGGGGCGTACCCCTCGTTGATGTTGACGGTGCCGGTGCGCAGCCGGGCGGCGACCTGGTGGCCGCGCCGGGAGTCGGTGGTCCAGACGCTGGAGTTGAGGCCGTACGGGGTGGCGTTGGCCAGCGCGATCACCTCGTCCTCGTCGCTGAAGCGGTAGATCGAGACGACCGGGCCGAAGGTCTCCTCCGTGCAGACGGCCATCGGGGCCTCCACCCCGTCGAGGATGGTCGGTTCGTAGAACAGCGGGCCGATGTCGGGGCGGGCGACGCCGCCGGCGACGAGCTTCGCGCCCTTCTCGACGGCCTCGTCGACGTGGCGTGTGACGGTCTCCAGCTGGCGTTCGCCGACGAGGGAGCCCATGTCGGCCCCGTAGGCGAGGGCGCTGCCGAGCCGCATGGCCCTCGTCCGGGTGGCGAAACGCTCCACGAAGTCGTCGGCGACGGACTCGTGGACGTACAGCCGCTCGATGGAGATGCAGAGCTGGCCGGCGGAGGAGAAGCAGGCGCGGACGGCTCCGGCCGCGGCCTTCTCGACGTCGGCGTCCTTGAGCACGAGCATGGCGTTCTTGCCGCCGAGCTCCAGGGAGACGCCGACCAGCCGGGACGCGGCGCCGACGGCGACCTCGCGGCCGGTGCGGGTGGAGCCGGTGAAGGAGACGTAGTCGGCGCGGCTGACGACCTCGGGTCCCACGACGGGTCCCTCGCCGAGGACGACCTGGAAGACCTCGGCGGGCAGTCCGGCCTCGATCAGCAGGTCGCGGGCCCACAGGGCGGTGAGCGCGGTCTCCGTGTCGGGCTTCATCACGACGGCGTTCCCGGAGACGAACGCGGGCAGCGCGTCGCCCACGGAGAGTTCGAGCGGGTAGTTCCAGGGGGCGATCTGGCCGACGACGCCGCGCGGCTGACGCAGTTCGGTGACCTTGGTGAGGGTCGGGACGACGCCGGTGTGGCGGCGGGGCTTGAGGTAGGCGGTGGCCTTGCGCCCGTAGTGGCGGGCGGCGACGGCGACGGCCTGCACCTCCTCGTGGGCGTGCAGGCGGGCCTTGCCGGTCTCCAGCTGGATGAGGTCGAGGACCTCGGACTGGCGGCTGAGGACGAGGTCGTGGAAGCGCAGCAGGACGGCGGCCCGCTGCCGTACGGGGACGGCGGCCCAGACGGGCTGGGCGGCGCGGGCCCGGTCGAAGGCGGTGGCGACGTCCTCGGGGGTGGACTCGGGCAGGTCGGCCAGCTTCTCCCCGGTGAAGGGGGTGTGGTTGGCCGTGCGGCCCGACCCGACGACACCGCGGGTCAGCTGGGCGATCACCTCGAGGGTGACCACGTCGGCGGCGGTACGCACACCGGCGGGGGCGGCCGCCACGGGGTTCGTGCCGAGAGGGGCGTCAGGGGCCTGCGAGTCCGTCATGAGGCCGAGAGTATGTCCAGCCGGAGGCTTTGGGTACCCGTGGGTAACAGTTTTTCACAGGACCCGCCAGCCCCGCCCGACCCCCTCCCCGAACGAGCCAGTGATCGCTGGCGACATAACCGCTGATCAGTGGCTATGCGGCCGACCGCGGTGCGGCGGTCGGCCCGCGACGCTCAGGAGGCGTGAATCTTCAGCCCCTCGGTGACCTCGGTGAAGATCGCGTCGCCGTCCTTCGCCGCCTCCCCCTTGGCGGGCATCCGCACCCGCACGTGCCAGTAGGGGTCGTCCGTCTTCTTGCCCGGGATCAGCAGCTCCCGGTAGCGGTAGCGCACCGGGTCGTCGCCGGACGAGGGGTAGGGGACGAACTCGGTGGTCATCTCGACCGCCTCGCGTCCCTCGTGCGTGGCGTCGTTGTACGCGACGGAGGCCTCCTCCATCCGAGTGGAGCTCTCCGAGCCCTTCTCGTAGAACTCCTTGCGGGCCTTCGGGTCGACGCCGGGGTCGTCGTCGTCCATGCTGTCGTCGCTCTTCGGGTCGCGGTGCCAGAAGGAGATCTCGAAGACCCCGCTGGGGTCCGCGTACCAGACCAGCTCGGCGTCGTCGTCCTCCTGGACCCGCTTGTACTCCTCCGGCACGGCGACGTCCGCCGACAGCACCTCGTTCTCCGGCCGGACCTGCCAGCCCTCGGGCGGCCCGTCGCCCGCGAACGGGTTCAGCAGGATCAGGACGAGCGAGACCGCCACCGCCAGCGCCCCGCCGCCGAGCGCGAACTGGGCGACGCGGTTGCGGTGCAGGACGGGGGGCACCCACTTGCTGCCGCCGCCTGCGCCTGCGGAGACCGTCCCGTACGCGGAGGTCGCCTGCGCCGGGGCCGGGGAGGCCAGCTGCTGGAGTGTCCGGCGGACCTCGGCGGCCGGCGGGCGCGCGGCGGGGTCCTTGCGGAGCAGCTGCATGACGAGCGCGCCGAACGCGCCCGTGCCACGGGCGGGCACCTGCGGCTCGGCGGACAGCACGGCCTGGAGGGTGGCCGGGGTGTGCGAGCGGCGGTACGGGGACATCCCCTCGACCGCCGCGTACAGCACGACACCCAGCGACCACAGGTCCGACTCCGGTCCGGGGCGCTGCCCGAGGACCCGCTCCGGTGAGATGTACTCGGGCGAGCCGACGAACGCGCCGGTCTCGGTGAGCTGCTGTTCGCCCTCGACCTGGGCGATCCCGAAGTCGGTGAGGACGACCCGGTCGCCGGTGCCGAGCATGACGTTGTCCGGCTTGACGTCCCGGTGCAGGATGCCGATCGCGTGGGCGGCCATCAGCGCGTCGAGTACGGCGAGGCCGATCCTGGCCGCCTCGCGGGGGTCCAGGGTGCCTTCCTGGAGGCGGTCGCCGAGCGACGGGCCGCGCACCAGCTCCATGACGATCCACGGCTTGCCGTCCTCGACGGCCACGTCGTGGACGGTCACGACGGAGGGGTGGTCGATCCGGGCGGCGGCCCGCGCCTCGCGCTGCATGCGCTGGTGCACCATGCTGTGCTCGCGCTCGCCGAGGTGTTCCGGCACGCGCGGTTCCTTGACGGCCACCTCACGGTCGACGACCTCGTCGTGGGCCCGCCACACCGTGCCCATACCGCCGTGCCCGAGCCGGGCGAGCAGCCGGTAGCGCCCGCCGATCAGCCGGTTCACCGCACTGTCCGGGGCGCTCGCGCGGACGGTGGGGGACGGAATGTGCGCCGGGGGCGCGGGATGGGGCGCGGAATGCGGCGCGCCGAAACCGCCCGGTGTCTGCGGCGGCTGGATTCCGTAGCTGGTGGGCTGGTTCGCCCATCCCCCGTGATCTGTCATGTCCCCCATCCTGGATCACGCTCCGGGCCCGGTACCAGCGGGGGTGGTCACCGGATGCGGAGCCGTGACCGTTCGGCGACCGGGCCGGAGCATCGGGCGCTCACCGGGCGCCGCGCTCACTGCTGGGGTTTCGGGGCGCTCCAACTGCGCAGCATGATGTCGAACTTCTCGCGGCTGGCCTCCCAGCCCTCCTGCGGGGCCGTCAGGTACAGCGCGTACTCGGGGCCGCCGGGACCGCCGTAGTACATCTGGTCGATCCCGTGCCGGGGCCCCGGGTGGTCCTTGGTCTCGTTCCAGGTGAACTCCCAGAGGGCTCCCGGCCGGTCGCGGAAGGTGTTCTTCTCCATCCCGATCCGCTGATAACCCGGCAGCCGCGCGGCGAGCTGCTCCTCCATGTTCTCCATGTGCAGATACGGATGGCCGAAGTCCGGGGCCGGGTCGACGCTGATGCGGATCCGGTGGGCCCCGCCGTCCGGCGTGTAGTCGATCTGGCCGTCCTGGACCTGTCGTTTCCAGTCCTCCGGCACGATCAGGCTGAACCCCGCCGGGTCGTCGACCCGGTGCCAGCCGTCGGGTATCTCCGGTGTCCCCTCGGAGGAGGAGGCGGGCTCCGGGGAGCTCTGCTCCGCGGACGGTGTGCCGCCGGCGACCGTACCGCCGGCGACGGGACCCGGGGCGTTGGAACCCTCCCCGTACTTCATCGCGAACAGCCCGGCCCCGCCGCCCAGGACGGCGGCGGCGACGACCACGACGAGCACCGTGCGCCACCGGGATCCGGCGCGCCGGGTCACCGGGGCGGAGGCGGAGGCGGGGCCGGTGACCGGGGCGACGGCGTCCGGGCCGGGGGCGGGCGGTCCGGTCGTGGAGAGGGTCGCTCCGGGCAGCCGGGCGGTGGCGCCGTCGGAGCCGTTGGGGCCGCCGGGGCCGTTCGGACCGCCGGGGCCGTTCGCGTCCTGGTAGGCGTACCGGGCGTCCTCGGGGAAGCGCTGGGTCGGCACGTGTGCCTGGGCGGCGCGGGGTTCGCGGCCGTCCATGGCGTCCAGCAGCATCTGCTCGGTCTGCGCGGCCGTCGGCCGGTCGTCCGGGTCCTTGCGGAGCAGCGCGGTGATCACGGCGCCGAGCGGACCGGCGTTGACCGGGGCGGGCGGCTCCTCGGTGACGACGGCCTGCATGGTGGAGATCGGGGACGTGCGGCGGAACGGAGAGGTCCCCTCGACCGCCGTGTACAGCGTCGCGCCCAACGACCAGAGGTCGGAGGCCGGTCCCGGGTCGCCGCCGCGTACCCGTTCCGGGGCCAGGTAGTCGATGGAGCCGACCAGTTCGCCGGTACGGGTGATGGTGGAGTCGCCCTCGATCGCGGCGATCCCGAAATCGGTCAGCAGCACCTGCCCGTCGCGCGCCAGCAGGACGTTGCCCGGCTTGACGTCGCGGTGCAGCACCCCGGCGCTGTGGGCGGCGCGCAGGGCGCTCAGCACGTGCAGCCCGATGCGGGCCGCCTCGCGCGGTGCGACCTCGCCACTCTCCTTGGCGGCGTCGGCGAGCGAGGGCCCGTCGACGTACTGCATGACGATCCAGGGGCGGTTGTCGTACTCGATCACGTCGTGGACGGTGACGACGCCGGGGTGCGTGATGCGCGCCGCCGCCCGGGCCTCCTTCTGCGTCCTGGCGTGCAGGACGAGCCGGTCGGCCTCGGCGACGTACAGCCCGGCGGTCAACTCCTTGACGGCGACCGTGCGGTGCAGCACCTCGTCGTGGGCGCGCCAGACCTTGCCCATGCCACCCCGGCCGAGGACGTCGCCCAGCCGGTAGCGCCCCGCCAGCACCAGTCCCGTGTCCGTGCTCTGTGATCGATCCACGTGATGTCCCCGCCCCGTTCCTCGAATTGCCAGATTACGGAGGCGGAGCGGTGAGGCGGAACCGGGGATCGCCCACGAGACCGCACTGTGATGGTTGTCGGCACCGCACAACACCCTGGGCGGAGCGGTGGCGATGACGTGCGGTCAGGCGGGAACACGTGCGCGCGACCGGACGACGACGTGCGTGCCGCCGGGTGTGACCGGTGGTCAGGTGACCCGGTACGAGGCGATGGCCTGCTGGTAGATCTCGGTGACCTTGTCCCGGCCGCTCTCGGGCCCGATGACCTGGATGACGTGGTACCTGCCGTCGACGATCATGGCGAGATTACGGACGAACACCTCGCGCCCGCCGGTCTCCTGCCAGGTGAACTGCCCCTCGGCCATGGCCTGCCGGCCGACGTCGACCCGGCGCAGTCCGGACGAGGAGGACCAGCTGGAGTCCCGGAACGGCTGGAGCTCGGGCTCCTTGTCCCGCTGGTAGGCCAGCGGATCGCCGCCCCCCGCCTTGACCGTGTCCCGGCCGGGCACCACGAGGAGGGTGAACCCGTCGCTGCCGTAACGGATCTGCCGGTCCGCGTTGGCGGGGCTGCGCTGCCAGTCCTTCGGTACGCCGACCTCGAAGCCCTCCGCGTCCTCGCGGAGCGCGTAGCCGGGGGCGAGCGCGATGGCCGAGCGGCTCGTCTGCGGCTGCTGGGAGCCGGGATCGGCGGACCCGTCCGCCGAGGCGGGCGGCTCGGGCTCCCCCGAGGCGGCGGGCGGTGCGGCGGACCCGGTGGGCGAGGACGCCGGGGCTCCGCCGTCCTCGCCCGACTCCTGCTTCGGCAGGAACATCACCGCGTACGCGACGGCGGCGGCCATCAGCAGCAGGATGAGGACGAGCAGCAGCCGGCCCAGACTGCGCGGGGAGGAGGACTTCTCGCCCCGGCGGGGCGGTTCCCGCAGTACACGGGGGCCCTTGGGCGCACGCGGTGCGCGGGCCGGGCGCTCCTCCTCCCAGGTCTCCACGGGCATGCGCACGGACCGGTCGGGCGGCAGCAGCGAGTCCTGCCGGTCCCGCTGTTTGCCGCCGCCGCGCTGTTTCGGCGGCTGCGGGCGCTTCCCCTGGCGGTGTCTGCCGTGC
>NZ_NTGZ01000156.1 GCF_002551245.1 Streptomyces sp. rh34
AGATGTGTATAAGAGACAGCCCCCCCACCCCCCCACCGGCCCCAGGCGCATCCCGGACCATCAAGGGCCCCGCGAGTCGCGGAGCGACCCACCCCCCCGGGGCACGCTTCCTCCCCACTCCTCCAGCCGAGGCCGCCCCTCTCATCGGGCAGGCTCCCCGGAACCGCTTCCCCATGCCGACGGCCCGCCACCGACCCCTTCCCCGGGACTCGGCCGGCGGGCCGTCGGCACGCCCGCGCCCGGCCCCTTCACCCGCTCCGACCCCCGCCACCTGTCCGTACCGTTAGTGTGGGGCCCCGTCCGAGACGCGCCAACGCCCCGACGGCGCGCGCGTGTACACCGATGCAGCCCCCGGGGACGCCCCCGGACCCGGCCGGAGGGCCCGTACCTCGATGTCCGTGCACAGCCACTCGGCGGCGCCGAACGCGGCCGCCGCCGCCCCAGAGTTCCCCCGGCACGTCGTCACCGCCGTGCTCGTCTCCCACGACGGCGCCCGCTGGCTGCCCGACGTGCTGGCCGGGCTGCTCGGGCAGGAACGCCCCGTACAGAACGTCGTCGCCGCCGACACCGGCAGCGCCGACGACTCGGCCCGGCTGGTCACCGAGGCGCTCGGCGACGAACGCGTCCTGCACCTCGCACGCCGCACGAGCTTCGGCACCGCCGTCGACGAGGCGGCCCGCACGGCCGGAGTCCTGACCCCGGACGACCTGCCGTACCTCAAGCGCCCCAGCGGCTGGGACCCGGCCGGCCGGACCTGGGTCGACGAGAACTACGACCTTCCCGAACTGCCGCACGGCGAACCGGTCCAGTGGCTCTGGCTGCTGCACGACGACTGCGCACCCGAGCCGGACGCGCTCGCCGAGATGCTGCGCGTCGTCGACACCGACAAGCACGCCACGATCGTCGGACCCAAGCTGCGCGGCTGGTACGACCGCAAGCAACTCCTCGAAGTCGGCGTCTCCATCGCCAACAGCGGACGCCGCTGGACGGGCCTGGACCGCCGCGAGCAGGACCAGGGCCAGCACGACCAGGTCCGTACCGTCCTGTCCGTCTCCTCCGCCGGCATGCTCATCCGCCGCGACGTCTACGAGGAGCTCGGCGGCTTCGACCGCGGGCTCCCCCTGATGCGCGACGACGTGGACCTGTGCTGGCGCGCCCACCTGGCGGGCCACCGGGTCCTCGTCGCCCCGGACGCCGTCCTGCGGCACGCCGAGGCCTCCGCCCGGGAACGCCGCCCCATCGACTGCGCCGGCCGCTCGGTCGCCAGCCCGCACCGCGTGGACAAGGCGGGCGCGGTCTACACGATGCTCGTCAACGCCCGCGGCAAGGCCCTGCCCTGGGTCCTGCTCCGGCTCGTCGTCGGCACCCTGCTCCGTACCCTCGCCTACCTCGTCGGCAAGGTGCCCGGTCAGGCCCTCGACGAGGTCACCGGCCTGCTCGGCACCCTCCTGCGCCCCGGCCGCATCCTCGCCGCCCGCCGCAACCGCGGCAAGGGCGTCGTCGACGCCGCCGAGCTGCGCGCACTGTTCCCGCCGCCGGGCGCGACCGTCCGGGCCACCGTCGACCAGGTCGCGGGCAACTTCGGCGGCCGTACGGACGCCGACTCGGGCGGTTCACGACACGGAGCCGTCGAATCCGGGCCCGGCGGCGACGACGCCGACTTCCTGGAGATCGACCAGTTCGCCCGCCTCAAGCGCATCGGCCGCAAACCGGGACCCATCCTCTTCGCGCTGCTCCTGATCGTCTCCCTCATCGCCTGCCGCAACCTCCTCAGCGGCGGCGCCCTGGCGGGCGGCGCGCTGCTGCCCGCCCCCGCCGAGGTCGGCGCGCTCTGGGGGCAGTACGCGGACGCCTGGCACACCGTCGGCACCGGCGGCACCCAGACCGCCCCGCCCTACCTCGCGCTGCTCGCCGCGCTGTCGGCCCTGTTCCTCGGCTCGACCGGCCTCGCCGTCAGCGTGCTGCTGGTCTGCTCGATCCCACTGGCCGGGCTCACCGCCTACTTCGCCTCCCGCCCGCTGCTCCCCTCGCGGCTGCTGCGGGCCTGGGCGAGCGTCGCGTACGCCTTCCTGCCCGCCGCGACCGGCGCCCTGGCCACCGGCCGCCTCGGCACCGCCGTCCTCCTCGTCCTGCTCCCGCCGGCCGCCCGCGCGGGCGTCGCCGCCCACGGGCTGCGCGTGGACAGCGCGGCGGGGGAGCGCGGAAGTTGGCGCGCCACCTGGGCGTACACGCTGCTGCTGACCGTCATGATGGCGTTCACCCCGATCGTCTGGCCGCTCGCCGTGGTCCTCGGCATCGGCGTCCTCGTGCTGCGGCGCGGTGACATCACGGCGTACGGACTCCGTTTCGTCGCCGCCGTCGGCACCCCGGTCCTGGTCCTCGCCCCCTGGTCGCTCACCCTCCTGACGAACCCGTCCGCGCTCCTGACCGAAGCGGGCCTGGACATCGGTACGGGAACGGCAACGGGCCTCGACCTGCTCGGCATCAGCCCCGGCGGCCCCGGTGCGGCGGGCGGCGTCCTGCTCCTCGGCATCGTGTTGGCGGCGCTCGCCGCCCTGCTGCGCGGGGAGCGGCAGTTCGCCGTCCGCACCGCCTGGGCGGTCGCGCTCGTCGGCTTCCTCTTCGCCGCCATCGCCAACGGGTCCACCTGGGCCGGGCCCGCCACCCTCGTCTACGGCACCGCCCTGATCGCCGCCGCCCTGGTGGGCGCGGACGGGGCCCGCATCCGGGTCGCCGAACAGAGCTTCGGCTGGCGCCAGCCCGTCGCCGCGCTGATCGCGCTGGCCGCCGGAGTGGCCCCGGTCCTGGCCGCGTTCGGCTGGATGATCGGCGGCGCGGACGGGCCCCTGGAGCGACGCGACCCCGTCCAGGTGCCCGCCTTCGTCGCGGAGGAGAGCACCACCCGCGACCAGCCCCGCACCCTCGTCCTCGGCGGCAGCTCGCCCGACTCCGTGGCGTACAGCCTGGTCCGCGGCTCGGGCGCCCGCCTCGGCGACGGCGAACTCACCGAGGCGGGCGGCAGCAACAGCCACCTCGACAAGGTCGTCGCCAACCTCGTCGCCGGCTCCGGCGCCGACCAGGGCGGCCAGCTCAGCGGCTTCGCGATCCGTTACGTCCTCGTCCGGGACGGAGCGCCGCGCCAGATGAGCCGGGTCCTCGACTCGACGCCCGGCCTCAGCCGCCTCAGCCAGCTCGACGGCAGCGCCCTGTGGCGCGTGGACCGCCAGGTCGCCCGTGTCATGATCACCCCGGCTTCGGGCGAGGGCGAGCACCTTCCGGTCGGCTCGGCCGCCGTCGAGGCCCACTCCGAGATCCCGTCCGGACAGGAGGGCCGTGTGCTGCGGATCGCGGACGCCGCCGACCCGGGCTGGACGGCGACCCTGGACGGCAAGCCGCTGCCCCGCAAGACGGTCGACGGCTGGGCCCAGGGCTTCGAACTGCCCGCGGAGGGTGGCCGTCTGGACCTCACCTACGACGCCCCGATCACGCACACCGCGTGGACCTGGGCGCAGGCCGGACTCCTTCTGGTCCTGGTGGTCATGGCCCTGCCGGGCCGCCGCCGGGAGATCGACGACGACCTGCCCGAGGAGGCTGCGCTCGCCGTCGCCGCCGAGCCGGTCGACGGAGAGGGCCGCCGCGCCCGCAGGCTGCGCGCCGCGGCCCAGGCCGAGACGGCGGCCGCAGCACCGGAGGCCGGGGACGACGCCTACCCCGACGACCGCGATCCGTCACGAGCCGCGGACCCGGCCGCGGGCCCGGGGGAGTACATCCCCGCGCAGCAGTCCGCCGACCCGTACGCCGCGAGCCCCCCGGCGCACGACCCTCAGGAAGCCACCGGCGGCTACGCGGCGGTCCCGCAGCAGCAGTACGGCGAGTACGCGCAGTGGGAGGGTCAGCAGCAGCCGGGCGCCGACTACTACGCGACGTACCAGCCGGACCCGTACGCCCAGCAGCAGCAGCAACAACAGCAACAGCAACAGCAGCAACAGCAGAACGTCGGCTACCAGGGATACGACGCCCAGGACCCCTACACACAGCAGCAGTACGGCGACCAGGGCACGTACAACGACCAGGGCACGTACAACGACCAGGGCGCGTACGACGAGTACGGCCAGTACGTCGGCGGGCCGTACCAGCAGCAGCCCTACACCGACCCCACCCAGCCGCCCCCGCCCGACCAGCACCCCGCCGAGAACGGCGAACAGACCGACCCCCCGGCCCCGGGTCAGGCCCCGTGGCAGACCGGTAACGCATCGCGAGGCGAGTCCGAGTGAAGTCCACCCACCTGTCCCTGATCGCGGGCGCCACCGTCCTGGCCGCCATCACCGGATTCGCCACGGTCACCGCGCCCGGCGCCCCGGCGTCCACCGGGGCGAACTCCGCCGAGCTGCGGCCGGTCGAGCGCTCCAGCCTGGTCTGCCCGGCGCCCAGCGACTCCGACCTCGCGGAGACGCGGTACACCTCCTTCACCCCGGCGGGCGAGGGCGGCGACGCCAAGGGCACCGCCGAGCTGAAGCCGGCCCTCCCGGTCGTGGACGACGAGGACGAGACCGACCCGAAGAAGGTCAAGAAGGCCGAGGAAGCGGCGAAGAAGGCGAAGGAGAAGGCCGACAAGCCGTTCCTCGCCGTGAAGGAGCCCGGAAAGCCGGTCGTCGCCGAGGCGGACGGCGCCGACGCCCCGGCCCTCGTCGGCACGGCCACCGGCCGCCTGGCCCCCGGCTGGGCCGCACAGCAGACCACCGAGGTCACCGCCGGCGGCGCCCGCGGGCTCCTCGGAGTCACCTGCACCGCCCCCGACACGGACTTCTGGTTCCCGGGCGCGAGCACCGCGAAGTCCCGCCAGGACTACCTCCACCTCACCAACCCCGAGGACTCCGCCGCCGTCGCCGACATCGAGCTGTACGGCCCCGAGGGCGCGCTCAAGTCCGACGTCAACGACGGCATCACCGTGCCGGCCCGCTCCAGCGTCGCCCTTCTGCTGTCCACCCTCACCTCCGAGGCCGTCGACCAGCTGACCGCCCACGTCACCACCCGCTCGGGGCGGATCGGAGCGGTCGTCCTGAGCGCGGACGACAGCGCGGGCAGCGACTGGATCTCCGCGTCCCAGGAACCCTCCGGCACGCTCGTGCTGCCCGGCATCCCGGCCGACGCCACCTCCGTACAGCTGGTGGCGTTCGCGCCCGGCGAGGACGACGCGGACGTGAAGGTCCAGCTCATGGGGAAGAACGCGGCGTTCTCCCCGGCCGGGAACGCCACCCTGCACATCAAGTCCTCGATGACGGCGGCCGTGGACCTCAAGGACGTCACCCGCGGCGAACCGGGCTCCCTGCGCCTGAGCCCCGTCCAGAAGGACCGGGCGACCCCGATCGTGGCCGCACTGCGCGTGGTCCGGGGCAAGGGCGACAAGCAGGAGGTCGCCTACATTCCGGCCACCGGACCGGTCGGCGCACGGGCGAGCGTCCCGGACAACGGGGAAAAGGGCTCGACGCTGTCCCTGACCGCGCCGGGCGCCACGGCCGAGGTGAAGGTCACCGCGTCGGCGGGCAGCGACGGCGGCGAACCGGCCGTGGAGACGTACACGGTCAAGGCCGGCACCACCCTCGCGGTCACCCCGAAGGCCCCGGACGGCCTCAAGGGCGCCTACGCGCTGACCGTCGAGACGACGTCGGGCGGCCCGGTCCACGCGTCGCGCTCCCTGGCGCGCACGGAGGGCGGGGTCCCGATGTTCACCGTGCAGACGCTCCCCGACGACGGGGGCACGGTCGAGGTCCCGTCGGCCCGCCAGGACCTCTCGGTCCTGGACGACTGAGCGCGAGCGAGCCTCCGACAGCCACGCCGGGCCCCCGGGGACGACCCGGCAGGCGGCAGTCTGACGACAGGCCCTAGTCCTGCCCGTACCGGGGGTCGACCGACTCGGGCGCCAGCCCCAGCAGCTCGGCGACCTGCTCGACGACGACCTCGTGCACGAGCAGGGCGCGCTCGTCGCGGTTCTTGGTGCGGATCTCGACGGGTCGCCGGTAGACGACGATCTGCGCGGGCCGCCCCTTGCCCCCGGACACCGCGCTGCCGAGCGGAACGATCTCCTCCGGGGTGTCCGGCACATCGAGGACGACGAAGTCGACCTCGGCCAGCTGGGGCCAGCGCCGCTCCAGCCGCTCCACCGAGTCCTGGACCAGATCACGGAAGGTCTCGCCCCGGCTGGCCGACAGCGGCACCTGCGGTGGTGCGACCGGCCCGCGCATGCCGCGGCCATGACGGTCACGGCGCCGGGGCCGCGGCTCGAACGGGCGGGGAGGTACGGAGCTGTCCATCACCGACGCAGCGTAACGCTCCGGGGACCGGAGCGACCGGGGAGACGACACGGCCGGCCGGGCCTCTCGGAAGGGGGATCGTCCCGCTTCCGGATGTCCGCAGTTGAACATTTCGGCCAAGGTTAAGCTCCTTTCAGGCCCGTGATCCGATCATCGACCCCGCGCCCGACGCCGCGATCCACCCCGCCCGCGACCGGTACGACCACCGTGCGACGGCCGGGCCCCTGCCCCGGCGCAGGTCAGGACAGCCGCCGGGGCAGCCGCTGTGCCCCAGGTCACGGGGCGACACGGTGGGGTGACCCAAGGGGGAGTCGTCGCAGCCCGCTCAAGAGTGCGGTAGCGTCCACCATCGTGAGCCCTGTACGTCGCTGTTCGCGCACCGCGTGCGGCCGCCCTGCCGTCGCGACACTGACGTACGTCTATGCCGATTCGACTGCGGTCCTCGGCCCGCTCGCCACCTACGCCGAGCCCCACTGTTACGACCTCTGCGCCGAACACAGTGAGCGGCTTACCGCGCCACGGGGCTGGGAAGTGGTGCGGCTCTCCGACGGCTCCGCACCGGCGCACCCCAGCGGCGACGACCTCGAAGCACTGGCCAACGCGGTCCGCGAAGCGGCACGCCCGCACGAGCGGGGCCCGGACGGCGGGGGCCGGGGACCGCGCTCCGCCGACCCGGTGGAAGTGGCCCGCCGGGGGCACCTGAGGGTGCTGCGCTCCCCCGACTCCTGAGGCCCCATCCTGGGGTACTGCCAGGCCGGGTAGTTTGGGCGGTCCGCAAAGACCCCAGGAGGACCGGCCGTGGTTGCTGATCTGTCGCAGCTCGTGAAGGCGTACGACGTGCGCGGAGTGGTGCCCGACCAGTGGGACGAATCGCTGGCCGAACTCTTCGGAGCCGCGTTCGTCCAGGTCACGGCCGCCGACGCGATCGTGATCGGCCACGACATGCGCCCCACGTCACCAGGGCTCGCCGGTGCGTTCGCCCGGGGCGCGGCAGCCCGGGGCGCGGACGTCACGCTCATCGGCCTCTGCTCGACGGACCAGCTGTACTACGCGTCGGGAGCCCTCGGCCTCCCCGGAGCGATGTTCACGGCCTCGCACAACCCGGCCCGGTACAACGGCATCAAGATGTGCCGGGCCGGCGCCGCCCCGGTCGGCCAGGACACCGGCCTCGCCGAGATCCGCACCCTGGTCGAGCAGTGGTCGGAAGGCGCCCCGCAGCCGCCGGCCGCCACCGCCCCCGGCACGATCACCGAACGGGACACCCTCACCGACTACGCGGCCCACCTCCTCGGCCTGGTCGACTGCAAGGCGATCCGCCCCCTCAAGGTCGTGGTCGACGCGGGCAACGGCATGGGGGGCCACACGGTCCCCACGGTC
This sequence comes from Streptomyces sp. rh34, assembly GCF_002551245.1. GTDB lineage: Bacteria > Actinomycetota > Actinomycetes > Streptomycetales > Streptomycetaceae > Streptomyces. The sequence goes on from NZ_NTGZ01000156.1 coordinate 7,689, forward strand.
TTCGGAGGCCTCCCACTCGACCTCGTACCCCTGTACTTCGAGCTGGACGGGACCTTCCCCAACCACGAGGCCAACCCCCTCGACCCCAAGAACATCGTCGACCTCCAGGCCCGCGTCCTCGCCGAGGGCGCCGACCTCGGCCTCGCCTTCGACGGCGACGCGGACCGCTGCTTCGTGGTCGACGAGCGGGGCGCGGGCGTCTCCCCCTCCGCGATCACGGCCCTGGTCGCCGCCCGCGAGCTGGCCCGCAACGGCGGAGAGGGCATCGTCATCCACAACCTGATCACCTCCTGGTCCGTCCCCGAGGTGGTCCGCGAGAACGGCGGCACCCCGGTCCGCACGCGGGTCGGCCACTCCTTCATCAAGACGGAGATGGCGGAGCACGGCGCGATCTTCGGCGGCGAGCACTCGGCGCACTACTACTTCCGCGACTTCTGGAACGCCGATACGGGCATGCTCGCCGCCCTCCACGTACTCGCCGCACTCGGCGGCCAGCAGAAGCCGCTCTCCGAGCTGGTCGCGGAGTACGACCGCTACAGCGGCTCCGGCGAGATCAACTCCACCGTCGCCGACCAGACCGCCAGCCTGGCCACGGTCAGGAAGGTCTACGGCGCCCGCGACGGCATCACCTTCGACGACCTGGACGGCCTCACGGCCACAGCCGCCGACTGGTGGTTCAACCTCCGCGCCTCGAACACGGAACCGCTCCTGCGCCTGAACGTCGAGGCGAGGGACGAGGAGACGATGGCGGCGGTACGCGACGAGGTCCTGACCCTGATCCGCGAAGCCTGAGCCAGCAGGCGGCCTTGGTTCCGGCCCCGGCCCCGGCCCCGGCCCCGGTCGGGGTCGGGGTCGGGGCCGCGGTCGGCGGCGAGGTCCCGGGCCTTCGGCGTTTCGCGGCGTTCGCGTTCCCCCGCCCCGCTCCTTCCAGCCCCTCCGGCGTTTGAGGAGCGGGGCCCGGGGCGGAGCCCCGGCTACGGGAAGGGGCGGGGCCGGAAGAGGCCCGCCGCAGGCGCCCACCCCTCCGCGCCCCACCCGCACCTGAGCCCCACCCGCGCCCGCGCCCCACCGCACGGCGCCTCCACCGCACAGCGGTCCCCACCACGGGGCCCCACCCACCCCATCCCCGTTTCATCCCCCGGCCAGGCCGCGCCCCCTCCACCCCGACGGTAGGCTGACGACGCCTGATCCACGCGGATCGGAACTCGCATGCTCGAAGGGACTCACCCCATGGCGCTCGAAGCCGGCCTCCTGGAGATCCTGGCCTGCCCGGCCTGCCACGCCCCGCTCGACGACCGTTCGGCGGCCGACAGCCCTGAGCTGATCTGCACGGGCGACGACTGCGGCCTGGCCTACCCGGTCCGGGACGGCATCCCGGTCCTTCTCGTCGACGAGGCGCGCCGCCCCGCCTGACCGCGCGAGCGACACGCGTACGGGCAGGACGACGCAGGAAGGCCCCGGCAGCGCACGACGACCGGGCCCGACCGCAGGCGGGGCGGGGCCACCGTCCGGCACCGCGCCGGTCCCGGCGGCCACGCCACCGCGTCCGTGCCCGTTTCCGCAGCCCGCACCCCACCCGGTGATCGGAGGCCCACCGCCATGCTCGACGAGTCCTTGCTCGATGACCCGGAAGCCCTGACCCGAGCCGACCGCCGCGATCTGCTGCGCGGTGACGCCGAGGCAGGCGCCCGGGTCCGTACCGCCGTCCGGTACGCCGCCGAGGCCGGCATCGGAGGTCTGAACCCGGAGGGCCGGCCCCGAGCCGTCCTCGTGGCGGGCCCCGGCACCGCCGCCTCCGGGGTCGCCGACCTGATCGGCGCGCTGGCAGGCGCGGCCGCCCCCGTCGTACGCATGCACCCCACGGGCGTCGCCCCCGCCCCCGGCGCCCTCCGATGGGCCCTGCCCGGCTGGGCCGGATCCGTGGACCTGCTCCTCATCGCGACCGCCGACGGGTCCGAACCGGGCCTGGCCCTGCTCGCCGAACAGGCCTACCGCCGCGGCTGCACCGTCGTCGCCGTCGCCCCCACCCGCTCCCCGCTGCGCGAGGCGGTCGACGGGGTGCACGGCCTGGTCGTCCCGATGGCCGCCGCCCCGTACGGCGAGTACGACGCGGAGACCTCTGCCGCCGGCCCCGGCACGCTGTGGGCCCTGCTCACCCCCCTGCTGGCACTCCTGGACCGGGTCGGCCTGGTGACCGCGCCTCCGGAGGACCTGCAGAAGGTGGCGGACCGCCTGGACCGCACCGCGGAACGCTGCGGCCCGGCCATCGCCACGTACAGCAACCCGGCCAAGACACTCGCCGCCGAGCTCGCCGACAGCCTGCCGCTGCTCTGGACGGAGGGCGACGCCGCAGGCCCGGTGGGACGCCGCTTCGCCGCCGTCCTGTCCGAACTCGCCGGCCGCCCCGCCCTGGCCGCGGAACTGCCCGAGGCACTGCCCTCGCACGGCACGCTCCTCGCCGGGGACTTCGCGGCAGGGGCGGACCCCGACGACTTCTTCCGCGACCGGGTCGACGAGGGCGAGACGCTGAGGGCCCGGGTCGTCCTGCTCCGGGACCGCCCGACAGGAGGCCTCAGCGCCTACCCGGCGGCCCGGGAGCTGGCACTCGGCCACGACACACCCGTGAGCGAGCTGGAACCGGAGGAAGGCAGCGAGCTGGAGGCCGTGGCCGAACTGCTCGCGATCACCGACTTCGCAGCGGTCTACCTGTCACTGGCCTCGGCCCCCCAGCCCTGACAGAAACACCAGAACACCGCACAGGACCGCGCCCCCGGGAAACACGCGGGGAAGCACCCCCCCCGGGAAGCACCCCCAGGGAACACGCCCAAGCGACACCTCCACACGGAACACCCCCACACGGAAAACACGGAACACACCACACCGACCGCGTCACCCCCCGGCCACCCCCACGACGCCAGGACCTCACGTAACACTGATACCCCTGGTGCCACACTCACCCGATCCGCCCCACCCGAGGACGACTCCATGGACCGGCTGTCCAACACCGTGCGCCCCTACGCCTGGGGGTCCACCACGGCCATCCCCGGCCTGCTCGGCATCGCGCCCACCGGCGAACCGCAGGCCGAGATGTGGATGGGAGCCCACCCCGGAGCGCCCTCACGTATCACCCGTACCACCGCGTCCGGCGAAATCGAACTGGCCCTCACCGAGGCCATCGACGCCGACCCGGAAGGCGAGCTCGGCACGCAGACCGTCGCCCGGTTCGGCCCCCGCCTCCCCTTCCTCCTGAAGCTCCTCGCCGCCGGCGCCCCCCTCTCCGTCCAGGTCCACCCGAACCTGGAGCAGGCCCACGAGGGCTACGCCGACGAGGAAGCCCGGGGCGTCCCGATCGACGCCCCGCACCGCACGTACAAGGACGCGAACCACAAGCCCGAACTCATCTGCGCCCTCACCCCCTTCGACGGGCTGTGCGGCTTCCGCCGGCCCGCCGAGGCGGCGGACGCGATGGAGGCGCTGGGAGTCGACTCCCTCAAGCCGTACGTGGACCTCCTCCGTGCCCACCCCGAGGAGGCGGCCCTCCGCGAGGTGCTCACGGCGATCCTCGGCGCGGAACCGGCGGAGATGGCCGAGACCGTGGCGGACGCGGCGGCCGCCGCCGAGCGCCTCGGCGGCGCCCACGCCCCGTACGCCCGTATCGCCCACCACTTTCCCGGCGACCCCGGGGTCCTGGCCGCGATGCTGCTGAACCACGTGCGACTCCAGCCCGGAGAAGCCCTGTTCCTCGGCGCGGGCGTCCCGCACGCCTACCTCGACGGCCTCGGCGTCGAGATCATGGCCAACTCGGACAACGTGCTGCGCTGCGGCCTGACCCCCAAGCACATCGACGTCCCCGAACTCCTGCGGATCGTCCGGTTCGAGGCCACCGAGCCCGGCGTACTGCGCCCGGAAGCGGCCCCGTCGGGAGAGGAGCGCTACGAGACACCCGTCGACGAGTTCGCCCTGTCCCGCTACACCCTCGCCCCAGGGGCGGCCCCCACCGAACTGACCGCCCCCACGCCCCAGATCCTGCTCTGCACGGCGGGCTCGGTCACCGTCGGCGAACTCGCGCTCGGACCGGGGGAGTCCGCGTACGTTCCGGCCGGCGAGACCGTCGAGGCGGCGGGACCGGGAACACTCTTCCGTGCCACCGTGGCCGCCTGACCCACGGGCCGTCCCGACGACTGCAACAATGTGCCGCCTCACCGCGGCGGCACGTGCCGCGCACCGACGAAGGGACACCACGCACTCATGAGCGCGTCAGGCGGAACCAAGGCGATCGTGGCGGCACTCGTCGCCAACCTCTCGATCGCCGTGGCCAAATTCGTAGCGTTCCTCTTCAGTGGTTCGTCGTCGATGCTCGCGGAGAGCGTCCACTCACTCGCCGACTCGGGCAACCAGGGACTCCTGCTGCTCGGCGGCAAGAAGGCGAAGCGCGAAGCCACTCCTCAGCACCCCTTCGGCTACGGGCGCGAGCGCTACATCTATGCCTTCCTCGTCTCCATCGTCCTCTTCTCGGTCGGTGGCATGTTCGCGGTCTACGAGGGCTACGAGAAGATCAAGCACCCGCACGAGATCGAGGCCTGGTACTGGCCGGTCGGGGTCCTGGTCTTCGCGATCATCGCCGAGATCTTCTCCTTCCGTACGGCGATCCGTGAGTCCAACCAGACGCGCGGCGACCGCTCCTGGACCGAATTCGTCCGCCACTCCAAGGCGCCCGAACTCCCGGTCGTTCTCCTGGAGGACCTCGGCGCGCTCGTCGGCCTGATCCTGGCGCTCGCGGGCGTCGGCCTCGCCCTCGGCACCGGCAACGGCGTCTGGGACGGCATCGGCACCCTCTGCATCGGCATCCTGCTGATCCTCATCGCGATCGTCCTGGCCGTCGAGACGAAGTCCCTCCTGCTCGGCGAGTCCGCCGGCGTCGAGGACGTCGAGAGGATCAAGGCGGCCGTGGTGGACGGCGACACCGTCACCCGCATCATCCACATGCGCACCCTCCACCTCGGTCCCGAGGAACTGCTGGTCGCCGCCAAGATCGCGGTCCGGCACGACGAGACCGCGACCGAGATCGCCGCCGCCATCAACGCCGCCGAGAACCGCATCCGCGCGGCGTGCCCGATCGCCCGGGTCATCTACCTGGAGCCGGACATCTACAACGCGGACGCCGCAGCGACCGCAACCAACCCGGGCCAGGCGACCGAAGCCCCGGGCACCGCCACCACCGGAACCGGCTCCACCACCGGAACCGGCTCCACCACGGAAACGGGCTCCGAGACGGGCGAGGGCCCGGATGCGGGCCCCGGTGCGGGCCCGGCCTCGAAGGATTCAGGCCACTGACCCACCGCACACCAGCCCCGATCGGCCCGGTGACCTCTCACACATGCCTCTCTCCCCGAACGGGCTGGGGCTCACTGGGCCGTTCGGTGTAGATTCGGATACGGATAACAGACGTCGCTGCTGATGGCGGTCGACCGGCTGGCGGGAGCGAGCCGGGCGAGGGACAGAGGGCCTCCGACGGACTGCACTGCGAACGCCCGGGCATTCGTGTGCCCGCCGCGCCGCAGAGTCAGCCCAGACAGCCCACCCTCGACCCATCACGAGGAGCAGCCCGTTATGACGACGGCCACCAACCGCCAGGACTTCAAGGTCGCCGACCTCTCCCTCGCCGCTTTCGGGCGCAAGGAGATCACGCTCGCCGAGCACGAGATGCCCGGCCTGATGTCGATCCGCAAGGAGTTCGCCGCCGCTCAGCCGCTGGCCGGCGCCCGGATCACCGGATCGCTGCACATGACCGTGCAGACCGCCGTGCTCATCGAGACCCTCGTCGCCCTGGGCGCCGATGTCCGCTGGGCCTCCTGCAACATCTTCTCCACCCAGGACCACGCCGCCGCGGCCATCGCGGTCGGCCCGAACGGCACTCCGGAAGCCCCTGCGGGCGTCCCGGTCTTCGCCTGGAAGGGCGAGACGCTGGAGGAGTACTGGTGGTGCACGGAGCAGGCGCTGACCTGGCCGAACACCCCCACCGGCGGCCCGAACATGATCCTGGACGACGGTGGCGACGCCACCCTCCTCGTCCACAAGGGCGTCGAGTTCGAGAAGGTCGGCGCCGCCCCGGACCCGTCGACCGCGGACAGCGAGGAGTTCGCCCACATCCTCACCCTGCTGAACCGCACGCTCGGCGAGGCCCCGCAGAAGTGGACCCAGCTCGCGTCCGAGATCCGCGGTGTCACCGAGGAGACGACGACAGGGGTGCACCGCCTGTACGAGATGCACCGTGACGGTTCCCTCCTGTTCCCCGCGATCAACGTGAACGACGCGGTGACCAAGTCGAAGTTCGACAACAAGTACGGCTGCCGCCACTCGCTCATCGACGGCATCAACCGCGCCACCGACGTCCTGATCGGCGGCAAGACCGCCGTCGTCCTCGGCTACGGCGACGTGGGCAAGGGCTGCGCGGAGTCCCTGCGCGGCCAGGGCGCCCGGGTGATCATCACGGAGATCGACCCGATCTGCGCGCTGCAGGCGGCGATGGACGGCTACCAGGTGGCCACGCTGGACGACGTCGTGGAGCAGGCGGACATCTTCGTCACCACGACGGGCAACAAGGACATCATCATGGCCAAGGACATGGCCCGGATGAAGCACCAGGCGATCGTCGGGAACATCGGCCACTTCGACAACGAGATCGACATGGCCGGCCTCGCGAAGATCGACGGCATCGTCAAGGACGAGGTCAAGCCCCAGGTCCACACCTGGACGTTCCCCGACGGCAAGGTCCTCATCGTCCTGTCCGAGGGCCGCCTCCTCAACCTGGGCAACGCGACCGGACACCCGTCCTTCGTGATGTCCAACAGCTTCGCGGACCAGACCCTCGCGCAGATCGAGCTGTTCACGAAGCCCGAGGAGTACCCGACCGACGTGTACGTGCTGCCCAAGCACCTGGACGAGAAGGTCGCCCGGCTCCACCTCGACGCCCTGGGCGTCAGGCTCACGACGCTGCGCCCCGAGCAGGCGGCGTACATCGGTGTCCAGGTAGAGGGCCCGTACAAGCCCGACCACTACCGCTACTGATCCGCTACTGATCCATCCGCGGACACTGATCCACCCTCGGTGTCCGGGAGGACGGCCTCCCGGACACCGAGCGGCGTCAGACCCTCAGTAGCTCCAACAGATTTGAGAGCAGGCCCCCGCACCCCCGTGGCGGGGGCCTGCTCCCGTTACCGCTCCCGCACAGCCCGAGGAACCCGAAGGACCCCATGCCCCGCGGCAGGTATTCGCTCCACGACCTTCACGATCACACCCCCCTCGGCGAAGAACACTTCCACTGCGCCCCAGGCCCCTCCGGCTGGCGCTACGTCTCCCAGACCACATCCCCCGCCGGAGACCACCTCGGCTCCGTCGACCTCGCCCTGGACGAGCTGGGCCGGCCCATCCGCCTCGAACTCCATGCCGCGAGCTGGCAGGTACGAGGAGCAGCCCTGGAAGGGGTCACCTGGGTCCGGACCGACCCGACCGGCAGCCACGCCACCGAAGGCAACGTCCGCGCCCACACCTTCGCCGGCACATCTCCCGCGTTCCTCATCGCCATGACCCGCCTCCTGCGCCTCACCCCCGCTTCCCCCACGACCCGCGTCCGCGTGGTCACCTTCACGGACCCGGTTCTCGCGCCCCGGACCGTCGACCAGTCCTGGGCTCTGGTGAACAGTGAAGCGCACACCACTGACAACGGCCCCCTGATCGTGGACGAATACCAGGTCAGCGCCCTGGACACCGGGGAGCGGCACATCATCCACATCGCCGGTGACGTGGTCCTCGCGGCACCCGGCATCGAGCTCGAACACCTGGAGACGCCCCCGTCACCCCGCGCCTCCGGCACTCCGGCCGACCAGGACCTGACGCCCGGGCCAGCGCCGGACAGCGCCTAGCCGGGCGGGGCGAATCCGCCCGAGGAGGCACTCCCGCGCCGCTGCCCGTGAGCACCGCCGGCCTCGTCCCCCGCCCCGGAACCAGCCCCACCAGGCCCACCGGCCCCACCGGGCCAGGCAGGCCCGGACGGTACGGGCCCCTCGGCCCGGGGCCCGGCGAACACGCGCCGCGCATCCCGTGACTGCCGCTCATGAACCACCGCGGCCAGAAACGCGGCCGCGGGAACACCCTGAGGCGCGGCGGCTCCTGTCCGTGCGGCCACTTCACCGGCCAGCCGTTCCGCGATCGAAGCACCTACACCTGGATCCAGCTGCTGCATCCGCGTCAGGTACTGCCGTATCGCGAGCCAGAGTTCGTCGGGTACGGCCGACAGATCCAGCTGCGCGAACCGGCCGACCAGCCAGGGCGGGGGAGGCGGCACGGAGACGGACCGGCCCGTGGCCGCGACCCGTTCCCGGATCACCAACGTCCCGGCGAACACGTCACCGATCCGGCGACCCCGCGCCGACACCAGGGATGCGATCGAGGCCAGGGCGCCGAAGGTCATGAGGATCTCGACGAGCCCCATCGCCCCCCGCACGAGCGCGTGCCGGAACCGGATCGGCCCACCGTCGTCCCGTACCACCCGCAGCCCGCAGGCCAGCTTTCCCAGTGACCGGCCATGACTCAGCGTCTCCACCGCGACCGGCCCACCGATCAGGACCAGCAGGAAAGAGGCGACTCCGATCGCCGCGACCGCTGCCTCGTCCAACGAAACGGAAGCGATGCCCAGCACGACCGATACCAGGATGAAGACGACGAACGTCACCGCCAGGTCGATCGCCGAGGCCAGCGCCCGGCTCGGCAGCCGCGCGGGCCTCAACCCCAGAACGACCGCGTCCCCGGTCACCAGCTCACTCATCGGGCCCCACCCTTCGCCGACCTTCTCTGCCTCAGCCGGGCACAGTCTGCCAAGCTGACCGCCAGCGCGCCGCAGTAGTAGGGCCCCGTACCCACCCTCGCCTGGAGCAACAGACGCCCATGGACCTCGATGTCTTCGTCACCGCCCACCGTACGGAGTGGGACCGCCTCGAACACCTCCTGCGCCGGGGGCGCCGCCTCACGGGCGCGGAAGCGGACGAACTCGTCGTCCTCTACCAGCGCACGGCGACCCACCTCTCGCTGGTCCAGTCGGGCAGCCCCGACCCGCTCCTCACCGGACGTCTCACCCAGCTCGTGGCCCGCGCCCGGTCGACGGTGACCGGCACCCGCAAGGCCTCCTGGCGGGACGCGGCCCGTTTCCTCACCGCGGGATTCCCCGCGGCCGTCTACCGATCGCGCCACTGGTGGATTCCCACCGCGGTCCTCTCGACAGCGCTGGCCGCACTGCTGGGCTGGTGGATCGGCACTCACCCCGAGGTACAGGCCGCGATCGCCGCACCGGAAGACCTCCGGGCGATGACCCGGCCGGGCGGGGAGTACGAGACCTACTACTCCAGCCATCCGGCGGCGTCGTTCGCGGCACAGGTATGGACGAACAACGCGCAGGCCGCGGCCCTGTGCCTGGTCCTGGGGGCGTTCCTCTGCATACCGGTGATCTGGATCCTCTTCCTCAACATGCTCAACCTCGGCGTCGGTATAGGCCTCATGTCCTCCGCGGGCCGTCTCGACGTCTTCCTCGGCCTGGTGCTTCCCCACGGTCTGCTCGAACTGACCGCGGTGTTCGTCGCCGCCGGCACTGGGCTCCGCCTCGGCTGGACAGTGATCGACCCGGGTCCCCTGTCACGCCGCACCGCCCTGGCTCAGCAGGGCCGCGCCGCCCTGGGTATGGCCATCGGTCTGGCCCTGGTCCTGTTCGTCTCCGGACTCATCGAAGGCTTCGTGACCCCGTCCGGTCTTCCGACCTGGGCCCGGATCACCATCGGCATCGCCGCTGAGCTGGCCTTTCTCGCGTACGTCTACATCCTCGGAGGCCGCGCGGCCCGCGCCGGCGACACAGGCGACCTCACAGTGGTCGAACGCAGCGCCGAACTTCCCACCGCAGCCTGACCGCCGATGTGCTTTCACCACTGCTGACCTGCTAGTGTCCTCCTCGCCCACAAAAGCCGTTGACACGGCAGATGTGGGGAGGTAGATTCGAACGGTTGCCTCGGACTGGACAAGTTCGGGTTGAGCGCGTAGCGTCTATCTCGCTCGTGCAGGAGCGCTTGTTAACTCCGCCGGGCCAAATGATTCTCCTTTCTCGGACTCATCGGGTCGTTCGTTCAGCTCCGTGAGTTTCTGATAAAGTCGGATCCGCCGAAAGGCAAGGCCGCTCGACAGGCCACCGGAAATCGAATTCGGGCCGGAAACGGAACGGAAAAGATTCTGGTAAAGTCGGACTCGCCGAAAGGGGAAACGCGAAAGCGAAGAACCGGAAGGCGAAGCAGGAAATGCGAGACCCGCTTCGACCGGGAATCGGACGCGAAAGAGTCT
>NZ_NTGZ01000157.1 GCF_002551245.1 Streptomyces sp. rh34
CGCCGCCCCGGCGCGGAGCGCCGGGCGGTGGCCCGGCACCGGGCGTTCGCCCGGGCGATGGCCCAGGCGCACCCCCTGCCTCCGGCCTGGCCCGCGTGGCTGACCGACGACACACCGGTCTGCCGGTGCGAAGAGGTCACCGCCGGAGCGGTCCGGTCCGCCCGCGACGACGCCGCGGCAGCCGACCACCGGCAGGTCAAACAGCTGACCAGGGCCGGCATGGGCTGGTGCCAGGGCCGGATGTGCGGGCCCGCCGTGCACTGCCTCGTCACCCGTGACCAGCCCTACGCCCCCGCCGAGCGGCTGATCGCGACCCCCGTCACCCTCGGTGCGCTCGCCGATTCGGGCGAGTCCACTCCCGACCCCATCTGAGGAGTTCCCCATGGACCTGGACCGCACCTCCAGCCGCACCCGCATGCCCTGGCACGGCGTCATCGTCGCGACGAGCCTCCCGTTCGGCCCGGATCTCGCCGTCGACCACGGCGCCTACGGGGACAACGTCGCCCGGCTCGCCGAACAGGGCCTGCACGGCGTCGCCCCGAACGGCTCGCTGGGCGAATACCAGACCCTGACGTACGAGGAACGCGACCGCGTCGTGGAGACCGCCGTCGCGAACGCCCCGGAGGGCTTCACCGTGATGCCGGGTGTCGGAGCGTACGGCGCGATCGAGGCGAGGCGGCACGCGCGGTTCGCCAAGGACGCGGGCTGCCAGGCCGTCATGTGCCTGCCGCCCAACGCCTATCGGGCCGACGACCGCGCCGTCCTGGAGCACTACGCGATGGTCGCCTCCGCCGGACTCCCCGTCACCGCCTACAACAACCCCATCGACACCAAGGTCGACCTGCGCCCGGAGCTGCTGGCGAAACTGCATGCCGAGGGATTCATCGTGGGCGTGAAGGAGTTCTCCGGCGACGTCCGCCGGTGTTACGCCATCAACGAACTCGCCCCCGGGCTCGACCTGATCGTCGGCACCGACGACACCCTCCTGGAAGTCGGCGTCGCCGGCGCCAAGGGCTGGGTCGCCGGCTACCCCCAGGTCTTCCCGCGCGCCTGCCTCGACCTCTACAACGCCTCGCTGGCCGGCGACCTCGACACCGCGCTCCCGCTCTACCGGCAGCTCCACTCCGTACTGCGCTGGGACAGCAGGACCGAGTTCGTCCAGGCGATCAAGCTCGGCCAGGACATGGTCGGCCGGACCGGCGGCGTCTGCCGTCCGCCCCGGCGGGCCCTGGACCCGGAGACCGAGGCCGTCGTCCGCTCCGCCACCCAGACCCTCATCGACGCGGGGGTGAACTGACGTGCGCTCGAAGGTCTGTTACCACGCGGTCGACTCGCACACCGAGGGCATGCCGACCCGGGTCGTCACCGGCGGGGTGGGCGTCCTGCCGGGCGCGACGATGGCCGAGCGGCGGCAGCGGTTCATGGCGGAGCGCGACGGGCTGCGCACCCTGCTCATGTGCGAGCCGCGCGGGCACGGAGCCATGTCCGGAGCGATCCTCCAGCCCCCGACCCGGCCGGACGCCGACTTCGGCGTGCTGTTCATCGAGGTCTCCGGCTGCCTGCCCATGTGCGGCCACGGCACCATCGGCGTGGCGACGGTCCTCGTGGAGACGGGCATGGTCGAGGCGGTCGAGCCGGAGACCCTCATCCGCCTCGACACCCCCGCCGGCCTCGTCACGGCACGGGTCGCCGTGCGCGACGGCCGCGCGGAGTCCGTCACCCTGGAGAACGTCGCCTCCTACAGCCACGCCCTGGACCAGGTCGTCGAGGTCGAGGGGTTCGGCCCGGTCCGCTACGACATGGCGTACGGCGGCAACTTCTACGCGATCGTGCGCACCGAGGACCTCGGCATCCCCTTCGACCGGGCGGAGAAGGGGCGGCTGCTCGACGCGGGGCTGGCCGTCATGGGGGCGATCAACGAGCGGAACCCGGTGGTCCACCCGGAGAATCCCGCGATCGACGTCTGCCACCACGTCTATCTGGAGGCGCCCGGGTCCACCGCCGAGCACTCGCGGCACGCCATGGCGATCCACCCCGGGTGGTTCGACCGGTCGCCCTGCGGTACGGGCACCAGTGCCCGGATGGCCCAACTGCACGCGCGGGGGCAGCTGAGGACCGGGAGTGACTTCGTCAACGAGTCCTTCATCGGCTCCCGCTTCACGGGCCGGATCCTGGCGGAGACCACGGTCGGCGGCAGGCCCGCCGTCCTGCCCTCCGTCACCGGCCGCGCCTGGATCACCGGGACCGCGCAGTACCTGCTCGACCCCACGGACCCCTATCCGACGGGATTCACCGTATGACGGCGGATCCGGGGCCGCCCGTCCGCCGATGCCCGATTCCGGCGGGTCCTTTCGGCAACACGTGCCGCCCGCCAGGACTTCGGCGTCAGCGCACGCCGAGCTTGCGGGACGGGGCGGCTCGCTCGGCTTCCCGCTTCCGGGCCGCCCACAGGGTCCGCACATGCGCGAGATGGCGGCGCATGTGCTCCTCGGCCCCCTCCACGTCCCCCGCGATCATGATGTCCAGGAGCGCGGTGTGCTCCCGCGCCGAACCCACCAGCGCCCCCTCCTGGGACAGGTCGGTGAGCCCGTAGAGACGGGAGCGCTTGCGCAGGTCGGCCACGGTCTCCACGAGGCGGGCGTTCCCGGCGAGGGCGAGCAGATCGAGATGGAAGCGGCGGTCCGACTCCAGATAGGCGATCAGGTCGCCGCCCTGCGCGGCGGTCACGATCTCCTCGGCCACCGGGCGCACCGCCTCCAACTGTTCGCGGGAGGCGGTGCGGGTCACGCGGCCGATGGTGGGGATCTCGATGAGGGCGCGGATCTCGGTGTACTCGTCCAGGTCGCGCTCGGAGAGTTCGGTGACGCGGAACCCCTTGTTGCGCACCGCCTCGACCATGCCCTCGCGGGCCAGATCCAGCATGGCCTCGCGCACGGGCGTGGCGGAGACGCCGTACTCGGCGGCGAGCGTGGGCGCCGAGTAGATCACGCCGGGCTGGAGTTCCCCCGCTATCAGCGCGGCACGCAAGGCGTTGGCCACCTGGTCGCGCAGATGCTCCTGCACCGAGATGAGTTTGCGGGACTTCAGCTCACTCATGCATTCCCCTTCAATGATGTGGCACCGCACTATACAATGTCACGTTGCGCAGTGCCTCATCCCGCGAGGGCCAACGATGTCAGCTGTCCAGGAGGCGGGCCATCCACTCCTCGACGCCGCCGACCGTCCTGGGCAGCGCGCCGGAGAGCAGCTGCGCGCCGTCCGCCGTGATCACCAGGTCGTCCTCGATGCGCACCCCCATGCCGCGCAGCTCGGGCGGCAGCGTCTCGTCGTCCGGCTGGAGGTAGAGCCCGGGCTCGACGGTGAGTACGTGGCCCTCCTCCAGTACGCCGTCGAGATAGGTCTCCGCGCGGGCCCGCGCGCAGTCGTGCAGGTCGATGCCGAGCATGTGCCCGCTGCTGCACAGGGTGTAGCGGCGGTACAGGTCGCTGTCGTCGGCGAGCGCCTCCTCGGGCGGGATCGGCAGGATGCTCCACGCGTGCAGTCCCTCGGCGATGACCCGCATGGCCTCGCGGTGGAAGTCCCGGAACCGGGCCCCGGGACGCAGGACGCCGATGGCGGCCTCCTGCGCGGCCAGCACCAGTTCGTAGACGTCGCGTTGGACCGGCGAGAAGCGGCCCGACAGGGGGAGGGTGCGGGTGATGTCGGCGGTGTAAAGGGTGTCGGTCTCCACCCCCGCGTCGAGCAGCAGCAGTTGGGACGGTGCGAGCGGCCCGTCGTTGCGGATCCAGTGCAGGACGCAGGCGTGCGCGCCCGCCGCCGCGATGGTCTCGTAACCCGTGCCGTTGCCCTCGCTCCGGGCACGCAGCTGGAACACGCCCTCGATCCAGCGTTCGCCCCGGGGGTGGCGCAGGGCGTCGGGCAGGGCGCGCGCGACGTCCTCGAAGCCCGCCGTGGTGTGGTCGACGGCCAGTTGGAGCTGGCCGACCTCCCAGGCGTCCTTCCGCAACCGGAGTTCGGCGAGCGCGGCAGCCAACTCGGCGTCGCCCGAGGGGGTATGCGCGCGCGTAGCCAGCAGGCCGTCCACCCGTGAGTCGACGCCGACGAGCAGCCGCGTCGAAGGCTGCGGGCCGGCGAGGAGCTTCGCCAGGTCGTCGAGGTGGGCGCAGCGCAGCCCGGTCAGCGCCGCCGTCTCGTCCAGGTCGGGGCGGCGGCCGACCCAGAACTCGCCGTAGCGGCGGTCGCGGTAGAAGTCGCTGGTGTTCCGGGAGGAGCGGGGGCGCACGTGGAGCACCGCCTCGTGCCCCTCGGACCCGGAGGGTTCGAGGACCAGGACGTGGTCGGGCTGCTCCTCGCCGGTCAGTCCGGTCAGCCAGGCGTAGGCGCTGTGCGGACGGAATCGGTGGTCGGTGTCGTTCGAACGGACCTTGAGCGTCCCGGAGGGTATGACGAGCCGCTCGCCCGGAAAGCGGGCCGACAGCCGCTCCAGGCGGTCCGGCAGCAGGGCGCGGCCGGGCACCTGTGCGCCGACGGGCAGGGGGGACGGTGCCCAGTCGGCCGCCATGAAGGCGTCCAGGGCGGCGGTGACGGGCAGGTCGTGGCTGCCGGTGTGTATCTGGGCCGGGGACTCCGCGGTCATGGGTCTCCTTCGAGGGGATACGAGGGTGAGTGGGATGCCGTGACGGCGGGCGCCGTCTGCCATGCCGAGCGGTCGCCGCTCCAGGTCGTGGGCCCGACGCGCGCACGGCGGCCTGCCGCTTCCCCGGAACGGACTGAGAGGTTCCTGGCGGCCCGTCACGCGCCCGGGCCGCCTCCGCCCGCCTGGCCAACTCCGCCCCGCCGGGCGGCGTTCAGCGGAAAGTCGTAGCGGATTCGGCACCACGACTTCCCTGTGATGTGTGACCTGTGCCATTGTACATGGCACAGGGCGTGGGCATGTCAACGTCAGGTTTCGGCCCCTTCCGTCCGGCCGGCAGCACGGCACGACAACACCCCCTGACCCACGCCCTGTGCATCCCATCGGTCACGCATGCGCGTGCCTCCGATCCCTCTGGGAGGAACAACGTGAGAACCACACTCGTCCGCCGAGGTGTGGGTGCCGTTCTGCCCCTGGCCCTGGCCGGGGTGATGAGCGTCGCGCTGCTCGTGCAGCCGGCCCAGGCGCAGCCGAACTCCCCTTCGGTCGCCACGGCATCGAACGCGTCCCAGCCGTCCCGCCCCGCCGGCTCGGCCGACCCCGCGCCGCGGGCACGGCAGTCCCCCGCCCCGGACACCGGCCATCAGTCCAAGGACCGGTTGAAGGCGTCCCAGCTCCCCCCGCTGAGCGCCGACAAGTCCCCGCTCAAGGAGGCCTACGGCGAGCACGACGCCCCGCCGAAGCGGAGCGCGGGCGAGAAGTCGTCGGCGAAGGCGGCCGCCGCGTGCGACCCGGCCGACTTCACCGGCCGCACCGGAAGCGAACTGGTGCGGCACATCAAGGCATCCACCACGGACTGCGTGAACACCTTGTTCGGCCTGACCGGCAACAACGCCCAACTGGCCTTCCGCGAGTCCCAGATGGCCTCCGTGGCCTACGCGCTGCGCGACAACGCGGCCTACTACCCGGGTGACGGCAGTACCGGCACCCCGCAGCTCGTGCTGTACCTCCGGGCCGGGTACTACGTGCAGTGGTACAACCCGGATGTCGTCGGGCCGTACGGCCCCACCCTGCGGACCGCCATCCGCTCGGGCCTCGACGCGTTCTTCGCCAGCTCCCGGTCGCGCGACGTCACCGACGCCAACGGCGAGACCCTGTCCGAGGCGGTCATCCTGATCGACAGCGCCGCGGAGAACGCCCGGTACATCCCCGTCGTCAAGCGGCTGCTGGCGGACTACGACCTCACCTGGAACGCCTCCTCGCGCATGCTCGCCGCGGTCAACAACGTGTACACGGTGACCTTCCGGGGCCACCAGGTACCCGCGTTCGTCAGCGCCGTCGAGTCGGACCCGAGCCTCATCGACGCGCTGCACCGCTTCGCCGCCGACCACCTCTCCCTGCTGGAGGGCGACCAGGCGTATCTGACCTCCAACGCCGGACGGGAGCTGGGCCGTTTCCTCCAGCACACGAGCCTGCGGAGCAAGGTCCGCCCGCTGGCCACCGCCCTGCTCCGGGACACCTCCATCACCGGCCCCACCGCCCCGCTCTGGGTGGGCATAGCGGAGATGGCCGACTACTACGACAAGGTGAACTGCTCCACGTACGGCCTCTGCGACCTCCAGGAGCGCCTCAAGCGCGAGGTCCTGCCGGTCCGCCACTCCTGTAGCCCCAGCATCCGCATCCTGGCCCAGCAGATGACGGCCGCCGAGCTGAGCGCCAGCTGTACCAGCCTCGTCGAGCAGGACGCCTACTTCCACCGGATCGCCAAGGACAACGGCCCGGTCGCCGACGACAACAACACCGCCATCGAGGTGATCGCCTACGACTCCAGCGCCGACTACCAGACCTACGCGGGCGCGATGTACGGGATCGACACCAACAATGGTGGCATGTACCTGGAGGGCGACCCCTCCGTCGTGGGCAACCAGCCCCGCTTCATCGCCTACGAGGCCGAGTGGCTGCGGCCGGACTTCCACATCTGGAACCTCAACCACGAGTACACCCACTACCTCGACGGCCGCTTCACCATGTACGGCGACTTCGCCGCCAACATGACCACCCCCACCATCTGGTGGGTCGAGGGCTTCGCGGAGTACATCTCCTACCACTACCGCCAGGAGCCCTACACCGCGGCGATGACCGAGGCCGGCAAGGGCACCTACGCCCTGTCCACCCTGTTCAGCACCGACTACAGCCACGACACCACCCGCGTCTACCGCTGGGGCTACCTCGCCGTGCGGTACATGCTGGAGAAGCACCCCGCCGACCTGGACAAGGTGCTCGCCCACTACCGCGCCGGCGAGTGGAGCGCCGCCCGGACCTACCTCACCAGTACCGTCGGCACCCGCTACGACAGCGACTGGAAGACCTGGCTCGCCGCATGCGCCGCCGGTGACTGCGGTGGCGGCGGTCAGCCGGGCAACCAGGCCCCCACCGCCGACTTCACCGCCGCGGTCTCGGATCTGACGGTCACCCTCACCGACCGCTCCACCGACGCCGACGGAACCATCGCCTCCCGCTCCTGGGACTTCGGCGACGGCACCACCTCCGCGCAGATCAACCCCACCAAGTCCTACAGCGCCGCGGGCAGCTACACGGTCCGGCTGACCGTGACCGACGATCAGGGCACCACGGCCACCGCCACCCGGACGGTCACCGTGACCGGCGGCTCCACCGTCGGCGAGTGCACCGACTCCGACACCCGCGTGCTGGGGAAGAACTGCCGCCGCAGCAACCTCTCCGCCCCCACCGGCGACTACGCCTACCTCTACCTGAACATCCCGGCCGGCACCAGGACGCTGAAGATCACCGTCAGCGGCGGCACCGGCAACGCCGACCTCTACTACAGCAACTCCACCTGGGCCACCATCGGCTCGCACACCGACCGGGCCACCGGACCGGGCAACTCCCACACCCTGACGATCAGCGACCCGCCGTCCGGCGCCAACTACATCAGCCTCCGCGCGGTGGCCGCCTTCGGCGGCGCCACCGTCACCACCGCGTACTGACCCGCCGCTTCACGCCCCGCTCGGGGCCGGCGCCACCGGCGCCGGCCCCGGCTCGGGCGCGCCCTGGGCGCGGATGACCGTCGGACGGAAAGCATTGTCAGTGCCTCCCCATAGAGTCGAAGCATCACTCGGGGGAGCACCGGGGAGCACCGGACGAAGGAGCAGAACCATGTCCGCCAACAGGATCCAGCACAAGGTGAATCACGTCGCTCTGGTCGTGGACGCCTCGGGTTCCATGTACCAGCACCAGAGTCAGCTCATCCGCGTCGTGGACGAGTTCGTGGCGGGGCTGAAGGCCGAGTCGGACAGTCTCGGCCATGAGACGCGGATCAGTCTCTACTCCTTCGACCACCGGGTGGAGAACCTGGTCTGGGACATGGACGTGAAGCACCTTCCGTCCATGCGAGGGCTCTACAAGGTCAACAACGGCGCCACCGCCCTCATCGAGGCCTCGCTGAAGTCCCTGGACGACCTGGGGCACATCTGGGAGGAGTACGGCGAGCACAGCTTCCTCCAGATCGTCGTGACGGACGGCGAGGAGAACGCCTCGGGCGGCGACCGCCGGCACGACGGCGACATGACCATCCTCGGTCCCTGGCTCGACCGGATCACCGCGAAGATGAACGGGCTCCCGGGGCACTGGACCTCCGCGATCCTCGTTCCGAACTCCCTGGCGAAGCGCACCGCGCAGAACTACGGCTTCCCGGCCGGAAACATCGCCATCTGGGACGCGGACTCCCAGAAGGGCGTCGAGGACGCGATCGGCACCGTGCGCGCCGCCGCCACCAGCTTCCTGCGGGGCCGCGAGCAGGGCGTGCGCGGCACGAAGAACCTGTTCGCCGTCGGCCAGGACATATCGGTCGACGACGTGCGGGCCAACCTCGAACCGGTCGCGGCCGACAAGTACCGGCTGCTGAAGGTCGACAAGGAGATGGAGATCCGCGCCTTCGTCGACTCGCATCCGGGCGTCACCTACGAACGCGGCTCCTGCTACTACCAGTTGGGCACCCGGGTGCAGGTGCAGCCCGACAAGGAGGTCATCGTCGTCGAGAAGGACACCGACCGCGCCTATACGGGCGAGGCGGCGCGCAACCTCCTGTTCGGTGCCGGGGTCCGGGGGACCGTCTCCGTGAAGGCCGGCAACAACCCCAAGCTGGAGGTCTATGTGCAGAGCCGTTCGGTGAACAGGAAGCTCAAGGCCGATACGCGTCTGCTCATCATGCTCTGACCGCGGCCGGTGGCTCGGTCCGTGGTTCAGCCCGAGGCCGCCGGGGCCGAGGTGTCCGTCGCCACCGACACGGCGAGCAGGCCCAGGGCCGTGCCCATCAGGTAGCGCTGGGCGCGGAGCCAGGAGGGGCGGCGGGCGAGGAAGACGGCGATGGCTCCCGCCGCCAGGACGATGCCCAGGTTGACGGTGAGGGCCACCGCGATCTGGACGGAGCCCAGCAGAAAGCCCTGGAGGAGGATGTTTCCCGCCTCCAGGCTGATGAACTGCGGGATGAGGGAGAGGTACATGATGGCGATCTTCGGGTTGAGCAGATTCGTCATCAGGCCCATCGCGAACAGCCTGCGCGGGGAGTCGTGCGGCATGTCCTCATCGGGGGCGAAGACGGATACCGCCCCGGGCCGCAGCGCGGTCCAGGCCAGATAGGCCAGATAGCCCGCGCCGGCCAGCTTCACGGCCACGTACAGCTCGGGCACCGCGAGGAAGACCACCGACAGGCCGAGATTCGTGGCGAGCAGATAGACCAGGAACCCCACGGCCACGCCGCCCAGGGACACCACTCCCGCGCGTCGTCCCTGGGTGATGCTGCGGGAGACGAGATAGATCATGTTGGGCCCCGGGGTGAGCACCATCCCCAGGGCGACCATCGCGACCCCCAGCACCCCGCTCAGCTCAACCATGCTCGTCCGCCGCTCTGTTCCTGTGCCGCCGGATGGTCCGGCGGCCGGGTGCCGATCGCTCGGCTCGGTGCAATCGGAGTCTAGGTTCGCTCTTCTTCTCGGTTCAATAGATGACATTGCACTCGGTGCAATGCTGTGCTTCGATGCCGTTCACCAGGGAGGTGGAGCCCGTGAAGGACTTCCGGTCCGTCGCCGACGCCGTGGCGGCGGAGATCGCGGCCGGTCGGCTCCGGGAGGGGGAACGGCTGCCTCCGCAGCGGGAGTTCGCCCGGCGGCACGCCATCGCCGACTCCACCGCCGCCCGCGTCTACCAGGAGCTGGCCCGCCGGGGCCTCACCGTCGGCCAGGTCGGCCGCGGCACGTTCGTCACGGACGCGCCCGGCGCTCCCGCTCCCGCCCCGGCCCTCTCCGAGCCTGCCGACAGTCGGATCGACCTGGAGCTCAACCACCCCGTCGTTCCCGAACAGGCCGGGCTGCTCGCCGCCGGCCTGGAGAAGCTGGTGCGCTCCGACCGCCTGGAGCCGGTGCTCCGCCCGGTCGGGCCCGCCGGTACCCCCGCCGCCCGCGAGGCGGCCGCCGCTCTCCTCACGCGCGGGCGATGGCGGCCCGACCCGGAACGGACCCTGTTCGCCGGGAACGGCCGACAGGCCATCTCCGCCGCCGTCGCCGCGCTGACCCGGCCGGGCGCCCGGCTGGGTGTCGAGGAGTTCACCTATCCGGTGCTGAAGGCCATCGCCGCCCGGCTCGGCGTCACCCTCGTGCCCCTGGCCATGGACGAGGACGGCCTGGTCCCGGAGGCGGTGGAGGAGGCGCACCGGGCGGATCCGCTGCACGCCGTCTACGTACAGCCGGTCCTCCACAACCCGCTGTCCCTCACCATGCCCGCGCGGCGGCTCGACCACCTGGCCGATGTGCTGCTGACCTCCGGGATCCACGCGATCGAGGACGCCGTCTGGTCCTTCCTGAGGGATGATCTGCCGCCGCTCGCCTCGCGGGCCGCCGAGCGGACCGTCCTCGTCGACAGCCTCTCCAAACGCCTCTCCCCGGGGCTGTCCCTCGGGTTCGCCGTCGCCCCCGAGGCGATGGCGGGACGGGTCGCGGGGGCCCTGCGCTCCGGAGGGTGGACGCCCATGCGGTTTCCCCTGGAGGCGATGGCGCAGTGGCAGGCGGACGGCGCCGTCGACATCCTCGTACGAGCGAAACAGCGGGAGGCCCGGGCGCGGCAGGAGATCGCGCACCGGCACCTCGGGGACTTCCGCACGCGCGGCGCCCCGTTCTCCTACTACCGTTGGTGGGAGCTGCCCAGCCCTTGGCGCGCGGACACCTTCGTCGCCGCCGCCGCACGGCACGGCATCGCGGTGACCCCGGCCGCGGCGTTCTCCGCGGGCCGCCCCCGGGGCCCGCAGGCGGTCCGCCTCGGCCTGGCGTCACCCACCGAGGAGACCCTCTCCCGGGCCCTCGCGATCCTCGCCGACCTCGCCCGGTCCGCTCCGGACGACTTCGCGGGGGAGTGAGGGCGTGGCCCCGACGGCGTCCGGTCAGGCAGTCGCCGCGGTCATCCGCCGCAGCCCCGTGTACTGGAGCGCGGAGTAGACCGTCACGATCAGCGCGCCGATCAGCAGGAACACCACCCCGAACCCGTTGAGCGGCACGAAGTCGGCGAAGGCCGTCACGACGCACCCGACCGCGCACAGGGCGTTCACCGCGACGACGGTCCTGGCCAGGGCGGGCGGGATCACCGGGTAGCCGGCGATCAGGGCGAGGGAGGCCGCCCCGCCGATCTGGAAGATTCCGAACGCCACGGCGAAGGAGACCGGCATCCCGGTCGCGGAGCCGAGCGGCCCGGCGGCCGCGACCAGCACGACGCCCATCACGGCGGTGCTCACGCTGTCGACGCGCAGCACCAGACGGAGGAACCGGGCGGCGTCCCGTGCGGGGGCCACCGGTGCGGACGGGGTGAGGGTGTACGTCATCTCGGATCTCCTTCGGCCGGTGGGTTCGGTGACACCGTGCCACGCGCAAGGGGCCGCACTCCATGACCTCCCAGGTCATGGACGCGTGGACGGCGGACCACGGATACGGTGAGGTCATGGAGACCGAAGAACCTTCCCGGGTGGGCCTGTTGCTCCGGGAGTGGCGCCGCCGCCGCAAGCTCAGCCAGCTCGACCTGGCGCTGCGGGCGGATTCCTCGACCCGGCACCTCTCCTGCGTGGAGACGGGCCGTGCCCGGCCGAGCCGGGAGATGGTCCTCCGGCTCGCCGAGCACCTCGACGTCCCGCTGCGGGACCGCAACGGCCTGCTGTTGGCCGCCGGTTACGCCCCCGCGTACCGGGAGTCGCCGCTCGACAGCGAGCGGATGGCCATGGTCCGCTCCGCTGTCCGGGCGATGCTGGCCGGCCACGAGCCGTACCCTGCCGCCGCGATCGACCGGATCTGGAACATCGTCGACCACAACGACGCGATGTCCCTCCTGCTCGGCACCGTACCGCCGCATCTGACGGAGTCGGGCGGCAATGTGATGCGGCTGATCCTCCACCCGGAGGGCCTCGCCTCCCAGTGCCTGAACTTTGCCCAGGTCCGCGCCCACGCCCTCGGCAGGCTGCGGCACCAGGTCGACACCACCGGCCACCGCGATCTGCGGGAGCTGTACGAGGAGGTGTCCACCTACCCGGCCCCGCCGGACCTCGACGCCGACCCCGGGCCGGTGGACCCGACGGGCATCGTCGTCCCGCTGCGCATCCGCACGCCGCTCGGCGACATGGCGTTCTTCAGCACGATCGCCACCTTCGGGGCGCCCGCCGACGTGACTCTCTCGGAACTCGCGGTGGAGTCGTTCTTCCCGATGGACGAGCAGACGGACACCTTGCTGCGTGCCCTGGCGGCGATGGGCGGCGAGGGTCAGTGACGGGGCGCTCCCGAGCCTGAGCGAGGCCCCCCGTGCGGGTGGGCACGGAAGGCCCGTCCGTCGGTCCGCATCTGGTGTGCCCGCAACCGGCCCGCCTGCTCGATCAGCAGGCCGTCCGCGTTCTCGGTGGGTCCGCGACGCCCGCGCCGGACCAGCACCACCGCGCACCACACGGCCGCCCCGCCCAGTCCAGCCGTCAGTGCGACGAATGCCCCCATGGAATCCCGCTCTCATCCGCTCCGGTCGAACCGTGAGGGTGATTCTCCCTGCCCTCGTTCCCCTGCCACAAGGTCGCCCCTCGATTGACTTCATACCCCTGGGGGGTATCCTGAGTGGCGAGTGGTCGCGACTCGGCGACCTCGACGAGGGAGTGGGCCATGCATACCGGTCTCAAGATCACGGCCTTCGCCGCAGGGCTCGCGGCGACCTTCGGGTCGGCGTACGCGGTGGGCGGCGCACTGGATCCCGCCGTCGCCGCGAAGGGGGCCTCCCACTCGGGCGGTCACGGTGCGAAGGATCGCCCGGCCGCGGAGAAGGGGGCGGCGGAGAGGGGTGCGGGGCAGAGGAGTGCGGGGGAAGGCACGGAGCTGCCCGGCGGCCTGCAGATCTCCCAGGGGGGCTACACCCTCGATCTCAGCACCCCGCGCGTGGAAGCGGGCGAGCCCGCCGAGCTGCGCTTCGCCGTCGTGGACGAGGGCACTTCCCGCAAGGTGACGGCGTTCCGCCGTGAGCACGACAAGGAACTGCATCTGATCGTGGCGTCGAGCGACCTCACCACCTACCGGCATCTGCACCCCGAGCGGGCCGCCGACGGCACCTGGTCCACCCCCGTCGAGCTCCCCGAGGCCGGCGGCTACCGGATCTTCGCCGACTTCACCCCGGACGTGAAGAACGCCGAGGGCGTCACCCTGGGCGCGGACCTCGCCGTATCGGGCGACGCGCGCCCCGAGGCGCTGCCGGACGCCGAGCGGACGGTGACCGTCGACGGGTACGAGGTGACGCTCGACGGTGCGCTGCGCTCCGGTGCGGGCAGCGAGCTCAAGCTGGAGGTCGCGAAGGACGGCAAGCCGGTCACCGACCTCCAGCCCTACCTCGGCGCGTACGGCCACCTCGTCGCGCTGCGCGCCGGCGACCTGGCATACCTCCACGTCCACCCGAACGGCGAGCCGGGCGACGGGCGGACGGAGCCCGGGCCCGAGGTCTCCTTCACCGCGACGGCCCCGAGCAAGGGGGCCTACCGCCTCTTCCTCGACTTCCGGCACGAGGGGAAGGTCCGTACGGCCGCCTTCACCGTGCACGCCGGGGGAGCGGCGGCCGGGGAGCCCGTGCCGGAGAACGAGGAATCCGCCGAGCACGGACACTGAGTGGCCTGTCCGTCCCGGGCGGACGCATAACGATCAGCACACGGGCGGAGCGCGTACGGGCGGAGAGGGGCCGCCGACGGTCCCGGCGAGCAACAGCCCTGCCCCCGGGGCCAGTCCACGGATCCGTTCTGCCTCGGGGCAGCGTGCCGAGGAGGGGTGCGAGGCCCGCCGGTCCCGCTGTGCGGCCCTGGTGACCCTTGGTGCGGGAGGGGGGCTTGTTGAGGTGCCGACGCCTCTGGCTTAGGCTTGCCTAACCTTCATTTGCTCGGTCAACCTGAGGACCCTCCATGCTCGGCTTCACCCGCGTGCGCCGCCACACCCTCGCCGCCACGGCCACCACCGTCGCGCTCGCCGTCGCCCTGGTCGGCTGCTCCTCGGACGGCGATGGCGACAAGGACGGGTCGAAGGACTCGGCCAAGAGCGGCGGCGCCTTCCCCGTCTCGATTCCGAGCTCGCTCGGCACCGCGAAGATCGAGGAGAAGCCCGAACGCATCGTCACCCTCGGCCAGGGCTCCGCCGAGACCGCGATAGCCCTCGGCCAGACCCCGGTCGGCATCGAGAGCTACCCCTGGGGCAGTGACGAGTCCGGCTACCTCCCGTGGATCAACGAGGCCGTCAAGAAGTCCGGCGACAAGCTGCCCAAGCAGTTCACGGGCGGCGAGGAGATCGACTTCGAGGCGATCACCGAGCTGGAGCCGGACGTCATCCTCGCCCCCTGGTCGGGCATCACGCAGAAGCAGTACGACGTCCTCAAGGACATCGCCCCCACGGTCGCCTACCCCGAGCAGGCGTGGAGCACCGACTGGGACCAGCAGATCGACATCATCGGCAAGGCGCTCGGCCGGACCGAGGACACGAACGGTCTCAAGACGAAGATCGAGAAGCAGCTCGCCGACGCCGCGGCCACCCGGCCGAACTACAAGGACGTCACCTTCTCGTACATCTACAACTCCGGCCCCGGCACCCTCGGCGTCTTCAAGCCCGAGGAGCAGCGCGTCAAGATGGTCTCCTCGCTCGGCCTGAAGGTCGACCCGGTCGTCAACGGCTTCAAGGAGACCCCCGGCACCGACTCCGCTCTCATCGGCCTGGAGAACGCCGAGAAGCTCAAGGACAGCGACCTCGTCTTCACGTTCTACACGGACGAGAAGAACCGCAAGGAGATCGAGGGCCAGAAGCTGTACGGCGCGATCCCCGCGATCAAGAAGGGCGCCGTCGTCGCGAGCAACGACAACTCCTTCGTCACCGCCTCCTCGATCATCAACCCGCTGACCGTGCCCTGGACGATCGAGCGCTACCTGCCGATCATCGACAAGGCCGTCAAGGCCGCCGGCAAGTAACTCCCGCCCGGTATCCGAACCGCCGAGCCCACAAGGCACACTCCACTCCCATGGCAACCACCACGGTCGCACCGCCGAGCGGCGCCGGTACCTCCCGTACCGGCGCCGCTCGGCCGGCGTTCCTCCTGCTCCTCGGCCTGGCCGCACTGGCCGCGCTGGCCGTCGCGCTCTGCGCGAGCGTCATGTTCGGCAGCCGCGGCACCTCGCTCGGTGATGTCGTCGACGTCCTCGGAGGCACCGCCGACCCCAACATCACCGTCATCATCGAGAGCCGCTACCCCCGGACCGTCCTCGGCGTCCTCGCCGGACTCTGCCTCGCGGTCGCCGGCACCCTCATGCAGGGCGTCTCGCGCAATCCGCTGGCCGAACCGGGCCTCCTCGGCATCAACGCCGGCGCCTCCGCGAGCATCGTCGCCGCGACCGCCTGGCTCGGGGCGTCCGGCGCCACCGACACGATGTGGTGGGCGCTGCCCGGAGCGCTGGTCGCCGGCGTCCTCGTCCATGTCATCGGCTCCGCCGGTACGGGGACGAGCGTGGTGCGCCTGGTGCTCGCCGGGGCCGTGCTCACCGCCGTGCTGATGGCGTTCATCCAGGCGGTGACCCTCAGCAAACCGCAGGTGTTCGACAGCTACCGCTACTGGGTCGTCGGAGCCCTCGGCGGCCGGGACTTCGACGTCTTCTGGTCCGTCCTGCCCTTCGCCGCCGTCGGTTTCCTGCTCGCCCTCGCCCTCGGCCCCGGCCTCAACGCCCTGGCCCTCGGCGATGCCACCGCCATCGCCCTCGGCTCGCACCCCGGGCGCACCCGGGGCGGCGGACTGCTCGCGGCCACGCTGCTCAGCGCCGCCGCGACCGCCGCCGTCGGTCCGATCGCCTTCGTCGGCCTCGCCGTCCCGCACGTCGTACGGGCCCTGGTCGGCGTCGACTTCCGCGCCCAGATCCTCTTCTCCGCCCTGCTCGGCCCCACCCTCCTGCTCCTCGCGGACGTGGTGGGCCGGGTCGTCATGCGTCCCACCGAACTCATGGTCGGCGTCGTCACCGCCTTCATCGGCGCGCCCGCGCTGCTCATCGCCGTACGCAGGATGCGGGGCACCTCATGACCGTCACCGAACAGACCGCCCCCGTACGCAAGGCTCCCCGCGGCTATCTGGTCGTCGGCCGCACCGTGGCGATACCCATGCGCCGGGCCTCCGTGTTCGCGGGCGCCGGGCTCTTCGTCCTGCTCCTCGCGGCCGCCGTCATGACGCTGGCCTGGGGGCGCCTCGGTATCGACCTCGCCGACCTGCCCGCCGCGCTCGTCGGTGATGCCGAGGGCAAGGACCGGTTCGTCTTCAACCGGCTGCGCGGCCCCCGTCTCACCGTCGCCATCGGGGTCGGCGCGGCGCTCGGCGTCTCCGGCGCGCTGTTCCAGTCCGTCACCCGCAACCCGCTCGGCAGCCCGGACGTCATCGGGCTGTCCGCCGGAGCCGGCGCGGGCGCCGCGATCTGCGCCCTGATGTTCCCCGACACGGTCCCCGTCGCCATCGGAGCGCTCCTCGGCGCGGTCCTCGCGATGGCGCTCGTGTACGTCTCCACCGGCACCGGCTTCCGCAACCCCGCCCGGCTCGTCATCGCCGGGATCGGTGTCGCCGCGATGGGCGCGGCCGTCACGCAGTACGTCGTCTACGCCCTGGAGCGCGACAAGGCCTCCGTCCTCACCGCCTACGTCAACGGCAGCCTGACGGCCCGCTCCTGGACCGACGCCACCACCGTCTGGCTGGTCCTGCTGGTCGCGGCCCCGCTGACCGCGCTGATCTCCCGGCGGCTCGACATCGGCGAGATGGGCGACGACATCGCCGAGGGGCTCGGCTCCGAGCCGAAGAAGGCCAAGACCCTCGCCGTGATCCTGGCCATCGCCCTCTCGGCCGCCGCGGTCAGCGTCTCGGGGCCCATCGCCTTCATCGCCCTGACCGCGCCCCAGATCGCCAAACGCCTCACCCGCGGCTTTGGCCCGCACCTGCTGCTCTCCGCCCTCACCGGCGGCCTGCTGCTGGTGCTCGCGGACCTCTGCTCCCAGCAGTTGGTGCTCTTCGACGACCTGCCGGTCGGGATCTACACCATGGCGATCGGCGGCGCGTACCTCGGCTATCTGCTGGTACGGGAATGGCGCAAGGGCGTGCTCTGAGTGGCGCGGGGCGGTGACGACTGGTCACGTACAGGTTCGTCGACCATACTGCCCGCCGTGGAGCAGAGCATAGATTCGAACAAGAAGCCCGAGTTCGCCGCAGGCACCGACCCGGCGTTCATCCCCCTGCCCGGACTGGCGGCACCCGTCGCGACCCGGAAGCCCGAACCGGAATCGGAGGCCGGTCCGGAGGACGCCGCTCCGGCGTCGGGGTCGGATACAGAGACGGAGCGCGAAGACGAGGCCCTGGCGGCCGCTGCGGAGGCCGACGCCGACCGGGAACCGGAAGCGGAGGCGGGCGACGCCGCCGCGGAGGCGGAGAGCGGGGCCGAGGACGATGCCGTCGAGGAGGGCCCCGTCTTCGAGGTCAGCGACCGGCGCGGTTCGATCCGGGTGGCCCGGGAAGGTGTCCGCTTCACGCTGGACGACCAGGAGGCCGAGTTCCACTGGGACGAGATCGGCGCGGTGGAGACCACCCCGGCGCGCTTCGGCCGCCGGTTCACGGTGACCGTCCATCTGTCGAGCCGCCGCTGGTTCAACGCCGAGGTCGAGGCGGCGAGCCGCGCCGAGCTCAAGGGCTGGCCGGCCGAGCTGGACACCGTCCTGGACGCCTACTTCGAGGAGTCCTGAACCGGCGGCCGTGAGGCACCCCGGTGGAGGCCGGGCCGATGAGGCCGGAGGCCGGACGGCGGTTCCGGCCGCGCCGCGCGGCGCTGGGGCG
>NZ_NTGZ01000158.1 GCF_002551245.1 Streptomyces sp. rh34
GACAGGCCCAGTAGGCCCCGCCGCCCCCGGCCAGCAGCACGGCCGCGGCCACCGAGGCCACCGCGAGCGGCGGACGCCGCCGCCGGGGGCCGGTCACGTCGTTGTCGGGTCGCTCGGTGCTCACCGGATCGCTCCTTCGACTGCGTTGCCGTCGCGGTGCCTACCGCGTGTCTCCGGACGGGGACACCGGTGGGACGGAGCGGAGGAGCGTGCGGTTCCCGCGGCCGGGGCCGCCCGGACACGGGCCACCGTAAGGTTCCCGCCACAACCCGCACGGAAAGGCCGAAAAGTGATGTCGTCCGGCCCTGCCCGGCCGGTTCTCAGTCGCCGTACTCGGACATCGCGTCGATCAGCCGCGCCGACGAGGACGGGACCGTCACCCCGTTGATCAGGGACGGCTTCACCGGGACCGGGGCGTTCTTCGCGGGCGCCGTCCAGTGCGGCGCCATCCGCGCGCAGTCACCGCGCAGGGCGGCCAGGCTCAATTCCGACTCGGGCAGTGCGGTGTGCTTCGACATATCCGCACCGTAACCACGGTTTAGCTCAGGTAGAAAGCCCTACTATCGGGTAGTTTTCCCTTTTCCGGGCCCTCGGCTCACCCGGTAGCGTGAACTGTCACGTCGTCCCGGAGGGCGCACTCACGGCCCTTCGCCTTCCGCAGGAGCAGCCTCCCCGTGCGTATTGCAGTCACCGGCTCGATCGCCACTGACCACCTCATGACCTTCCCCGGCCGCTTCGCCGACCAGCTGGTCGCGGATCAGCTGCACACGGTCTCCCTCTCCTTCCTGGTCGACAACCTCGATGTCCGCCGGGGCGGTGTCGCCGCCAACATCTGCTTCGGGATGGGCCTGCTCGGCACCCGCCCGATCCTCGTCGGCGCCGCAGGGGCGGACTTCGACGAGTACCGCGCCTGGCTCGACCGGCACGGCGTCGAGACCGGCTCGGTCCGCATCTCCGAGGTGCTGCACACCGCCCGCTTCGTCTGCACCACCGACGCCGACCACAACCAGATCGGCTCCTTCTACACGGGCGCGATGAGCGAGGCCCGCCTCATCGAGCTGAAGAACGTCGCCGACCGCGTCGGCGGCCTCGACCTCGTCTCCATCGGAGCCGACGACCCCGAGGCGATGCTCCGCCACACCGAGGAGTGCCGCTCCCGGAACATCCCGTTCGCCGCGGACTTCTCGCAGCAGATCGCGCGGATGGACGGCGAGGAGATCCGCATCCTCCTCGACGGCGCCACCTACCTCTTCTCCAACGAGTACGAGAAGGGGCTCATCGAGTCCAAGACCGGCTGGAGCGACGAGGAGATCCTCGCCAAGGTCGGCCACCGCGTCACCACCCTCGGCGCCCGCGGTGTCCGGATCGAGCGGGTCGGCGAGCCGGTCATCGAGGTCGGCTGCCCTGAGGAGGACACCAAGGCCGACCCCACCGGCGTCGGCGACGCCTTCCGGGCCGGTTTCCTCTCCGGCCTCGCCTGGGGCGTCGGCCTGGAGCGCGCCGCCCAGGTCGGCTGCATGCTCGCCACCCTGGTCATCGAGACGGTCGGCACCCAGGAGTACACCCTGCGCCGCACCCACTTCATGGACCGCTTCACCAAGGCGTACGGCCACGAGGCCGCCGCCGAGGTCCGCCAGCACCTGGCGTGATCAGCTGAGCCGGCGGACCACATAGGCCGAGCCGCGGTCCGCCGGCTCCTCGCCCACGTACTCCTGGCCCCGCATCTCGCACCAGGCCGGGATGTCCAGGCGCGCCGCCTCGTCATCGGCGAGCACCGTCACCGTGGCGCCCACCGCTACCTCCCCGATCACCTTTGCGAGCTCGATCACCGGGATGGGGCAGCGCCGGCCCAGCGCGTCGACCACCAGGGACGCGGCGGGACCGGGGGAGGGGGGCGCGGAGACCGGGGCGCCGAGCCGTTCCCGTACCTCGGCGACCACCCCCGGAAGGATCTCCAGGAAGCGGTCCACGTCCGCCCCGGCCGTGCCAGGCGGCAGCGACACCCGGACGTTCCCCTCCGAGAGCACCCCCATCGCCTTCAGCACATGGCTCGGAATCAGGGTGCTGCTCGTGCAGGACGAGCCGGACGACACGGAGAACTCCCTCCGGTCCAGCTCGTGCAGCAGGGTCTCCCCGTCGACATAGAGACAGGAGAAGGTGACCAGATGCGGCAGCCGCCGCTCCGGATCGCCCACCACCTCGACGTCCGGCACCCGCGCGGCCACGACGGTCCGAATCCGGTCCACCAGGGCCCGCAGCCGCACCGACTCCGCCGCCGCCTCGCTCCGTACCGCGCGCAACGAGGCCGCCGCCGCCACGATCGCCGGCAGGTTCTCGAACCCCGCCGCCCGGCCCGACTCCCGCTCCCCGGCAGGGCCCTGGGGCGCGAAACGCACCCCCTTGCGGACCGCGAGCAGCCCGACCCCGGCGGGACCTCCCCACTTGTGCGCGCTCGCCGTCAGCAGCGACCAGCCGCCCGGGACCGGACCCCAGCCGAGCGACTGGGCCGCGTCCACCAGCAGCGGCACCCCGGCGTCCGCGCAGAGCGCGGCGACCTCCGCCACCGGCTGCTCGGTGCCCACCTCGTGGTTGGCCGACTGGAGGCAGGCCAGCGCGGTGTCCGCCCGCAGCGCCCGGCCGTACGCCGCCGGATCCACCGCCCCCGCGCGGTCCACCGGGACCTCGGTGAACGAGCCGCCCGCCGCCTCGTGGGCCGCCGCCGAATGGAGTACCGACGAGTGTTCGACCGCCGAGAGGGCCAGATGGCGGCCGACACGCCGACGTCCCGAAAGAGCCCCGGCAATTCCCGCGTGCACCGCCGTCGTCCCGGACGAGGTGAAGACCAGTTCGTCGGGGCGGCATCCGACGGACTCCGCGGCGGCCTCCCGGGCCGCGTCCAGGAGCAGCCGGGCCCGGCGCCCCTCCCGGTACAGGCGGGCGGGATCGGCCCAGCCCTCGTCGAGCGCGGCAAGCAGGGCCTGGCGTGCGACGGGGTGCAGGGGGGCGGCGGAGGCGGCATCGAAGTAGGGCACCCCGCCACGCTAGCCCGCACCCGGCCCCACCTCGCCGGGGCCCGTTCCTCCCGGACGGGCGAGTGGCCGTCAGATGGGGCCCGGAGCCCCGGATTCCACCCCATGGGCGTGTCGGGCGGCGCGTTGGGCACCCTCCCCGCGCGACCCCAAATAGCGTCCAGTAGGGTTTGGTCCGCATAAACATCCAAACCCCTGCCCGCGTCAGGGCCGGCGACCGACCAGAGACATACGGGCGCGCCGACCGTGCGGGCGAGACTCTCGGGAAGGCGCTACGTGAGTCCCAACGGCTCCGACCGCTCGTCGCGGCGCCCGATGCGGCGGAAGCTGCCGCAGGTGCTGACTGCGGGCCTGGTCCTGGCGACGGCCTCCGGTTGTTCATACAACTGGGAGGATTTCCCCCGCCTCGGAATGCCCACTCCGGTTACGGAAGAGGCCCCTCGGATCCTCTCCCTCTGGCAAGGCTCGTGGGCGGCAGCGCTCGTCACGGGTGTCCTTGTCTGGGGGCTGATCCTCTGGAGCGTCTTCTTCCACCGGCGTAGCCGGACCAAGGTGGAGGTACCTCCGCAGACCAGGTACAACATGCCCATCGAGGCGTTGTACACAGTGGTTCCCCTCATCATCGTCTCGGTGCTCTTCTACTTCACCGCGCGAGATGAGTCGAAGCTCCTCGAGCTCTCCGAGAAGCCCGCCCACACCATCAACGTGGTCGGCTTCCAGTGGAGCTGGGGCTTCAACTACATCGAGAAGGTGGATGGCCAGCCCGCTGCGGGCCCCGAGATCCCCAAGGAACTCGACGCCATCCCCGACCGGTTCCGCAAGGACTTCCCCGAGGGCGCCGGCGGCGTCCACGACGTGGGCATCCCCGGGACCCGCAATCCGCAGAACGGCAACCCGGGCCCGACCCTGTGGCTGCCGAAGGGTGAGAAGGTCCGTTTCGTCCTCACTTCGCGTGACGTCATCCACTCCTTCTGGGTGGTGCCGTTCCTCATGAAGCAGGACGTCATCCCGGGCCACACCAACGCGTTCGAGGTCACTCCCAACCGGGAGGGCACCTTCATGGGCAAGTGCGCCGAGCTCTGTGGCGCCGACCACTCCCGGATGCTCTTCAACGTCAAGGTCGTCTCCCCGGAGCGTTACCAGCAGCACCTCAAGGAGCTGGCTGAGAAGGGTCAGACGGGCTACGTGCCGGCAGGCATCGCGCAGACGGACCCGGCCAGGAATGCGGAGAAGAACCAACTGTGAGCATCCTCAACGAACCTCAGGGTGCCGCTCCGGCAGACGACTCGTACGAGGACGAGCTGCCCGTGCGGCGCAAGCAGCCGGGAAACATCGTCGTGACGTGGCTGACCACCACTGACCACAAGACGATCGGTACGCTCTACCTGGTCACGTCGTTCGTGTTCTTCTGCATCGGCGGACTCATGGCGCTCTTCATGCGCGCCGAGCTGGCCCGTCCGGGTACGCAGATCATGTCGAACGAGCAGTTCAACCAGGCGTTCACGATGCACGGCACGATCATGCTGCTGATGTTCGCGACGCCGCTGTTCGCCGGATTCGCCAACTGGATCATGCCGCTGCAGATCGGCGCGCCCGACGTGGCGTTCCCGCGGCTGAACATGTTCGCGTACTGGCTGTACCTCTTCGGCTCGCTCATCGCGGTGGCCGGCTTCCTCACCCCGCAGGGTGCGGCCGACTTCGGCTGGTTCGCCTACTCCCCGCTCTCGGACGCGGTCCGTTCGCCGGGCGTCGGCGCCGACATGTGGATCATGGGCCTGGCCTTCTCGGGCTTCGGCACGATCCTCGGCTCGGTCAACTTCATCACCACGATCATCTGCATGCGCGCACCCGGCATGACGATGTTCCGCATGCCGATCTTCACGTGGAACGTCCTGCTGACCGGTGTCCTGGTCCTGCTGGCCTTCCCCGTCCTCGCCGCGGCGCTCTTCGCGCTGGAGGCGGACCGAAAATTCGGTGCGCATATCTTCGACTCCGCCAACGGCGGCGCATTGCTCTGGCAACACCTCTTCTGGTTCTTCGGCCATCCAGAGGTGTACATCATCGCGTTGCCGTTCTTCGGAATCATTTCCGAGGTCATCCCGGTATTCAGCCGCAAGCCGATGTTCGGCTACATCGGTCTGATCTCCGCGACGATCGCCATCGCCGGCCTTTCCGTGACGGTGTGGGCCCACCACATGTACGTCACGGGCGGCGTGCTGTTGCCGTTCTTCTCCTTCATGACGTTCCTCATCGCCGTGCCAACAGGCGTGAAGTTCTTCAACTGGATCGGCACGATGTGGAAGGGATCGTTGTCCTTCGAGACACCGATGCTCTGGGCCGTCGGCTTCCTGATCACCTTCACCTTCGGTGGTCTGACCGGCGTCATCCTCGCCTCGCCCCCGATGGACTTCCACGTCTCGGACTCGTACTTCGTCGTCGCGCACTTCCACTACGTCATCTTCGGCACCGTGGTCTTCGCGATGTTCTCCGGATTCCACTTCTGGTGGCCGAAGTTCACCGGCAAGATGCTGGACGAGCGGCTCGGCAAGATCACGTTCTGGACGCTGTTCGTGGGATTCCACGGCACGTTCCTGGTGCAGCACTGGCTCGGCGCCGAGGGCATGCCCCGTCGTTACGCGGACTATCTCGACGCCGACGGCTTCACCGCGCTGAACACGATCTCGACGATCTCCTCGTTCCTCCTCGGCCTGTCGATGCTGCCGTTCTTCTACAACGTCTGGAAGACCGCGAAGTACGGCAAGAAGATCGAGGTCGACGACCCGTGGGGTTACGGCCGTTCGCTGGAGTGGGCGACCTCCTGCCCGCCGCCGCGGCACAACTTCCTCACGCTGCCGCGGATCCGTTCCGAATCCCCGGCGTTCGACCTGCACCACCCGGAGATCACGGCGCTCGAACAGCTCGATCACCTCTCCGAGTCGGACAAGGCCCTCGCCGGCGGCAAGGAGGCAGGCAAGTGAAGATCCAGGGACAGATGTTCATCTGGCTGAGCGTCTTCATCCTCGCCATGGCCGTCGTGTACGGCGTGTGGTCGAAGGAGCCGGTCGGCACCACGGCCCTCTTCCTGGCCTTCGGGCTGTCCATCATGATCGGCTTCTACCTGGCCTTCACGGCCAACCGGGTCGACGCCATGGCCCAGGACAACAAGGAAGCGGACGTCGCCGACGAGGCGGGCGAGCTGGGGTTCTTCTCCCCGCACAGCTGGCAGCCGCTCTCCCTGGCGGTCGGCGGAGCCTTCGCCTTCATGGGCGTCGTCTTCGGCTGGTGGCTGCTGTACTTCTCCGCCCCCCTCCTCCTGATCGGCCTCTTCGGCTGGGTCTTCGAGTACTACCGGGGCGAGAACCGCACCCAGTGACACCGCACCCCGTGACACCGCGCCGCCGGTGACACGCGTTACACCACGAAGGGCCCGCATCGCCGACAGCGACGCGGGCCCTTCGCTCGTTTGCAGTCACTGAACGCGCTGGAACGGATGAATCTTCTTAGCGTGGACGGCATGAACCACACGCCGCGCATCCGCACCGTTGTGAGCTGCACCCTGCTGGTCGTGACCCTCGCCGCGGGTGCGACCGCCTGTGGCTCGCCCGACGGCCACCCGCTCTCCACGAGGCCCTACGACGCGGGCGACCAGGTCTCCTTCAACGGCCCCTCCAAGGAGGAGAAGGCCGATCCCGACAAGCCCCTGGAAGTCACCGTCAAGGGCGACGACGGGCGCATCACCGACGTCAGCGCCGTGGACACCGGCGGCCGCCACCTCGCGGGAGAGCTCTCCGCCGACGGGAAACGCTGGCGCTCCACCGCCCCGCTCGCGGCCGGCACCGGATACACCGTCAGGGTCGCCACGGAGAACAGCGACGGCGCCCCAGGCGTCCGTACGCTCTCCTTCGACACCTCCTCGCCCAAGAAGTTGCTGAAGGTCGCCTTCGGCCCGGAGGCGGGCACCTACGGCGTCGGGCAGCCCATCACGGCGGAACTCAGCGCTCCGATCACCGACAAGGCGGCCAGGGCCACCGTCGAGCGCGCCCTGAAGGTCCGCTCCACCCCGGCGGTCACCGGGTCCTGGTACTGGGTCGACGACAAGAAGCTGCACTACCGCCCGAAGGAGTACTGGCCCGCGAACGCCTCGATCGAGGTCCGTTCCAACCTGGCGGGCATCAAGGTGACCAACGCGCTCTACGGAGCCGAGGCCAAGCCCCTGAAGCTCGCCACCGGCGACCGGATCGAGGCCGTCACCGACGCCGCGGACCACACCCTGACGGTGTACCGCAACGGAGAAGTGATCAATACCATTCCGGTCACCACCGGCAAGCCCGGCTTCTCCACCCGCAACGGGGTCAAGGTGGTGCTCGCCAAGGAGCAGTTCGTCCGTATGCGCGGGGAGAGCATCGGCATCGCCGCCGGTTCCTCGGAGTCGTACGACCTGCCGGTCTACTGGGCCACCCGGGTGACCTGGAGCGGCGAGTACGTCCACGCCGCCCCCTGGTCCACCGGCTCCCAGGGCAACGCCAACGTCAGCCACGGTTGCACCGGCATGAGCACCGGCAACGCCGAATGGTTCTTCGACACGGTGCGCGAGGGCGACATCGTCAAGGTCGTCGGCAGCGAGGGCGAGGACATGGACCCGTTCGGCAACGGGTTCGGCGACTGGAACCTCTCCTGGGAGAAGTGGCAGAAGGGCAGCGCCCTCCACGAGGGGGCGCCCGACAGCCCGCAGACGCTCCAGGCCGCCCGGCTGCGTCCCCACGTCTGACCCCGGGCCAGGAGTGCCTCGCGGCGCGGAACGTCCCTCAGCGGGCCACAGGAGCCCCTCAGGCCCCCACGGCGAGCCGGCGGCGCAGCAGCGCCGCCAGCGCGTCGGCGAACTCCACCGGGTCGACCGGGAGCGTCACGGCGGCCTCCGCCCGGCTCCAGGTGGCCAGCCACGCGTCCTGCGGGCGGCCGATCAGCAGGAGCACCGGCGGGCAGCGGAAGATCTCGTCCTTGATCTGGCGGCAGACGCCCATGCCGCCGATGGGAGCCGTCTCCCCGTCCAGCACACAGACGTCGACGCCGCCGTCGTCCAGCGCCTTGAGGACGGCAGGGAGCGTCGCGCACTCCAGGAACTCCACCGGTGGGACGTCCGCGGCAGGCCTGCGACCGGCTGCCAGCCTCACCTGCTCGCGGATGTTGGCGTCGTCGCTGTAGACCAGGACCGTGGCGGTCGCCTGCATTGTTCCTCCGTGACATCGACGTCGTCGGGGCTCTCGGGGCATGAACCGATGCGCGGATCGTACTCCGCCCGACCGGTCGTCAGCACCGGTAATGACGACGTTCCGATGGGCCGTTCGGCGCAGGGTGCGACCCCTGCAGACGGTACGGACACACCGAACGGCACCCCCCGGGGTGAGGGCGGGATAAGCGACCGACATAATGTCGGTCGTGGCGACAGCAACGACAGTAGAAACCGGGCACGCGCACCCGTCGGTCAATCGGCCGAACCTCACCAGCGTCGGAACCATCATCTGGTTGAGTTCCGAGCTGATGTTCTTCGCGGCCCTCTTCGCGATGTACTTCACCCTGCGATCGGTGATGGGACCCGATTACTGGAAGGAGATGTCCGATCATCTGAACTTCCCGTTCTCGGCGACGAACACCACGATCCTGGTGCTCTCCTCACTCACCTGCCAGCTCGGCGTCTTCGCCGCCGAGCGGGGCGATGTGAAGAAGCTCCGCACCTGGTTCATCATCACGTTCGTGATGGGTGCGATCTTCATCGGCGGCCAGGTCCTGGAGTACACCGAGCTGGTCAAGGACGCGGGGCTCTCCCTCTCGTCCGACCCGTACGGCTCGGTGTTCTACCTGACCACCGGCTTCCACGGTCTGCACGTGACAGGCGGTCTCATCGCCTTCCTGCTGGTCCTCGGCAGAACGTACGCGGCCAAGAGGTTCACCCACGATCAGGCCACCGCCGCCATCGTCGTGTCCTACTACTGGCACTTCGTCGATGTCGTATGGATCGGCCTGTTCGCAACGATCTACATGATCAAGTAACCGGGACTCGCACCCGCCCACCATCGACGCAGAAGATCCTGACACCGGGGTAATCCGTGAAAAAGCTCTCCGCACGACGACGCCATCCGCTGGCGGCGGTCGTCGTACTACTCCTCGCGCTGGCGGCTACCGGGGGGCTGTACGCCGCGTTTGCGCCTGCGGGCAAGGCGCAGGCCGATGAAACCGCCCAGTCCCTCGCCATCGAAGAGGGCAAGAAGCTCTACTCCGTAGGCTGCGCCAGCTGCCACGGAACCGGCGGTCAGGGCACCACCGACGGGCCGTCCCTCGTGGGCGTGGGCTCCGCCGCCGTCGACTTCCAGGTCGGTACGGGCCGTATGCCCGCGCAGCAGCCGGGCGCCCAGGTACCGAAGAAGAAGGTCATCTACACCCAGGCGGAGATCGACCAGCTCGCGGCGTACGTCGCGTCGCTCGGCGCCGGTCCCATCACGCCGACCGACAAGCAGGTCGACCCCGCGGGCGCGGACGTCGCCAACGGTGGCGAACTGTTCCGCACCAACTGTGCCCAGTGCCACAACTTCACCGGTAAGGGCGGAGCCCTGACGGAGGGCAAGTACGCACCTGACCTCGAAGGCGTGAGCGCGAAGCACATCTACGAGGCCATGCAGACCGGCCCGCAGAGCATGCCCTCCTTCCCCGACACGACGATGCCGGAGCAGGAGAAGAAGGACATCATCGCGTACATCGAGACCGTGAACGGTGACGAGACGGAGAGCCCCGGCGGCCTGGCCCTCGGCGGTCTCGGTCCGGTCAGCGAAGGTCTGTTCGCGTGGATCTTCGGACTCGGCGCGCTCGTCGCAGTCGCCGTTTGGGTCGCGGCCCACACCGCTAAGGCCAAGAAGTCATGAGTAGCCAACAGATTCCAGAAGACAACCTGCCCGTGGTGCAGGAGACCGCGCACGGCGCGGTGGAGCGTCACGACGACCCGTTCGCCGACCCGGGACTGCCGGCCCACCAGCCGCGCATCCAGGACCTCGACGAACGCGCCGCGAACCGCTCGGAACGCGCCGTCGCGTTCATGTTCACCCTCTCGATGCTGGCGACGGTGGGCTTCATCGCCTCCTACGTCATCTTCCCGGTGGACAAGATCGTCTACATCTGGCCCTTCGGCCACGTGAGCGCGCTCAACTTCTCCCTGGGTCTCACCCTGGGCGCGGCGCTCTTCTTCATCGGCGCGGGTGCCGTCCACTGGGCGCGCACCCTGATGTCCGACGTCGAGGTCGCCGCCGACCGCCACCCGATCGAGGCCCCGCCCGAGGTCAAGGCTCAGGTCCTGGCCGACTTCAAGGCAGGCGCCGAGGAGTCCGCGATCGGCCGGCGCAAGCTGATCCGCAACACCATGTTCGGCGCGCTGGCCCTGGTGCCGCTCTCCGGTGTGGTCCTGCTGCGCGACCTCGGTCCGCTGCCGGAGAAGAAGCTCCGGACCACCCTGTGGGCCGAGGGCAAGCAGCTCATCAACATGAACACGATGAAGCCGCTGCGCCCCGAGCACATCACCGTCGGGTCGCTGGCCTTCGCCATGCCCGAGGGGCTCGACCCGGAGTCGCACGACTTCCAGACGCAGATGGGCAAGGCGGCCCTGATGATCGTCCGTATCGAGCCGGACGACATCAAGGACAAGCGCCAGCGTGACTGGGCCCACGAGGGCATCGTCGCGTTCTCCAAGATCTGCACCCACGTCGGCTGCCCGATCAGCCTGTACGAGCAGCAGACCCACCACGTGCTCTGCCCGTGCCACCAGTCCACCTTCGACCTCTCCGACGGCGCTCGCGTCATCTTCGGTCCGGCCGGCCACGCCCTTCCGCAGCTGCGGATCGGTGTCAACAGCGAGGGCAACCTCGAGGCGCTCGGCGACTTCGACGAGCCCGTCGGTGCTGCCTTCTGGGAGCGCGGATGAGTACTGCACCGAAGAACCCCTCCGCCGCCGGACCGGCGAGCGGGCGCAAGGCTCCGGCCGGCGAGCGGGTGGCCGACTGGGCGGACGGCCGACTGGGCATCTACGGCCTCGCCAAGGCCAACATGCGCAAGATCTTCCCGGACCACTGGTCCTTCATGCTCGGTGAGGTCGCGCTCTACAGCTTCATCATCATCATCCTCACGGGTGTGTATCTGACGCTGTTCTTCCAGCCGAGCATGGGCGAGATCGTCTACCACGGTCCGTACGAGCCCATGCAGGGCATCCGGATGTCCGAGGCCTACGCCTCGACCCTGAAGATCAGCTTCGAGGTCCGCGGTGGTCTGC
The DNA here is from genome assembly GCF_002551245.1 of Streptomyces sp. rh34. GTDB lineage: Bacteria > Actinomycetota > Actinomycetes > Streptomycetales > Streptomycetaceae > Streptomyces. Next base: position 11,338 of record NZ_NTGZ01000158.1, read on the forward strand.
TCGTACGGCAGATCCACCACTGGGCCGCGCTGATCTTCCTGGCCGCCATGTTCGTGCACATGATGCGCGTCTTCTTCACGGGCGCGTTCCGCAAGCCGCGCGAGATCAACTGGCTCTTCGGCTTCCTGCTGTTCGTGCTCGGCATGTTCACCGGGTTCACCGGCTACTCCCTCCCGGACGACCTGCTCTCCGGTACGGGTGTCCGCTTCACCCAGGGCGCGATCCTGTCCGTGCCGATCGTCGGTACGTACATCTCGATGTTCCTGTTCGGCGGCGAGTTCCCCGGCCACGACTTCGTGGCCCGGTTCTACTCGATCCACATCCTGCTGCTGCCGGGCATCATGCTCGGCCTGCTGGTGGCGCACCTGATCCTGGTCTTCTACCACAAGCACACGCAGTTCGCGGGTCCCGGCCGGACCAACAAGAACGTCGTCGGCATGCCGCTGCTGCCCGTGTACATGGCGAAGGCCGGAGGGTTCTTCTTCCTCGTCTTCGGCGTCATCGCGGCCATCTCGGCCATCGCCACGATCAACCCGATCTGGGCGCTCGGTCCGTACCGGGTCGACCAGGTGTCCACCGGCGCCCAGCCCGACTGGTACATGGGCTTCGCCGAGGGCCTGGTCCGTGTGATGCCGGGCTGGGAGATCAACCTGTGGGGCCACACGCTCGCCCTGGGCGTGTTCATCCCGCTGGTCGGCTTCGGCGTGGTCCTCACCGCGATCGCGGTGTACCCGTTCATCGAGTCCTGGATCACCGGCGACAAGCGCGAGCACCACATCCTGGACCGTCCGCGCAACGCCCCGACCCGTACGGGCTTCGGCGTCGCCTGGATCACGGCGTACTTCATCGGCCTCGTCGGCGGTGGAAACGACCTGTGGGCCACGCACTTCCACCTGTCGATCAACGCCATCACCTGGTTCGTCCGGATCTTCTTCTTCGTCGGACCGGTCATCGCGTTCATCGTCACCAAGCGGATCTGCCTCGGCCTCCAGCGCCGCGACCGGGAGAAGGTGCTGCACGGTCGCGAGACCGGCATCATCAAGCGCCTGCCGCACGGTGAGTTCGTCGAGATCCACGAGCCGCTCAGCCCCGAGCAGCTGCACACGCTCACGGCGCACGAGCAGTACCAGCCGCTCGAACTCGGCCCCGCGGTCGACGAGAACGGCGTCAAGCGCAAGATCTCCCCGGTGCAGAAGCTGCGCGCCAAGCTCAGCAAGGGGTACTTCGCCGACGGGAACCAGATCCCCAAGGCGACCCCGGAGGAGTACAAGGAGATCAGCGAGAGCCACAGCCACCACTGATCACCTGAAACGGTCGCCACCGTGAGAGCCCCGTCCATTCGATGGACGGGGCTCTTCGCGGTCCCCTCGGCTGGATAGGGTGGAGCCAACTTTCCTGACCGGCTGTGGACCCTGGAGCGGACCATGAACGTGGTGACCCCGAGCGGCGGCGACAGCGTGGCGGACCGGTCCTGGCCCGGCCTCCTGAACCCCCTCCTGCGCGGCGAGAACCTCAGTTCCGAGGAGACCGCCTGGGCCATGGACCGCATCATGAGCGGCGAGGCCACCGACGCTCAGATCGCCGGGTTCGCCGTCGCGCTGCGGGCCAAGGGCGAGACCGTCGACGAGGTCACCGGTCTGGTCCGGGCGATGTACGCCCACGCCAACACCATCCATGTGCCGGGCCGCACCGTCGACATCGTCGGCACCGGCGGCGACCTCGCCAGGACGGTCAACATCTCGACCATGTCCGCGATCGTCATCGCCGGCACCGGCGCGAAGGTCGTCAAGCACGGCAACCGGGCCGCTTCCTCCGCGAGCGGCTCCTCCGACGTGCTGGAGAAGCTCGGCGTCAACCTGGAGCTGACCCCGCAGCGGGTCGTCGAGGTCGCCGAAGCGGCGGGCATCACCTTCTGCTTCGCCGTGAAGTTCCACCCCGCCCTGCGGTACGCCGCCAAGGCCCGCAAGGAACTCGGCGCGCAGACCACGTTCAACATCCTGGGCCCCCTCACCAACCCGGCCCAGGTCCGCGCCCAGGCGGTCGGCGTCGCCGACGCCCGGATGGCGCCCATCGTCGCGGGCGTCCTCGCCGACCGGGGCAACTCCGCGCTGGTCTTCCGCGGCGACGACGGGCTCGACGAGCTGACCACCACCGCCACCTCCCGGGTCTGGGTGGTCCGCGACGGCGCGGTCCGCGAGGAGCCCTTCGACCCGCGCGACGTCGGGCTGCCCATCGTCCCCGTCGAGGCGCTGCGCGGCGCCGACGCCTCGTACAACGCCGATGTGGCCCGTCGCCTGCTGGACGGCGAGGGCGGCGCGGTACGGGAGGCGGTGCTGCTCAACTCGGCGGCGGCCCTGGTCGCCCTGGACCCGGGTCCCGGCACGCTGACCGAACAGCTCGCGGCGAAGATCCTCGTCGCGGCCGAGGCCATCGACTCCGGAGCCGCCAAGCGGGCCCTGGAGCGCTGGGTGGCCGCCAGCAACGCCTGACGCGCCGCGGAGACGTCTCCGGGGTACACGGTGTGACGCGGGGCGCAGTCCGGATGCCGGACTGCGCCCTTGCGCGTGTACGCACGTATGGCAAGATGCTGCGCAGGTCATGAGTGACAGCGACTACGGCCCCGGCCCGCTGTCCGGCAACCCTCCGTCCGTGGCGGGGTGCCCCGGGTGAAGACCAGGCCGCAGGCAGCGAGGTCTGCGGCAAGCGCGGGCCCCTCGGCATCCAGCGGATGCCAGCCCCCGGGGTCCTGGTCCCTAGGGAGCCTTCTGTGAGCAAGCGAATGCGCTAGGGCTGAACGCCCTCCTTCCGCGCACCCTTTTTCTTCCCCCTGCGCTGCCGCGTACTGCCGGCGCATGGATTTCGCCTGCCTGTTACGGGAGTTCGCCATGTCTGTCCCCACCGCTGCCCTCGACTCGTCGGTTTGTGCCCCGCTGCCCGTTCTGGGGCAGAACGTCACCGTCCCGCTCGTCACCGGCGGTGAGGTCACCTACGCCGCGCTCGACTACGCCGCCAGCGCCCCGGCCCTGCAGCGGGTCTGGGACGACGTCGCCGCGTACGCCCCGTACTACGGCAGCGTCCACCGGGGCGCCGGCTACCTCTCGCAGCTCTCCACCGACCTCTTCGAGAACAGCCGCCGTACGGTCGCGGAGTTCCTCGGCTGCCGCGCGGAGGACCAGGTGGTCTTCACCCGCTCCACGACCGACTCCCTCAACCTGCTGGCCGCCGCGCTCCCCGCCGACTGCCAGGTCTTCGTCTACGAGACCGAGCACCACGCGTCCCTGCTGCCCTGGCGCGACGCCCGGGTCACCTATCTCGACGCGCCCCGCACCCCGGCCCAGGCCGTCGAGACCCTGGAGCGCGCGCTCGCCGACCGCGACCCCTACGGCCCCGCCCTCGTCTGCGTCACCGGCGCGTCCAACGTGACCGGCGAGCTGTGGCCGGTGAGGGAACTGGCCGCCGCCGCCCACGCGCACGGCGCCCGTATCGTCCTCGACGCCGCCCAGCTGGCCCCGCACCACCCCGTGGACATCGCCGAACTGGACGTCGACTGGGTCGCGTTCTCCGGCCACAAGCTGTACGCGCCCTTCGGCTCGGGGGTCCTGGCCGGCCGCGCCGACTGGCTCCGGGCCGCCGAGCCGTACCTCGCCGGCGGCGGCGCGTCCCGTACGGTCGCCCGGCGCGCCGACGGTGGCGTGGACGTCGACTGGCACACCACGGCCGCCCGCCACGAGGCCGGTTCGCCCAACGTCATCGGCGTCTACTCCATCGCCTCCGCCTGCAAGGCCCTGACCGAGGCGGGCTTCGAGGGCCTGGTCGCCCGGGAGCAGGAGCTGGTGAGCCGGGTCCGCGAGGGGCTCGCCGAGGTGCCCGAGGTGCGGGTGCTCTCGCTGTTCGGCGACGACGCCCCCCGGGTCGGCGTCATCTCCTTCGTGGTGCGCGGCTGGAACAGCTCGCACTTCGCCGCCGCCCTCTCCGCCGAGTACGGCATCGGCGTGCGCGACGGCCTCTTCTGTGCCCACCCGCTGGTGCGCACCCTGCTCGGCAGCGACCCGCAGGACCCGGGCGAGTGCGGCGCGCCGGAGGCGGAGCCGGGCGAACGCTCGCTCAACGCGATCCGCGTCAGCTTCGGCGCCGGTACGCCCGACGAGCACATCGACCGATTCCTGCGCGCGGTCTCCGAGCTGGTCCGCGAGGGAGCCCGGTGGAACTACCGGACCGAGGACGGCCGCTGCGTCCCGGACCGAGGCGAAGCCGCCCAGCTCTGAGACACGTCCTGATGAAACACCTCGGCCGGGGACAGGCGCGCTGCCTGTCCCCGGCCGAGGCGCGTCGCCGGGGCGCCTACACGTCGAGGCCGATGGAGAAGGCCGCTTCCAGGTCGTGCTGGGAGTACGTACGGAACGCCACGTGGGTGTCGGTGCCCTCGACGCCCGGGATCTTGCTGATCCGGCCGGGGATGACATCGGCGAGGTCGTCGTGCTTGGCGACCCGGACCATGGCGATCAGGTCGTGGCTGCCGGTGACGGAGAAGACCTCGCTGACGCTGTCCAGCGCGGCGATGGCCTCGGCGATCTCCGGAATCCGGTCCACGCTGGTCTTGATGAGCACGATCGCGGTGATCACGGCTGGCTGTCTCCCTCGGTGGCCGTGGCTGGAACCTTCACTCTAGCCGTACGCCCATAACGTCCCCAGGCGTAGAGGAACCCGGCCGCGAAGCCCGCCACATGCGCCAGATACGCCACCCCGGGACCGCTGCCCGCCCCCTGCGCCGCCGCCCACTGGAGCCCGAACCAGAAGGCCAGCACGATCCAGGCGGGGAAGCGCAGCGGCAGGAAGAAGAGAAACGGGAACAGGCTGGTCACCCGGGTCCTGGGGAACAGGTACAGGAACGCCCCGAGCACCGCGGAGATCGCCCCCGACGCCCCGACCAGCGTCTGCTCGGAGTCGGCGTGCGCCGCCGCGTAGCAGACCAGGGCCACATAGCCGCAGCCCAGGTAGAACAGGGCGAACCGCACCCGGCCCATGCGCTCCTCGGCCATCGCGCCGAACACGTACAGGAACAGCAGGTTCCCCAGCAGGTGCAGCCAGCTGCCGTGCACGAACAGCGCCGTGAACGGTGTGATCAGCGCGTGCGCCGACCCCTCCCACAGCTCGGCGGGGATCACCCCCCACCGCTCGAAATACCCCGCCTGAGCGGCGAGCAGCGCGTCCTCGCTCCGGTGGGCGGCACCGCCGAACCCGGAGAGCGGGCTGATCAGGAAGATCACGCCGCAGGCGCCGATCAGTCCGTAGGTGACCGGGGCGCCGCTCGACGCCGCCGCCTCCCGGATCCTCCGGGCCGTGGTCCGCCAGTCGGCCTGCCGCCACTCGATCATGTACAGAGCATGACGTACCGGTGGGGGACCGGGACGGAGCGCCTCGCCGTGCCGGTGCCCGTACGCGAGGCCGTAGGGTTACGCCAGGACTTCCGCAGTTCGACGGCGCACCGCGAGATCCTTGACGTAGACAGGCGGAGTCGCGGCGGCGCGCCCGGCGCGGGCTCCTGGAGACGACGAAAGAGGACGCAACGATGACGACGGTTCCCCTGCCGACGGACGGGACGCGCTGGCGCTGCACGCTGTGCGGCAATCTCACGCGCTTCGACGTGACCCGCTCCTCCAAGGTCGTGGAGTACGTGCACCTCGACCTGGCCGGTGAGTCGAGTGTCGAGGAGCGGGAGGTCGTCAGTGAGACCATCGAGTCGGTCCGCTGCCGTTGGTGCAACGCGGTGGACCAGATCGAACTGGTGGACAGGCCGGGTGCCGCTTCCTGAGGGAGCGCACCCATCACACATCTATGGGGTGACGGACGGTGGATCAGCCGACCAGCGGCGCCGGACCGGCCGATGAGGCCGACGGCGGTGCAGAGGCGCTCGGCCGTCCGCTGCCCGAGGGTGTGCGACGGCGGGTCGTCGCGCTGGTCGCGGACGCCTTCGGTGGACTGACCGTCGCCGAACTGCCCGCCCAGCTACGACAGTACGCCCGGTTCACCCCGACCCGGCGGGCGAAGTTCGCGGGAAACGCGATGGCCGCCGCGCTGGAGAGCGACGCCCTCTTCCGGCAGCGCATCGGTGAGCGGCTCGGCCAGTCCCAGCCCGAGCTGACCGGCGCGCTGGAAGCCGGCTCGCCGCCCGCCGCCGCCGATCCCCTCGATGTGGCCGCGGCCGCCTACGTGCTGCGCCCGGTGGGCTGGGTCAAGCTGGTCGAATCGGCCGGCGAGGAGGTCCAGCGCGCCGACGCGGAACGGGCCGACGAGGAGACCCGGCGCGAACTGGAGCACCTGCGCGAGGAGCTGGAGCGGGCCCGTGCCCACACCCGCGCCGAGACCGAGCGGCTGCGCACCGAGCTGGAGGCGGCCCGCAAGGAGGCCGAGTCGCTGCACCGCAAGCTGCGCAGCGCCCTCAGCGAGGTGAAGCGCGGCGAGGCGGCCCTGCGCCTGTCTCTTATACACATCTCTGAGC
>NZ_NTGZ01000159.1 GCF_002551245.1 Streptomyces sp. rh34
ACGCCGGGGCCGGTCGTGGCGCCCGTGGCGCCCGCCCCTGCGCCCACGCCCCCACCTGCGCCCGAGCCCACCCCCGTACCGGAAGAAGCGCACCCGCCGGTCCACGTACCGTCGCGCATCACGCCCAAGCCGCCGCGTCGGCCGCTCCCCCAGCCCCGTGAGCTCACCCCGGAGCTGCACCGGGCCGCCTCCGCGCTGCTCGCCGACCTTCGGCGTCACGCGCCGGAGCTGGTGCTCTCCGAGGACGACATCGAGGAGCTGGTCCCCGGCGCGGCTGCCTGGCTGGAGCGCGGCGCGCTCACCGACGCCATCCGCCACGCTCTGACGACCGAGCTCCCGCAGCCTCCCAAGTACCCGGCGAAGATCGTCAGACACCGCCTCACCGTGCTCCTGCCGCCGCCGCTCCCCGGCGCCCAGGAGCTGACCCCGGTCCGCCGGGCGCCCGTCACCCCCTTCCAGACCTGCGAGGGCTGCGACCGCGCCTTCCGGTCCCCGGACCCGGGCCACTGCCGCGACTGCCGGGCCCAGTACGGGGAGGCGGCGTAGGCGCGCACGCCGACCGTCACGCGGTGGACGCGCGGTCGGGCCTTCTCACCACGCCTGACGACGGCATCCGGCGAGGAGGGTCGCGACCATGCGCCCGGCGTCGGCCCGGTCGTAGTCGGGGCCGGTGATGCAGAGGTTCCCGATGGCGCGCATGAGCGTGTAGCCGGTGACGTCCGGGCTGATCTCCTCGGCGGCGACGCAGGCGTCGAGCAGCGTCGCGCAGGCCGGGACCAGGGTGTCGAGCATGAGGGCGTGGAGGTTCTCCAGCCCCGGATCACCGGACCCCAGGGCCGCACCGAGGCCGTGCTTCGTCACCAGGAACTCGACGAACGCGTCCACCCAGCGGGTCAGGGCGGTGAACGGGGAGGCCGATTCCTCCAGGAGCCGGGGCGCGAGTGCGGCGCAGGTGTCGATCTGGTGCCGGTAGACGGCGGTGACGAGGTCCGCCCGCGTCGGGAAGTTCCGGTAGATCGTGCCGACACCGACGCCGGCGCGTTCGGCGATGTCGCGGATGGGGGCCTGGACGCCCTGGTCCACGAAGACCGCCGCCGCAGCCGCCAGCACACCGTCGCGGGTGCGCTGCGCCTGCGCCTGACGTACTCCGACCGATTCCGGCACGAGACTCTCCCTTTACTCGCGGAACAATGTTCCGCTAAATTGGCGGAACGACGCTCCGCCAAAGTATGGCAGAGCGTCCCCATGGAGAAAGCGCAGGTCCCCCATGCCTTCCAGCCACCTCGGCCTCGGCCGCGACCTCGACCGGCGGATCGTCGCGGTCAAGCCGATCACCGTTCCCGCGCCCGGCCGCAGCGTCGACCTCCAGGTGAAGGTCACCGCCCCCCTGTCGGGCCACGACCTTCCCGTCATCGTGTTCTCCCACGGCAACGCCTGGTCCCTCGACGGATACGAACCCCTCGTCGACCGGTGGGCAGCCGCCGGATTCGTCGTCGTGCAGCCCACCCACCTGGACTCCCGCCGCAACGGCATCGGGTGGGACGACCCGCGCTTCGCCACCATCTGGCGCGTCCGGATCGCCGATCTCCACGCGGTCCTCGACGGCCTCGGCGACATCCTTCGCCAGGCCGGCGGCCTGGAGACCCGCGTCGACCGCGAGCGCATAGCGGTCGTCGGCCACTCCTGGGGCGCCCAGACCGCCGGCGCGCTGCTCGGGGCGCGTGTGCTGGACGCCGACGGCATACCCGGGGAGGACTTCTCCCACGCCGCCGTCTCGGCCGGCGCGCTGATCGCCGCGACCGGGACCGGCGACACGCTCACCCCGTTCGCGGCCGAACACCTTCCGTTCATGAGGCCGGACTACTCCACGATGACCACCCCGGCCCTGGTCGTCGCGGGCGGCAAGGACCGGTCCCAGCTCTCCACCCGGGGGCCGGAGTGGTTCACCGACGCCTACCACCTCAGCCCGTCCCCGAAGGGCCTGCTCACCGTCGCCGAGGGCGAGCACACCCTGGGCGGCCTCGCCGGCGAGATGGCAGCCGAGACCACCGACGAGGATCCCGACCGCGTCGCCCTCGTCGCCGACGCGGTCTCCGCCTACCTCCTCGACGCCCTCAAGCTCGACGCCGCCGCGTGGGCCGCCCTCAACAGCGCCGCCGCGGTCGGCGACGGCGCGTGGAGCGTCGTCGGCAAGTGACGCCATGGCCGCCTGGCGCGGCGGGAAGCCGCGCCGGGGAGCCTTTTGCCGTCCTGGAGCAGCCCCGCGGTCTGCTCCGTCAGCATTCCGGGGCACAGATTCTGCTCGCGCAGCTTCTTGAGCTCCGTCGGCCAGAGGTGGACCGTCGCGGCGACCGCTGCCGCGACAGCGAGCACGGCGGGCAGCACCAGGTACTTCTTGTTCATGGCCACGGCTGTCCCATCCTCTTCTGGGCGCCCGTCTCCCGTAGCACCGGCAGGACGGTCATGACACGGCTCCCTTCGGTTCGAGTTCGGCGAAGTCCTCGTGGAGGGCGTCGAGATGGCGACCGGTCGGTGCGCCGGCAGGGTTCAGCTCCGCCAGGCGCCAGCCGGGCAACTGCGCCTCCACCTCCGCCGGGAGCGACCCGTCCGCCGGGTCCGCCAGCGCGTACAGCACCCCGAACGCAGTCTCCCTGGCGACCTCACGGGCCAGTGCGCCGAGGTCCTCGGGGGTGAGCCCGGCCGCGAGGGCCCGGTCGACGGCGTCGGCCGCCGCCCCGTCGCTGCGGTAGGCGTCCACCCACCGGGGCGCCGCCGTGCCCCAGGCGTCGACGTCCTGCCACACCGTCCGCAGGAGGCGGTAGCGGGCGAGTTGCGGCAGCCCCTCCTCCGCCTCGGACTCGGCCCAGTCGCGGGCGTCGTCATCCGCACCCAGGGCGCTGAAGAGGGCGGTCAGCCTGTCGAGTTCGGTCATGGGGAGGGAGGCTACCGGCCGGGGCCGGGGTGTGGTCGGGGACGGTGCGCGGTGTGGGACCGATGAGTTCTCGCGAGGTGCGCGGTCTGCACTTCCGTAAGACTGAGAGCCGACGCCGGGCACCGACCGGGGCCCGCCACGACACAGCCAGGAGACCTGATGCGCACCCTGATCAGCACTGCCTTCGTTTCGCTCGACGGCGTCATGGAGGCCCCGGGCGGCGAGCCCGGCTACCGGAACTCGGGGTGGACGTTCAAGGACATGGAGTTCCTGCCGGAGGCGTACGCCATCAAGGGCCAGGAGCAGGAGGAGGCCACCGCCCTGCTGCTGGGCCGGGCGAGCTACGAGGCGTTCAGCCCGGTGTGGCCGGGCATGGAGGAGTTCACCGGGTACAAGGCGATGCCGAAGTACGTCGTCTCCACCAAGCTGACCGACGGCGACCTGGTCTCCGACTGGGGCGAGACCACGATCCTGCGGTCGCTCGACGAGGTCGCCGCCCTGAAGGAGACCGAGGGCGGCCCGATCATCGTCCACGGCAGCACCGAACTGAACCGGAACCTCGCGGACGCCGACCTGATCGACCGGTACCACCTGCTCGTCTTCCCGCTCCTGCTCGGCGCGGGCAAGCGCCTGTTCAGCGACACGGACAAGGACGCCCAGAAGCTGAAGCTGGTCGAGCACGAGGCGTACGCCAACGGCATCCAGAAGAACGTCTTCGAGGTCGTCCGCTAGGGCCTGCCCGACCCGAAAGGCCGAGGAGCGGATCGGGGTTGACCGCGCCCGTGGACGTAGCCCCCGGGCGGGAGCACCTTCCGCCGCGCGGGGCGCTGCGGCTTCCGTGGCTCGGGCCCGGCTGGGTCCGGCGGGTGGGTCCGGCAGACGGGCCCGGCCGGTGCCGGCCCCGTCCGTGGCTGTTACGGAAGGTCGTTGAACCGGTACTCACGCCGGTTCCACTGGGGCTGAGGATTCGCCAGTACGGCCTCGCACACATCCGCCACTCGCGACCAGTGGAGAATGATCTCCTTGTTGCCGCGGCCCTCGTCATCGGCGTTCATGAACGCCCCGTCGTACCCGTCCGCCAGGATGGAGTCCATCAGGTAGGGCCCGGCCGGGTAGTTCCTCGCCGCCTTGACCATCGCGGCCTTCTCATCTCCACCGATGCTTCCCTCATCCGCTGTGCGGCCATAGATCTCAAGGAGTTTGAGGGGTTCTGTCAGGGTGATCTGCAGGAGGCTGTTCCCCTCCTCCATGTACCCCACCGAGACGTTGGCCGGCGTGCCCAGGTAGCAGGCCCCCCACTCACCGTTGGTGTGGAAGGTCGCGGCCGCCGCTATCAGTGCCTGGCCGTCCGCCCAATCGCCGCCCTTGAAGGCGACGGTGCCCGCCTCCAGCCTGTGGGTCCGGAACTGGAGGTCTGTCGCCTGCCCCGCTGCCGTCCGCTGCACCGCCGGCTCCGCGGTGGCACGCCGCGCGATGGCCTCCTCGCGGCCATCGGTGAGCAACTGCACGGGAGCCGGACCACGCATCGCCCGCGTCGCGTTGGCCTCGGCTTCGCGTTCGAAACGGTCGGAGGGGTCGGAGACTCTGAGCCCTGATCCGTTGTCAGTTCCGGCGACGGGCCCCTGGCGCTGCTGGATGACGTGGGTGAGTTCGTGGGCGAGGGTGTGCTTGCCGTCGCCGCCGTCGCCGATGACGACGTGGCTGCCACTGGTGTACGCGCGGGCCCCGACTTCGGCGGCCGACGCCTTCGCGGCGGAATCGTTGTGAATGCGGACGTCGGAGAAGTCGGCGCCGAGCCGGTTCTCCATGTCGGTGCGGGTGGCGTCGTCGAGGGGCCGGCCACCGGTGCGCAGGACATCGTGGACGGCGGACCGCTGCACCGCGGGGGCCGCCTGTTCGGACTGCTGGTGGCCACACCCGTCCCCGTGCTGGTGCTGCTCCTGCGCCCCACGATGGGCGGCGTCGCGGAGCATCTGCACGACAGCGGCATTGCCCACGGCGCTCTGCTGGACGAGGTAGCCCTGCGGCGGGGACGAGCCCGGCCGGGCGGGTGGGGCTTCCGCCCGCGTGGTCCCGGAGGTCCGGCGCTGCTTGCCCTCACCCGTTCCTCTCTCTCCGGCCTGCGTCCGCACCGAGAGCCCCTTTCCGTGATCGACGGCCTGAAGTTCCTGGATACAGGGACATGGAGATGCGGCGCCAGGGCTGTGAGGGCAGAGCTCGGCGTCTGATCAGGCAATGCCGAGCGCGTGCCGCCCACTGCCGGGCCGGCCAGCCGCCTCCACCGGGCCGGCCGAACTCCCTGGGCCGAACGCGAGCGTTCTCTATAGGTTCGGACACACCCGTCGCGAGGGCGGGCCCGGACCTACGCATCAGGGAGCCCGCATGGCATCCATCCACCGCACCACCATGTCGCCCACCAAGCTGGAACTCCTCTCCGGCTGGTTGCCGAAGCAGAGCTGGTACGTGGGCTCCGGCGAGACGCCGGACCTGGTCAAGGCCGGAGGGTTCCGGCTGGACGATCCGGCAGGGGAGGTCGGGATCGAGTTCATGGTCGTGGCGGACGCGGCCGGGCAGGAGCCGGTGGCGTATCTGGTGCCGCTGGGCTACCGCGGCGCGGCGCTGGAGGGTGCCTCCGGCGCAACGCTGATCGGCACCTCCGAGCACGGGGTGCTCGGCACCCGGTGGATCTACGACGGCGCCCACGACCCGGTGGTGCTGGCGCAGTTGAGCGCTCTTCTGCGCGGCGAGGCGGAGCCGCAGCAACAGAGCGTGAGCGACACCCCCGACCCGACCGTCGTCGTGCACGGGGCCGGCGCCGACCAGGGGGCCGACATCCGGATCAACCGCGTCCTGCGGGCGTCGGAAGCCGAACAGGGGGCGCCGGGCCGACTCGTCGCCGGATGGACCTGGCCGGACGGAACGGCCGTACGGGGAGAGCTGGCGGCCGTCGCGCCGCGGTAGGGCGGTTCCCACCGGCCGCGGCACGGGGCGGATGGGAGGGGAGACGGTGCATTCATCGTCAACTGCCTGGGCATGACCACGAGTTCAGCCATACCTTGGTCCGACCGGGAATGTCCGCGGCGGGCGAGGACGGAGGGCGGAGTGCAGCAGATCGGGCCCAGGGTCGGAATGCGGCTGATCCATATGACGCACACCGAGCACCGCGCATCGGTCACCTACCACTACTACCGGATCCAGACCGCCTGGGTCGACCGGCCGCCCGAGGGCGTCCGAACCGGGTATCTGCGGTGTGCCACCTGTGGTGACATGGTCGCCTTCCGGTTGCGCAGTCGGGCACGCGCCAAGGCGCGCCAGCGGCTGTGGCTTGCCATCGGGCTCATCGCGACGGCCGCACTCGCGATACTCATCACGCTCACGGCGAGGATGATCAGCAGCGGCTCGGGGGGCGAATCCCGGACTCTCGTGCCCGCTGCCCTCGCGGTGGCCGCACTGATTCTGTCGGTCATCCTCTTCCCCAGTGAGGACGGAGTGACACTGGCCCGTTCCCGGAACAGTGGCCCGCACGGCTTCAAGCCGATGAAAATGCGCGTCGCGTGGTCCAGGCCGTCCGCGACCGACCGGCCTGTCCGCGCGGAGATCGTCTTCCACGACTCGGACCCACGCGACGACGGCGATCCGGAGAGGGACGCGCTCGCCCCCTGAGTTTCCCCCGCACGCCGGCGGACCATCACGGAGACCGACGACACGACTGCCCCCGGCGGGGCCGCCGGGGGCAGTCGTGCGGCGTGCTGTTCAGCGGCCTTCCCAGGTCGTCGGCGCCCTCAGGGCGGCTCCGGCCCGCGAGATCCCTGCTACGGCAGGTTCCTGGCCATCACGATCCGCTGGACCTGGTTCGTGCCCTCGTAGATCTGGGTGATCTTGGCGTCGCGCATCATGCGCTCGACCGGGTAGTCCCGCGTGTAGCCGTAGCCGCCGAGCAGCTGCACGGCATCCGTGGTGACCTCCATGGCGACGTCGGAGGCGAAGCACTTGGCCGCGGCGCCGAAGAACGTGAGGTCGCCGTCGACGCGCTGGGACTTGGCGGCGGCCGAGTAGGTGAGCTGGCGGGCCGCCTCCAGCTTCATCGCCATGTCGGCGAGCATGAACTGGATGCCCTGGAAGTCCGCGATCGGCTTGCCGAACTGCTTGCGCTCCTGGACGTACCCCTTGGCGTAGTCCAGCGCGCCCTGGGCGATGCCGATGGCCTGGGCCGCGATGGTGACGCGGGTGTGGTCCAGGGTCTTCATCGCGGTGGCGAAGCCGGTGCCCTCCTCGCCGATCATCCGGTCGGCGGGGATGCGCACGTTGTCGAGGTAGACCTCGCGGGTCGGGGAGCCCTTGATGCCGAGCTTCTTCTCCGGGGCGCCGAAGGAGACGCCCTCGTCGGACTTCTCGACGACGAACGCGGAGATGCCCTTGGAGCGCTTGGTCGGGTCGGTGACGGCCATGACCGTGTAGAACTCGGAGACACCCGCGTTGGTGATCCAGCGCTTCACGCCGTTGAGGACCCAGAAGTCGCCGTCGCGCACGGCCTTCGTCTTCATGCCCGCCGCGTCGGAGCCGGCGTCCGGCTCGGAGAGGGCGTACGAGAACATCGCGTCGCCCTTGGCGAGCGGGCCCAGGTACTTGCGCTTCAGCTCCTCGGAGCCGGAGAGGATCACCGGGAGCGAGCCGAGCTTGTTGACGGCCGGGATGAGGGAGGAGGAGGCGCAGGCGCGGGCCACCTCCTCGATCACGATGACCGTGGCGAGCGCGTCGGCGCCTGCGCCGCCGTACTCCTCCGGGACGTGGACGGCGTGCAGGTCCGAGGCGACCAGGGCGTCCAGCGCCTCCTGCGGGAAGCGGCTCTCCTCGTCGACCGCGGCGGCGAAGGGGGCGATCTTCGTCTCGGCGAGCGCGCGGATGGTCTCGCGGAGCATGTCGTGCTCCTCGGCCGGACGGTACAGGTCGAAATCGGTCGAACCCGCCAAGACGCTCACTCCCCAGATGCTAACTACCGTTAAGTAACTCAATTTTAGTGCGCCTGCCGCCCGAAGGCATACGTGCCGCGTACGTGAGCTTCCCGACAGGGGTGGGACATATCCGGCGCAGCGGACAGATAGAGCGGTGAATTCCGGCCTACAGGTCCCCGACTATGCTCGGTCCGCACGTCCGTCCGTATCTTCCAGGAGCACTCCATGGCCCTCAGGATCACTGTGATCGGCACCGGCTATCTCGGCGCCACCCATGCTGCGGCCATGGCCGAGCTGGGCTTCGAGGTCCTGGGGCTCGATGTCGTACCGGAGAAGATCGAGCTGCTCTCCACCGGCCGCGTGCCGATGTACGAGCCGGGCCTGGAGGAAATGCTCCAGCGGCACGTCGCCGGTATCGAGGGATCCACCGGGCGGCTGCGCTTCACCACCTCCTGGGAGGAGGTCGGGGAGTTCGGCGACGTCCACTTCGTCTGTGTGAACACCCCGCAGAAGCACGGCGAGTACGCCTGCGACATGAGCTACGTCGACAGCGCCTTCGATTCGCTGGCCCCGCACCTGACCCGGCCCGCCCTGGTCGTCGGCAAGTCGACCGTCCCGGTGGGCTCCGCCGCCCGCCTCGCGGTCCGCCTCGCCGAGCTGGCTCCGGCGGGCGCCGACGTCGAGCTGGCCTGGAACCCGGAGTTCCTCCGCGAGGGCTTCGCCGTGAACGACACCCTGCACCCCGACCGGATCGTCGTCGGGGTCGCGAGCGACGGGGCCGAGAAGCTCCTGCGCGAGGTGTACGCCGTGCCGGTCGCGGAGGGCTCGCCGTTCGTGGTGACCGACTTCCCGACCGCCGAGCTGGTGAAGACCTCCGCCAACTCCTTCCTGGCCACCAAGATCTCCTTCATCAACGCGATGGCCGAGGTGTGCGAGGCCGCCGACGGGGACGTCGTGAAGCTCGCGGAGGCCATCGGGCACGACGAACGCATCGGGAAGAAGTTCCTGCGGGCCGGGATCGGCTTCGGCGGCGGCTGCCTGCCCAAGGACATCCGCGCCTTCATGGCACGCGCCGGCGAGCTGGGCGCGGACCAGGCGCTCACCTTCCTCCGCGAGGTCGACTCCATCAACATGCGCCGCCGCGGCCACATGGTGGAGCTGGCCCGGGAGGCGGTGGGCGGCGACTCGTTCCTCGGCAAGCGGGTGGCGGTGCTGGGCGCCGCGTTCAAGCCCGACTCCGACGACGTACGCGACTCCCCCGCGCTCAACGTCGCCGGGCAGATCCACCTCCAGGGTGGCCAGGTGACCGTGTTCGACCCGAAGGGGATGGACAACGCCCGGCGGCTGTTCCCGACGCTCGGCTACGCCGCCTCCGCGCTGGAGGCGGTGCGCGGGGCGGACGTGGTGCTGCACCTGACGGAGTGGCGCGAGTTCCGCGAGCTGGACCCGGCGGAGCTGGGCGAGGTGGCCGCCCGCCGGATCATCCTGGACGGCCGCAACGCCCTGGACAGTGCGGTGTGGCGCGAGGCCGGCTGGACGTACCGGGCGATGGGCCGCCCGAAGGCCTGAAGGCCGGCGCCGCACGGGCGAGCGCTTCGGGGGCGCTCGCCCTCGGTCCGGGCGGACCGTACGCGGCGGTGGGCGCGGAGACCTTGCGGCGTCAGCCGTGCGGGCCATCCCAGAGCCGTGACCCCCACCCGGCGTCAGCCGAGCGGGCCGTCCAGCTCCGTGATCGTCGCGTGGGACGGGCCGCGCCCGCTCTGCTCGTCGCGGGCGACGGCTTCCGCGTCGCGCAGCACCCGTACGGAGTTCTGCCAGGTCAGCTTGGCGAGGTCGCCCTCGGACCAGCCGCGCCGCAGCAGTTCGGCGATGAGGTTCGGGTAGCCGGAGACGTCCTCCAGGCCGCGCGGGGTGAACGCCGTGCCGTCGTAGTCGCCGCCGATGCCGATGTGGTCGACGCCCGCGACCGCGCGCATGTGGTCGAGGTGGTCCGCGATGGTCGACGCGGTGGCCTCGGGGCGCGGGTTGGCCGCCTCGAAGTCCTCGTGGATGCGCATCGCGGCCGGGGTGGTGTCGAGGTGGTGCAGGCCGTGCTCGCGCATGTTGCGGTCGGCGGCCAGGGTCCAGGCGACGGCCTCGGGCAGCACGAACTTCGGGACGAAGGTCGCCATCGCGACGCCGCCGTTGGCCGGGAGGGCCGCGAGCACGTCGTCGGGGATGTTGCGCGGGTGGTCGCAGACGGCTCGGGCCGAGGAGTGCGAGAAGATCACCGGCGCGGTGCTGGTGGCGAGCGCGTCGCGCATGACGCCGTCCGCGACGTGCGAGAGGTCGACCAGCATGCCGACGCGGTTCATCTCGCGGACGACCTCGTGGCCGAAGGCGGTGAGGCCGCCGAGGCGCGGCAGGTCCGTCGCGCTGTCGGCCCAGTCGATGTTGTCGTTGTGGGTGAGCGTCATGTAGCGGACGCCCAGGTCGTACAGGGCGCGCAGGGTGCCCAGCGAATTGTTGATGGAGTGGCCGCCCTCGGCGCCCATCAGGGAGGCGATACGGCCCTCGGCGCGGGCCTTCTCCAGGTCGTCGGCGGTGAGCGCCCGCCGCAGGTGCGTCGGATAGCGGGCGATCAGCTCGCCGACGACGTCGATCTGCTCCAGGGTGGCGCTGACGGCCGCGTCGCCGGTCAGGTCGGTGCGGACGTACACCGACCAGAACTGGCCGCCGACCCCGCCGGCCCGCAGCCTGCTCAGGTCGGTGTGGAGCAGGCCGCGCTGGTCGGCGGCGATGTCCCGGGCGTCGAGGTCGTAGCCGACCTGTTCGCGCAGGGCCCAAGGGAGGTCGTTGTGGCCGTCGACGACGGGGTGGGCGGCGAGGAGCTCGCGGGCCCGCTCCAGATAGGCGTCGTTCATGTGCCGCCCCCTACTTTCCGAAGCCGAAGGAGTCCGCGCCCTGGACCTTGGCGCGCAGACGTTTGCCCTTCTCGGTGGCCTGGTCGTTCAGCTCCTGCTGGAACTCCCGCATCCGGTCCTGGAGCGCGGAGTCGTGCGCGGCGAGGATCCGGGCGGCCAGCAGCCCGGCGTTGCGCGCGCCGCCGACGGAGACGGTGGCGACGGGGACCCCGGCCGGCATCTGGACGATGGAGAGCAGGCTGTCCATGCCGTCCAGGTACTTCAGCGGCACCGGCACGCCGATGACCGGCAGCGGGGTGACGGACGCCAGCATGCCGGGCAGATGGGCGGCGCCGCCCGCGCCCGCGACGATCGCCTTCAGGCCGCGGCCCGCGGCCCGCTCGCCGTACGCGATCATCTCGTGCGGCATGCGGTGGGCGGAGACGACATCGACCTCGTAGGGGATCTCGAACTCGTCGAGCGCCTTGGCGGCGGCCTCCATGACGGGCCAGTCGGAGTCCGAGCCCATGACGATGCCTACGAGTGGGGCGGCGGGGGATCCGGTGCCGGGGGAAGTCATTCGGTGATCGTTCCTCGCAGGTAGTCGGCCGCGTGCCGGGCGCGCTCCCGCACGTCCGCCAGGTCGTCGCCGTAGGTGTTGACGTGGCCGACCTTGCGGCCGGGCTTCACGTCCTTGCCGTACATGTGGATCTTGAGCTGCGGGTCGCGGGCCATGCAGTGCAGATACGCCTGGTACATGTCCGGGTAGTCGCCGCCCAGGACGTTGCACATGACCGTCCAGGGGGCGCGCGGGCGCGGGTCGCCGAGGGGGAGGTCGAGGACCGCCCGTACGTGGTTGGCGAACTGGGAGGTGATCGCGCCGTCCTGGGTCCAGTGGCCCGAGTTGTGCGGGCGCATCGCCAGCTCGTTGACCAGGATGCCGGGCTTCCCGTCGGGTCCACGCGTCTCGAACAGCTCGACCGCGAGGTGTCCGACGACGCCCAGCTCGGCGGCGATGCGCAGCGCGAGCTGCTGGGCCTCGCCGGCCAACGCCTCGTCCAGCTCGGGGGCGGGGGCGATCACCGTGTCGCAGACGCCGTCGACCTGGATGGACTCGACGACCGGGTAGGCGACGGCCTGGCCGTGCGGCGAGCGGACGATGTTGGCCGCCAGCTCCCGTACGAAGTCGACCTTCTCCTCCGCGAGGACCGGGACCCCGGCGCGGAACGGGTCGGCGGCGTCCGCCTCGGAGCGGACCACCCACACGCCCTTGCCGTCGTAGCCGCCGCGCACGGTCTTGAGGATGACGGGGAAGCCGCCGACCTCCTCGGCGAACGCGGCGGCGTCGGCCGGGTCGCTCACGATGCGGTTACGGGGACAGGGGGCGCCGATCTCCGCGAGCCTGGCGCGCATCACCCCCTTGTCCTGGGCGTGCACCAGGGCATCGGGGCCGGGGCGCACGGGGATGCCGTCCGCCTCCAGGGCCCGCAGATGCTCGGTCGGCACGTGCTCGTGATCGAAGGTGATCACGTCGCAGCCGCGCGCGAAGGCGCGCAGCGTGTCCAGGTCGCGATAGTCGCCGATGACGACCTCGCTCACCACCTGGGCCGCCGAGTCCTGGGGGGTGTCACTGAGCAGCTTGAATTTCAGGCCGAGGGGGATGCCCGCCTCGTGGGTCATGCGGGCGAGCTGACCGCCGCCGACCATGCCGACTACCGGGAACGTCACGTCTCCAGGGTATCCGCCACGCCGGTGGTTCCCGGACGGCCGTACGGATGCGGTCCGGCCACCGCCCCCGCGGACTCACGGGCGTCACACGCGCGGGCTGGTTAGCATGGCGGAGTTGACGTGCTTGCGTCGACACGTCTTCCAGACGCCTTCCGACGGACGGGGCCAGCGATCACCATGAGCGAACGGGGCGCACTGCGGGCCCGGCTTGAGCTGCTGGCCCGGGAGGTCGCCAAGTTCGGCGCGGTCGGCGCTTTCGGCCTGCTGGTCAATATCGCGGTCTTCAACCTGCTGCGCCACACGACGGACCTCCAGGTGGTCCGGGCGAGTGTGGTGGCGACGTTCGTCGCGATCCTCTTCAACTACGTGGGCTTCCGCTACTGGACCTACCGGGACCGCGACAAGACCGGCCGGACCCGTGAGCTGGCCCTCTTCCTGCTGTTCAGCGCGGCGGGCGCGGTGATCGAGACCGGCGTGCTGTACCTGGCGACGTACGGCTTCGGCTGGAACACCCCGGTCCAGAGCAATGTCTTCAAGATCGTCGGCATCGGGGTCGCCACCCTGTTCCGCTTCTGGTCCTACCGGACCTGGGTCTTCAAGACCCTGCCCGCCAAGGAGGCCGTGCTGAGCGCGGAACGGTTTCTGGAGCAGCGCAGGCCGACGGAAGAACGGGTAGCACCCGACCCCGTACGGAACTGACGCGCCGCGCCCGTCGTTGTTCAGCGCACCGGGCGCTCAGGTCCGGTGGCGCAGCGGATCCGTCGTTCAGCGCACCGGGCGCTCAGGAGTCCTGCGTTCGACCGGGACCCGGCTGAGGAAGAGCGCGAAGACCGCCGGGTGCTGCTGGAGCAGCTCCAGCCGGCCGCCGTCCGCCTCCGAGAGATCGCGGGCCACGGCCAGGCCGATGCCGGTGGAGTTGCGGCCACTGATGGTCCGCTCGAAGATCCGCGCCCCCAGTTCGGCGGGGACGCCGGGGCCCTCGTCGGTGACCTCGATGACCGCCTGGTTGCCGGTGACCCGGGTGCGCAGGGCGACGGTGCCGCCGCCGTGCATGAGGGAGTTCTCGATCAGCGCCGCCAGGACCTGGGCGACCGCTCCCGGGGTGCCGACGGCCCGCAGCCCGTGCTTGCCGGAGCAGACCAGTGCGCGGCCGGCGCTGCGGTAGGCGGGGCGCCACTCCTCGATCTGCTGCTTGACGATCTCGTCGAGGTCGAAGACGACGGCGGAGCCGGTGCGCGGGTCGCGGGAGTTCGTCAGGAGCCGCTCGACGACGTCGGTGAGGCGCTCGACCTGGGTGAGGGCGATGTTCGCCTCCTCCTTCACCGTGTCGGGGTCGTCGGTGACCGAGATCTCCTCGATCCGCATGGAGAGCGCGGTCAGCGGCGTCCGCAGCTGGTGTGAGGCGTCCGCGGCCAGCCGGCGTTCGGCGGTCAGCATCCGGGCGATGCGCTCGGCCGAGGAGTCCAGGACGTCGGCGACCCGGTCCAGCTCGGGCACCCCGTACCGCTTGTGGCGCGGGCGGGGGTCCCCGGAGCCGAGGCGTTCGGCGGTCTCGGCGAGGTCGGTGAGCGGGGAGGTCAGCCGGTTCGCCTGGCGTACGGCGAGCAGCACGGCCGAGACGATCGCGAGCAGCGCCACCGCACCGATGATCAGGAGCGTGCGCCCGACCTCGCGGGTGACGGCCGAGCGGGACTCCTCGACGGTGACCCTCTCGCCCTGCTCCCCGGTCTCGACGGCGCGCAGGACGCTGCCGACGGGGCGCTCGCCGACGGCGATGGGCTCGCGGCCGGGGATCTCGACCAGCGCGTACCGCTTGGGGTCGATCTGCTCGGCCAGCACCCCGGGGTTGATCCGCTCCGCGCCCAGCAGCCGGCTGTCGACCACGCTGATCAGCCGGAGCGCCTCGGACTCGACGCTCTCCTGGGCGCTCGCGCTGATGGTGCGCGTCTCCACGATCACCAGCGAGACGCCGAAGACGGCGATGACGACGAGCACCACGGCGAGCGTGGAGTTGATCAGCCGACGGCGCATACCCGCCTCATCAGGCCGTCGGGACGCACGTGGCCACCCGCGTCGGAGCGGACTCCGGGGCGGTCTCCGGAGGAGTCGTCTCCGGGGCGGTCTCCGAAGCGGTCTCCGGGGCGGTCTTCAGGATGCATGCGTGCTTCGTACGTCAGCTCTTCTCGAACCGGAAGCCGACGCCCCGGACGGTGGCGATGTAGCGCGGATTGGCGGCGTCGTCGCCGAGCTTCTTGCGCAGCCAGGAGATGTGCATGTCGAGGGTCTTGGTGGAGGACCACCAGGTGGTGTCCCAGACCTCGCGCATCAGCTGGTCGCGGGTGACGACCCGGCCGGCGTCCCGGACCAGGACCCGCAGCAGGTCGAACTCCTTGGCGGTGAGCTGGAGTTCCTCGTCGCCCATCCAGGCCCGGTGCGATTCGACGTCGATCCTGACCCCGTGGGTGGCGGGCGGCGGGACGGGCTCGGAGGCCCCACGGCGCAACAGGGCGCGGACCCGGGCGAGCAGCTCGGCGAGCCGGAACGGCTTGGTGACGTAGTCGTCGGCGCCCGCGTCCAGACCGACGACCGTGTCGACCTCGTCGGCGCGGGCCGTCAGCACCAGGATCGGAATGGTGTGGCCGCCGGCCCGGAGCCTGCGGGCGACTTCGAGACCGTCCATCCCGGGCAGCCCCAGGTCGAGGACGACCAGGTCGATACCGCCCTGGAGTCCGGCGTCGAGCGCGGTCGGACCGTCCTGGCGGACCTCGACCTCGTAGCCCTCCCGACGCAGTGCGCGGGCCAGTGGCTCCGAGATGGATGCGTCGTCCTCGGCGAGCAGTACACGGGTCATGGACTGATGGTAGTCCGGACGGGGTGCCCGGAGTGAGGCCCACGACGTCACCTGCGGGTCAGCGCCACAAAGCGGACGGTGACCTTTGAATATGGGAGTGTGGTTCCACCAGGACCTGTGATCCATCTCTCAAGTCCTTCCATATGCCGCTGTGTCATGTCGTATGGTGTCCCAACGCCTGTTGCACTACTCAAGGACCTTTGGGCAGCCATGAGCGCCAAGGGTCCCTTCTGTGTGCGGGGCCGGTTCCCGCCGGCTCCTACGAGTGAATGACCTGTGAGCCGGGCCCGGAGCGTGAGGACGCGCGACGGGCGTGGATCCCGACGCGGTTCTTCCCCGCTCCGCCGCCGTATCTCCGTCAGGAGCCCGGCCGCACGGAGCACGTCCCCCTCAGGCGTGGGGATGGGGTACGCCGCGCCGGTGCCGGCTGCCCCCCACCGGGCGCGTACAGCTCACGAGGCGTCGCGTCCCGACCAGCAAGGATCGACCATGGCGTCCAGCCTGACGAAGGACTCGCCCAGTTCCGGTGAGAAGACCTTCTTCGGCCACCCCCGCGGCCTGGCCACTCTCTTCATGACCGAGATGTGGGAGCGCTTCAGCTACTACGGCATGCGGGCACTGCTCCCGCTCTACCTGATCGCGCCCGGCGGCCTCGACATGAAGCCCGCCACGGCGACCGCGATCTACTCGGTCTACCTGTCGCTGGTGTACCTGCTCGCCATGCCCGGCGGCTGGTTCGGCGACCGGGTCTGGGGTCCGCGCAAGACCGTCGCCATCGCCGGCGGAATCATCATGCTCGGCCACCTGACCCTGGCCCTGCCCTCCGAAGGCACGTTCTTCGCCGGCCTCGGGCTCGTGGCCATAGGCTCCGGGCTGCTGAAGTCCAACATCTCGACGATGGTCGGCCACCTCTACGACGGCCCGGACGACCCGCGCCGCGACGGTGGCTTCACGATCTTCTACATGGGCATCAACATGGGTGCCTTCGCGGCGCCGCTGATCATCGGCACCGTCGGCGAGAACGTCAACTGGCACCTCGGCTTCGCCCTCGCCGCCCTCGGCATGGGCCTCGGCGTGCTCCAGTTCCTGTTCGGCACCCGCCACCTGAACGAGCGCAGCCTCGTCGTCCCGAAGCCGCTCTCCAAGGACGAGCGCGCCTCCACGCTGCGCAAGTCGATGATCTGGCTCGGCGTCGCGGCCGTCTTCTACATCGGCACGGTCGTCACCGGCGTCTACACGCTGAACTGGCTGCTGGTCCCGATCACCCTCGCGGGTCTCGTCATCCCGGTGATGGTCCTGGTGCGCATCAAGCGCGACAAGGAGCTCAGCGCCACCGAGCAGTCGAAGATGTCCGGCTACATCTGGTTCTTCGTGGCCGCCGCCATCTTCTGGATGATCTACGACCAGGGCGGCTCGACGCTCGCGATCTTCGCCGAGTCCTCGGCCGAGAACAGCGTCTTCGGCTGGGACTTCCCGGTCTCCTGGTACCAGTCGGTCAACCCGGTCCTGATCATGGCCCTCGCCCCGGTCTTCGCCGCCTTCTGGCTGGCGCTGAACCGGCGCGGCAAGGAACCGAGCACGATCGTCAAGTTCAGCTCCGGCCTCGTTCTGATCGGCGCCTCGTTCTTCGTCTTCCTGATGCCGCTGACCATCGCGGGTGACGGCCACAAGGCCGCCGCGATGTGGCTGGTCGCGATCTACTTCATCCAGACCGTCGCCGAGCTGACGCTCTCGCCGGTCGGCCTCTCCGTCACGACGAAGATGGCTCCGGCGAAGTACGCGAGCCAGATGATGGGTGTCTGGTTCCTCGCCGTCACTGCTGGCGACTGCACCACCGGCCTGCTCTCGCTGGCCGGTGTGGAGCTGAACGGCACCGGGGTGGTCGCCCTGGAGGCGACGCTCGCCGTGGCGGCCGGTATCGCGATCTTCATGTATCGCGGCAAGGTCAAGCAGCTCATGGGCAACGTCCGCTGACGGTCGCCCCGTAGCTCAGCACGACGTACGTACGGCCAGGGGCCGCCGCACCGGAGTCCGGTGCGGCGGCCCTTCGTCGTACCGTGCTCGTGCCCCGGCCCGCGCTTCGGCTTGTGCCGTGGGTCGTTCGCGGCGTGTGCCGTGACTGCCGGAGCCTCGTGGGGCCCGCTCGGGCCCGGGGTGGTCAGCGTGTGCCGCGCAGCCTCCGCCACGGGGTGAACGTGAACACCGCGCCGCCCAGCAGGACCGCCGTGCCGGCGACCAGGCCGAGCGCCCTCAGCGCACCGTCGTCCTCGGCCCCGGTGGCGGCCAGGCCGCCGCCGGAGTCCGTGCCGCCGCCGGACGCCGCGGCTCCGCCGGAGCTGTCTCTTATAC
>NZ_NTGZ01000016.1 GCF_002551245.1 Streptomyces sp. rh34
CGCCATCAGAGATGTGTATAAGAGACAGCCGCGGTGCCGAGGAGGGCCCGCAGCTCGGCCGCGGTCGCGCCGCGCGCACCGGCGGCCACGGCGGCCAGGGCGAGCCAGAGCCCGGCGGGCGAGCACACGAAGCCGGTGTCCGTTCCCGTCCCCGTACCGTCCCGGTCCTCTCCCGCTGCCATGCCGTCCCGTATCCATCGCTCGGCGAGACGCTGGACGGCTCCGGTCGTGGTTGTAGCCCCGGTCACGGTCTCGGTCTCGGTCTCGTTCCCGGAGTCGGTCTCGGTCCCGGAGTCGGTCCCGGTCGCGTACACATCAGTCACTGCTGCCCCCTGCAGGTAAATCGCGTCGTCGTTCGGCCGTGCGGCAGCAAGAATGCCCCACATGACCTGGACCGTGACCGCCGAACGATTCGACTCCCCCGACGCGAGCGCACTGCGCCGGGACTACTACGACGAGGTCGCGAGCCGCTACTGGCAGCGGCCCGCGACCGCCGCGGAGATCGACGACGGGCTCGACGGCGACGGAGCCGAGCTGCTCGCACCGCCGACCGGGCAGTTCGTCGTCGGCCGGTACGGGAGCAAGGCCGCGAGCTGCGCCGGGCTGGTGCTGACGGAGTCCGCCGGGCCGGGCACGGCGGAGCTGACGCGGGTGTACGTGCGCCCGGCGTTCCGGGGCACGGGCGGCGGCGGGCTGCTGCTGGCCGCGGTGGAGGAGGCGGCGAGGGCGTACGGCGTACGGCTGCTGCGGCTGGACACCCGCGACGACCTGGTCGAGGCGCGGGGGCTGTACACGAAGCACGGGTACCGGGAGGTGCCGGCGTTCCACCGCCGCAACCCGTACGCGGAGCACTGGTTCGCCAAGGAGCTGTGACGGCGGCGTCCGTTCTGTCGGACGGTGCCCTGGAGCCGGGTGCTCAGGCGGGTGGGTGGCGGCGGCCGTGATCGTCGCGCTCGTCGGGGCTCCGGTGGTGGGCCTCGCGCTCGTCCTGGCGCAGGTGGGCCTCGTGGTCGCGGGGAGGCTGCGGGGAGTGGGGGCGCTCCCTGGTCGAGCCGCTGACCTCGGCGGTCAGTTCGCTGACGAGTTTGACCAGGTCGGTGGGGCGTTCGGGACCCCACCAGTCGCCGAGGAGTTCGGCGAGGGAGTCCTCGCGGGCCTGCGAGAGCCGGACGACGGCCTCGGCCCCGGTGTCGGTGAGGATCATCTGCAGGCCCTCCCGGCGGGCCAGGCCGCGTTCCTCGACCTGCCGGGCCGCATCGGTGATCACGTGCAGCGGTACGGGTGCCGTCTCGGCGAGCCGGGCTGGTTCGACGGTGCCGTGCCGCTTGATCCGCAGGAGCAGCCAGCTGGCGGCGGGCAGCAGGTCGTACCCCGCCCGCGCGGTGATCTTCTCGTAGATCTCGCGGCGGCCCTCCCGGGTGGCGAGCACCGACAGGGCGCGGGCGCACTCGTCGTAGGAGGAGCGTTCGACGGGGTTGGAGGCGAGCGTCTGACTGGTGTCGGGGGCGGTGACCGAGCCCCGGAGCTTGTCCTCGCGGAGGAACCAGGCGAGGACGAATGCGAGGAGGACGACGGGGACGGCGTACAGGAAGACGTCCGTGATGGAGGTGGAGTACGCGCCGAGGACGGAGGGCCGCAGATCGGCGGGGAGCTGCCCGATGGCCCGGGGGTCGGCGGCCAGCCGCCCCGCGTCGACGCCCGACGGCAGCGACTGCCCGGCGAGCGCGTCCGTGAGCTGCCCGGTCAGCCGGTTGGCGAAGATGGTCCCGAAGACGGCCACGCCGAACGCGGAGCCGATGGACCGGAAGAACGTCACGCCGGAGGTGGCGACACCGAGGTCCGGGTAGGAGACGGAGTTCTGGGCGACCAGGACGAGGACCTGCATCACCAGGCCGAGGCCGGCGCCGAAGACGAAGAAGAAGGCGCTCATCAGCCAGGTGGAGCTGTTCTCGTCGAGCTGGTGGAGCAGCAGCAGCCCGACGGCGGTGACGGCCGTGCCCACGACCGGGAAGACCTTCCAGCGGCCGGTCCGGCTGACGATCTGGCCGGACCCGGTCGAGGTGATCAGCAGGCCGAACACCATCGGCAGCATGTGCACGCCGGACATCGTCGGGGTGATGTCGTGGACCACCTGGAGGAACGTCGGCAGGTAGGTCATCGCGCCGAACATGGCGAAGCCGATGACGAAGCTGATCACGGCGACGAGGCTGAAGGTCCTGATCCGGAACAGTTTCAGCGGCAGTACGGGCTCGGCCGCGCGCCGCTCGACGGCGATGAAGACCACGAGCAGCACGACGGCCAGCACCGCGAGTCCGATGATCTGCGGGGAGCTCCAGGCCCACGTCGTACCGCCGAGGGAGGCGACGAGCACCAGCGCGGTGGCGACGGACGCGATGAGGAAGGTGCCGAGGTAGTCGATGGTGTGCTTCTCGCGGCGGACGGGGATGTGCAGGACGGCAGCGATGACGCCCAGCGCGACGACGCCGATCGGCAGGTTGATGTAGAAGACCCAACGCCAGCTGAGGTGTTCGGTGAAGAAGCCGCCGAGGAGCGGCCCGAGGACGCTCGTCACGCCGAAGACCGCGCCGAAGAGCCCCTGGTACTTGCCGCGTTCGCGCGGGGTGACGAGGTCGCCGACGATCGCCATCGACAGCACCATGAGCCCGCCGCCGCCGAGTCCCTGGAGGGCCCGGAAGCCGATCAGCTGGGGCATGTTCTGGGCGACTCCGCAGAGCGCGGAGCCGATCAGGAAGATCACGATCGCGGCCTGGAAGAGCTTCTTGCGGCCGTACTGGTCGCCGAGCTTGCCCCACAGCGGGGTCGCCGCGGTCGCCGCCAGCAGGTAGGCGGTCACCACCCAGGACAGGTGGTCGAGGCCGCCGAGCTCACTGACGATCGTCGGGAGCGCCGTGGAGACGATGGTCTGATCGAGTGCCGCGAGCAGCATGCCGAGGAGCAGTGCACCGATCGCCACCAGGACGCTCCGGTGGGACTGCCCCTCACCCGGCGCCGGGGGTGACGGGCTCAGCTGCTGGGCCATGGACGTCTCCTCGATCCACTGGTGCGTCGACGCGCTGACTCACTGATCCACTACACCCCCATCCTGGACGTTTCGCCCCGTTATGGCCTGTCAGGGGCGGGCCGAGCCCCGGCAGGCCGTTGGGCTTCCCCGGAGCGGGCTGCATAATCGCAGGCAGCTCAAGGGGAGGGGACCCACGATGACCGGACACGCATGCCCGGAGTGCGGGAGACGGACGGCCGGGGAGCCCGGCACGGAGCACCGGGCGCCGTGCCGGTGCGGCGCCGGCGCGCTTTCGGCGCAGCTCTCGGAGGACGAACAGCGCGCCGCCCGTACGGCGGAGATCGCCGCGGCCGAGGACTTCGACCCGCTGCGCATCCGGCCGTACGTGACGCTGACGGACCCCGCCGGGGCGGCCGGGGGCGGGGACGAGGGCGGGGACAGGTTCGGGGAGCCTCGGCCCGGGTCCGGCGCCTGGGAGGGGGCGGCGGCCACGATGCCGTTGTTCCTGGGCGGCGGGGGCCCGGACGCGGGCGTGGGTGACCGCGGCACCCCTGGCGGTGCGCCGTACGCCGTGCCGGACGAAAGCCGGAGGCGCACCGCGGGCGCGAACACCGCCGCCGCCCCCGACCCGGTGCGGCCACGCCGCAGGCGCCCCTTCGGGGCTCTCGCCGTGGGGGCGGCCGTGGCCGCGGTGGTCGGCACGGCGGCCTTCGCCGGCGGGCTGTTCGGCGGTGACGACAGCAAGGACGAGGCGCTGCCGGAGGCCACCACGAGCGTCCCGGACACCGAGGACGAACCGGCCGCATCGGTGGCCCCGTCCCCCTCCGCGTCGGCCACTCCGACCCGTACGCAGTCCCCCTCGGCCACACCGTCCGCGTCACGGTCCCCGTCCGCCTCGCCGACGAAGAGCCGGAAGCCCGCCCCGACCGCCACCACCACCACGTCCGCGTCGCCGAAGGCGAGCGCGTCGTCCACCCCGGAGGGCAGCGCGCCTCCGGCGGCACCGCCCGCCGGTCCATCCCCGGGGCTGACCGGCTCTTCGCTGCGGCCCGGCGACCGCGGCCCGGAGGTCGCCGAGTTGCAGAGCAGGCTCAGGACCGTCGAGGAATGGCTCTACCCGGGGCCGGTCGACGGGAGCTACAGCGACCAGGTGGCGCACTCCGTGGCGATCTACCAGTCGTACAAGGCGATCCAGGGAGATCCGACGGGCGTGTACGGACCGAACACCCGGCGCGTGCTGGAGAAAGAGACGAACGGGCGCGGGCGCCACTGAGCCCGGCCACGCGGCACAGGGATTGGCGTTCCGGCCCCGGTTTTTGTATCGTGATGGAACAAAGTAGCTCCCGCCCGCACTCCCTGACCGGCGGGCGGGGGTTGCTCTGCTTTACCGCACGCGGTACCGCACACCTCGTACCGCGCACCCTTCGCAGCCCGCGTACGTCATGCCCCGCGGCACGAGCACCCGGACTGTTCGCACACCTCCCCGCGTTCTGGAGCAGCCGATGCCTCCCACCGTCCTCACCGCACAAGCCCTCCTGCTGGACATGGACGGCACCCTCGTGAACTCCGACGCGGTGGTGGAGCGCTGCTGGCGGCGCTGGGCGATCGAGCACGGACTGGACCCCGAGGCCGCCCTCAAGGTGGTCCACGGCCGCCAGGGGTACGCCACGATGGCCGTGCTGCTCCCGGACCGCCCGGTCGAGGAGAACTACGCGGACAACCGGGTGATGCTCGCCGAGGAGACCGCCGACGTCGAGGGCGTCGTGCCGATCGGCGGGGCACCCGCGTTCATGGCCGCGATCGCCGAGCTGCCGCACGCACTCGTGACCTCCGCCGACACCGCGCTCGCGACGGCCCGGATGGGTGCGGCCGCGCTGCCGATGCCCGCCGTCCGCGTCACCGCCGAGCAGGTCGGCGCCAGCAAGCCGGACCCCGAGGGCTTCCTCAAGGGCGCGGCGGAGCTGGGCTTCGACGCGGCGGACTGCATCGTGTTCGAGGACTCCGAGGCGGGCATCGCGGCGGGCCGGGCGGCGGGCATGCGCGTCGTGGGCGTCGGCCCGCGCGCCGCGGCCCTCTCGCCGGACGCCCACGTCGAGGATCTGACGCAGGTGCGCGTGGAGGCGACCGGGGACGGCTCGATCCGCCTGCACATCGGCGAGGCCTGAGACACGCGCCTGGCCCGGCCCCCCGGGGATCAGTCCCGGAACAGCAGCCCGCGCGCGACCAGCTCCAGGACCGCCGCGACGGCGACCACCTGAACCGCCATCAGCGCCACCAGGACGAACAGCTGCACGGCGCCCGCCTCCACGGGTGAGGCGCCGCCCAGCAGCATGCCCACGAACGCCCCCGGCAAGGTGACGAGCCCGACCGTCCGGGTCTGGTCGAGCCCGGGCAGCAACGCGTCCGACGCCGCGGGCCGCACGATCTCCAGCCGGGCGTCCCGGTCGAGCAGCCCGAGGGCCATGCCCGCCTCCACCTCCCCGCGCCGCCCGGCGAGTTCGTCCAGGGCGCGCCGCCCGCCGAGCACGGTCGCGGTGAGCGCACCGCCGATGAGGATGCCCGCCATCGGAATGAGCGCCAGGCCCTTGACCGGCACGAGCCCCGTGAGCAGCAGCGCCCCCAGCACGGGCAGCACACCCGCCCCGATCGGCAGCGCCGCCCAGCACCAGGTGCGATTGCCGGTGATCCGGCGCCCCGCGGTCCACACGGCCACGGCGAACATCAGCGCCACGAACCCGAGAAGCGGTGCCAGGGAGCGGACCACCCAGCCGATGAGCAGGGAGACGGCGGCGAGTTGGACCGCCGCCCGCACCCCGGCGACGAGGATCTCGCGCGACCGGCCCAGTGAAGCCCACGCGGCGACGGCGGCGGCGAGGACCAGCAGGACGGCGAGGACGACGCCGAGGGTGACGGAGACCGGAAGCAGCACGCGGCAACGATAGGTCCGCACCCCCTCCGCCCGGCCTCGCCACACACCCTCACCCCCCGCACCGTCGACCCACACCCCTCACCCCTGGGCCACCCGGCTCCCCCACCCCCGGGGCCACCGCGGCGGGGGCGTGCGACCAGGAACGCGAGCGCCCCGGAGCCCCCGGCGGATGCCCAACACTCCCCGGACAACTCCGCCGTGACGGTTCCGCGCGCTCCCGCGACCCGTCACTCCCCTTGCACACCCCTTGATGTGACGTGCACATGTCGCCACTCTGTTACCTGACGCCCACCTCACGGAAATCTGGCGTCGCCACGATGGCCGGGCTTGCCCACGCCCGCCCAAGCACCCCCCACATCAAGGGAGTTCGCATGTCCGGTATCTACGCGCGTCGCCTTTCCGTCGTCGCCGCAACCGCCGCGCTCGCCGCCACGTCCGCCCTGTTCAGCGCCCCGAGCGCACAGGCCGCCATGCCCACCCCGGTCAGCGCGGCAACCGCTCGCACCTACCTCGGCCAGCTCACCGTCGGCGCGGAGGGCTCGTCCAGCGGCTACAGCCGCGACAAGTTCCCGCACTGGATCACCCAGTCGGGAGCCTGCAACACCCGCGAGGTCGTCCTCAAGCGCGACGGCACCAACGTCCAGCAGGACTCCTCCTGCGCCGCGGTCAGCGGCAGGTGGTACTCGCCCTACGACGGCGCCACCTGGAGCGCCGCGTCCGACGTGGACATCGACCACATGATCCCGCTCGCCGAGGCCTGGCGCTCCGGCGCGAGCAGCTGGTCCACCGCCCAGCGCCAGTCGTTCGCCAACGACCTGACACGCCCCCAGCTCATCGCGGTCACCGACAACGTGAACCAGTCCAAGGGCGACAAGGACCCGGCCGAGTGGATGCCGCCGCGCTCCGCGTACAAGTGCACCTACGTCCGCGCCTGGGTCCACGTCAAGAAGCACTACAACCTGACCGTGGACTCCGCCGAGAAGAGCGCCCTGCAGTCGGCCCTGAACGGCTGCTGACCACCGCGGCCGGCCGCCGGCTCCCCCGCACGGCCGCCGGCCCACCGGAACCCGTGCGCGCTCCTCCTTCGTTCTGTACGTTACGGACCCCATCCGTAACGGCGTCGCGAGGAGATATCACATGGCCGGGCTGCGCCTGGGACCACTGCTGCGGTACGTCGACTGGGAGTCCGGGTCCACCGCGACCGTCTGGGTCGAGGCGAGCCGTCCGTGCACCGTGGAGGTCCGGTGCGCGGACGGCGCCTCGGGGGCGTCGCCCACCTTCTCGGTGGCCGGGCACCACTACGCCCTGGTCGTCGTGACGGGGCTGACCCCCGGCTCCACCACGGCGTACGAAGTGCTGATCGGGTCCCGGCGCGTCTGGCCGCCCGACGACGCCCGCCTCCCGCCGAGCACCATCACCACGCCGCCCGCGGCGCTGGGGCCAAAGGGTGCGGCGGAGGACGCCGGATCGGAGACGGGCGACGCCGGGGCGGAGCCGGCCGGGGTGCGGATCTCGTTCGGGTCGTGCCGGTGGGCGGCCGCCCCCGGCGGCGGGCACGACCCCGTGGGGCCGGACGCCCTGGTGACCCTGGCCGCCCACCTCGCCGCGGATCCGGCGGCCGAGCGGCCCGACGTCCTGCTGCTCCTCGGTGACCAGGTGTACGCGGACGAGACCTCCGGGGCGACCCGGCGCAGGATCGCCGCCCGCCGTGACCTGCGCGAGCCGCCGGGTACGGAGATCGCGGACTACGAGGAGTACACCTACCTCTACGACGAATCGTGGCGCGATCCGGAGGTCCGCTGGCTGCTCTCCACGGTCCCCAGTTGCATGATCTTCGACGACCACGACGTCATCGACGACTGGAACACCAGCGCCGCCTGGCAGCGTGAGATGCGCGCCACGCCCTGGTGGCACGAACGGATCGTCAGCGGGCTGATGTCGTACTGGGTCCACCAGCACCTGGGCAATCTCTCCCCCGTCGAGCTGGCCGCGGACCCCGTGTACGCGGCGGTCAGATCCTCGCCCGACGGCACCGAGGCGCTGCGCCGCTTCGCCGCCGAGACCGACGCGGATCCCGCCCGTACCCGGTGGAGCTACCGGCGTGTTTTCGGCCGAGTACGGCTGGTGATGGTCGACACCCGAGCGGCCCGCGTCCTGGCCGGGGAACAGCGGGCGATGCTCGACGCCGACGAGGCCGACTGGCTGCGGGATGCGGTCCTGGACGACCCCTCTTCCTACGATCATCTGCTCATCGGCAGCTCCCTGCCGTGGCTGCTGCCCCCGCTCGTCCACGACGCGGAGCGGTGGAACGCCGCCCTGTGCGCGGGCGTACGCGGGCGGCGCTGGGCACGCTTCGGCGAGAAGCTGCGCCGCGCGTCCGACCTGGAGCATTGGGCCGCTTTCCCGGAATCCTTCGACCGGTTCACGGAGCTGTTGCGGGAAGCGGGGAGCGGCCCGGACGCCCCGGCGACGGTATGCGTCCTCTCGGGCGATGTGCACCACGCCTATATCGCCGAGCCCCGGTGGCCGAAGTTCGATCCCGGACCCGGTTCCGACCCCGAGGCCGGTTCCGGTACCGGCTCCCGGGGCGCCCCGGACTCCCGCGTCCTCCAGCTGACCTGCTCACCCGTGCACAACTCCATCCCCCGGTCGATCCGGACGGGTTTCCGTTTCGGCTGGAGCCGGGCGGGCCGCCGGATCGGACGGCTGCTGACCCGCCACGGCCGCACGGGAGCGTCGCCGGTGATCTGGCACAGGGCAGGCGGACCCTGGTTCGGTAACCAGCTCATGACGCTCGCGTTGCATGGCCGGAAGTCTGCGCTGACATTGATCCAGGCCAAGGCGAGCAAGCAGGGGGCCCAGCTCGACGTGGTTCTTGAGCGTTCACTCACCCCTGAGAGTGAGGCGATTTCCAGCCACTCGACGGAATGTTGAAGTTGCAAGTATCGGTGAGGCCTCCCTAACCTGCGCTCGATCGGTTCACGTCCCCACCACGACCGAAGGAGCCCCCCATGCTGATCCGCTTGAACCAGGCCCAGCCCTACGTTCTCAGCCTCTTCCGCTTCGTCGTCGGCCTGCTTTTCGCCATTCACGGCGCCGCCACCCTCTTCGGAGTGCTCGGCGCCGACCAGGTGAAGACCGGCGCCTGGCCCGGCTGGTACGCCGCTCTGATCCAACTGGTCTGCGGGTCCCTGGTCGCCCTGGGCCTGGGCACCCGCGCCGCGGCCTTCCTCGCCTCGGGGTCGATGGCCTACGCGTACTTCAAGGTGCACCAGCCCGAGGCCTTCCTGCCGCTCCAGAACGGCGGGGAGCTCGCGGCGATGTTCTGCTGGGCGTTCCTGCTGCTGGCCTTCACCGGCCCGGGAAGCGTCGCTCTGGACCGCTTCTTCGGCTCGCGGAACACAGCGGCCACCACCGACGGCGCGCCCCGGCACGACAAGACCCCGACCGTCCCCGTCTGACCCCCGGTCCCCGTCCGACCCGCCCTCCCCGTCCGACCCGCGCCCCGGTCCGACCCGCCGTCGCGGCGTTGCCCCGCGGCCTCCTCGCACGGAGCGGCGGGGACGTACGGCGGTGCCCCGACCTCCCGGTGACGCGGAGGAGCGGGACACCGCCGTACGCCGTCGTCCGCCCGACGGCGCGGAGGCCCGTCACTCCCTCCCGTGGGGCCCGAACGGCACCGTGAAGCACGCCGCCCGCTCCCCCGCACCGCCCTGCCGGTCATGGATGATCACCGACCGCGCCCCGTCCTCCCGGAAGCCCCAGCCGTGCAGGGCCTCCGCCCGCCCGTCGCCCTCCTCGTCCGTCCGGAAGTCCAGCCACACCTCGTTGAGCGGGTCCGCGGTCGCGGCCGGGCGGTGCTGGTAGTGGGGCCCTGCGGCGACGGGATCGGCGCCGCAGGGCGAGGTGTGCACGTGCATCCCGTACGCCCGGCCGGGCACCAGCCCCCGCAGCCGCGCTCCGACCCGGGTGCCGGACGGATCCACGAACTGTGTGACCTCGATCCGCGCGCCCGCCGGCACGAGCCGGGTGTCGTACGTCAGCGCGTCGGACGGCACGAAGGAACCGGGCGGGGAGAACACTCCCGTGGCCCGCATCCACGAACTGCCGCCCACGGCGGCGACGTCGACCGTGCGACTCGGGTCTCCACCGCCGCCCGGCTCCCGCGCCGAGACCCCCGCCGAAGCCCCCGCCGAGGGAGCCCCGTGCGCGCCGTGAGCGCCGGCGGCGCCGGCCGCGCCGCCGTCCGTTCCGTGGGCGACACCGACACCGCAGGCCAGGGTCAGCACAGCCGCCGTGCCCGCCAGCACGCCCGGGACCCGCGAGACCCCCCGGCCCCGCGACATCGCGTCACCCTCACGTCCCACCGTCCCCCGGCGTCCCGAATTCGGGTGCGCCTGACCGTGTCCCGTCCGTACCATCCATGCCGTCATGCGCTGCTCCTCGCTCGTGCCGGTCGTTCTCCCCGCCTAACGGGCACATGGCCTCCAGGTGTACGTGACCTGCACAACATCACCCGCCCCGGGCGATGTCCGGATGGCCCTCACGCGTACGCTGTACAGCTGAACCTGCCGCCCCTGCCGCTCCCCTGCGACGTCGCGGCGTTGACACGATTCGGGGAGTAACAGACGGTGCTAGAGAGTGTGGGCGCGCTGACCAGCAGCCCATGGATCTACGCGGTGGTCGCCCTCTCCGTTCTCCTGGACGTCTTTCTGCCCCTGCTGCCCAGCGGTGTCCTCGTCATCACGGCCGCCACGGCTGCGGCAGCGGGCACCACCACCGTCAGCGGCGCCGGTGAAAGCACCGGCGGGCAGGTTCCCTCACTCGTCGTGCTGATCCTGTGCGCGGCCGCAGCCTCGGTGCTCGGCGACCTCGTCGCGTACCGGCTCGCCTGGCGCGGGGGCGACCGGCTGGACCGGGCCATCGCGCGCTCCCGGCGTCTCACCTCCGCGCAGGAACGTCTCGGCGCGGCGCTGAGCCGGGGCGGCGGCGCGCTGGTGATCATCGCCCGGTTCGCGCCCGCGGGCCGCTCCGTGGTCTCCCTCGGTGCGGGCGCCGCCCACCGCAGGAAGCGGGATTTCCTCCCCTGGTCCGCGCTGGCGGGCCTGGCATGGGCGGGTTACAGCGTGGGGCTCGGCTACTTCGGCGGCCGGTGGCTGGGCTCGACCTGGTTCGGCACGGCCGTCTCCGTACTGGCCCTGTTCGTGGCGGGCGCGCTGGCCGCGTTCGTGGTGAAGCGCCCGGCGACGCGAACGGTGACGGGGACCGAAGCCGAGGCTGAGGCAGCGGAGACGGCGGAGACGGTGCCGTCGGCAACGGAGGCACCGGCATCCGGTCCCGGATCCGCAGCCAGGCCCGGGTCCGCACCCGCGTCCTCGGCCGTGGCGCCGAGGACGCCCCCGCTCGTGGCCCTGCCGTCGCCCACGCCCGCCCCCGGTGCCACTCCTCCGGCCGGACCTGCCGTCCTCGGCGGGCCGGGACCGGTGTCGGCGCCCGCACCGGCCGCCCCCTGACCGGAAGGGCGCACCGAAGGGACCTACCGGAGGGGCCGGCTTGCGGGCGGCGAGTCTCAGCCCCGGGCCGCGCCCCGTATCTCCAAACCGTCGAGCAGCTTCATCGTGGCTGCGGTGATCTCGTCGACGGCCTGGTCGAAGACCTCCCGGTTGTGCGCGGCGGGCGCGCGGAACCCGGAGACCTTGCGTACGTACTGGAGGGCGGCGGCCCGCATGTCCTCCTCGGTGGCCTCTTCGGGGAGGGCGGGCGGGCGAAGCGTCTTGATGCTGCGGCACATGTCTCCAGTGTGGACCGCCCCACTGACAACGGACACCCGTCGCCGTCACCCGCCGTCCCGGCCGGGTCAGCTCCGTACCAGGTCGCTCGGGTTCGACCGGTCGGTGCACAGGGCCCAGATGACGAAGACGTCGATCGCGATGGTGACGATGGCCCAGACCGGGGTGTACGGGAGCCACATGAAGTTGGCGATGAGGTTCAGGGAGGCGAGACCGACACCCGCGCCGCGGGCCCAGGTCGCGCCTTTGAGGATGCCCCAGCCCACAAGGATGAGGATCACGCCGAGGACGAGGTGGATCCAGCCCCACGAGGTCACGCTGAACTTGAAGACGTAGTCGTTGATGCTCGTATAGACGTCGTTCGAGGCGATCCCCGCAATGCCCTTCAGCACGCCGAGGACGCCGTCCACGAAGAGCAGGACACCGGCGAACACCGTTCCCCCGGCCGCCCACCCGCTGCCGGTGTGTCCGCCCGGACGCGGGTCGGCGGGGCGCGAGGCGCCGGGTGTGCTGGGCTGCGACATGAGGACTCCTTGGTCGGAACAGACGCCGGGCGCCTGCTGTCCTGACCTGCCCCGGCAGTGCGGGCAGGTCAGCTCCGACGTTCCTCGCGGCCCCCGGGCGACGCCACTTGGACGCACCCGTTCGGGTGAGGTGTCACGGCGCGCTGACGTCACGGGCGCTCTCCCGTACCGTCCGACGACGTCGCACGGGATCACTCCCAGGTGTCGAGGTCGCCGCCGCGCCATTCGATCAGCCCCGGCCGGTCCAGCTCGACGACCTTGTCGGGCCCCGGGGCGAACCCCGCGGCCCGCAGCAGCGCGGCCACCTCGCCCCGCCCGTGCGCCAGGCCCACGATCTGCCCGTGCACGGTGACCCGCCGCCCTCCGGTCGCGGAAGGCGGATAGACGATCACGGGCGGGTGCTCGGCCATGCCTCCACGGTGCCCCGAGCGCCGCCCCCGCGCATCCCGGGAGGCAGGCTCCGTGCCCCCGCTCACCCCGGCGGAACCGCCCGAGCGCGTCCCTGCGTCCCCGCAGACGTTCGTACGATCATGAACCGCGACGGAGGACCGCTCATGACGGCCATGGCTGCCCGCTATCTGTACCTCACCCGGCACGGCCAGGCCTCCGCCGACGAGAGCACGCTGACCGACGCCGGCTGCCGTCAGGCCGCCCTGCTCGGGGAGCGGCTCCGCGGAGCCCCGATCACGGCGATCCACCACGGCCCGCTCCCGCGCGCCGAGCAGACGGCGCGGCTGGTCGGCGAGCGGCTGACGGGAGTTCCCCTGCTGCGGTCCGAACCGGCCGGCGACTACATCCCGTACCTGCCGCGAAGGGAGGAGCTGCCGGCGGAGTCGGCCGACGAGACGCTCGCCCGGCTGGCCGGGTTCCCCGCGGCGGAACGCGAGCAGGGCCCCGGGCTGGCCCGGCAGGCCCTCGCGCGGTTCACGGGAACGGTCGAGGGTGACGAGCCCCGCCACGAACTCCTCGTGACCCACAACTTCCTCGTCGGCTGGCTCGTCCGGGCGGCGCTGGACGCCCCGAAGTGGCGCTGGCTGGGCATCAACCACGCCAACGCCGCGCTGACCGTCATCCGTTACGCCCCCGGCCGCCCCCCGGCCCTCCTCCTGTTCAACGACACCGGCCACCTGCCCGCCGAACTCCGTTGGACCGGCTTCTCGCCCGAGTTGCACGTCTGAGGGGGGGGGACACGACCTCCGAGGGGGCACGGCGCGGGCGGACACCCGCCCGGCGCGGCACAGGCAATGACTCAGCCACTCCGCCCACGAACGCGGATCAGCGACGTCAGCAGCCCGCGCGTTTCGGCACCCGCGGCCACGACGAGGGCTCACGGGTGAGTCGATCACGGCGAGCAGAGTGGCGGACGGCCACCGCCGTCGTACGGGGGACCCGGCACAGCCGTCACGCTCCCCCGGCGTCCTGCCCCCGGCTCCGGCCGAGCAGCAGCGCCTCCGAGCCGACCGGCCGGAATCCGGCGGCCTGGAACGCCCGGACGCTGCGCGCATTGCCCGCGGCCTGCTGCGACCAGAGCGGTTCGCCCGGGGGCACGAGGTGCCGTGCGGCGGTGGCGAGGGCGCGGCCGAGGCCCCGGTGCCGGGCATCCTCGTCCAGCTCGACCGCCACCTCCCAACGCCCCGCCACCCCGCGCCCGAGCACCAGCACTCCCCCGTCGGCCTCCCACATCCGCACCCCGTCCCGGCGCCGGCGCGCACTCATCACCCGTGAGTGCACGGGATCGGTGACCTCCCGCAGCTCCAGCCCGGGTTCACCGGGCAGCGAAGACGCCACGGTCAGGAGGTCGATCGTGTCGGTGACCCGCCCGGTGCGTTCCAGGAAGGCCGTCAGGAAGCGGGGGTGCATCGTGGCGGCCAGCGCATCGCATTCCAGGGCGGCCAGCGTCACGTGGACCCATTCGGGGTCCTCGTCGGTGAACACGACCGAGTGCGCAGTGAAGGCGATCACCCCCGTGTCGCGACCGTTCGGCGCGGCGACCACGGTCGTCCCCCCGTCGGTCTCCGGAAACCTCCCGCGCGCCGCCTCGTCCAGGATCTCCGCCAGCGTCTGTCCCATGAAGTGGCCCCTCGTACCTCGTCGTTCGGCCAGACCGTCGCATCGCCGCAGCACCGTGCCACCACGCGGGGACGGACGACGAGGAACGTTCATCCGTCTCTCTGGTGGCGCACCGGCCCAGGGTAGGCCGGTCCATCGCACGGCAGGCGTCCAGGTGCCCCCGGTACACGCGCCCGAGGAGGCGGCCTTCGACGCAGCCGGTCACCTCACCTCCGGCATGACCTCCGGCGTAATCGACCGCATCCGCCCGCCGCGGCAGGATCGAACCCATCGACGGGAAGCCCTGACAGGCCCCGCCCCAGCAGCGAGGAGAACGCCATGTCCGTCACGTCCCCCACCCTCCCGGCAAGCTCGGCCGACGCCGCGCCTTCCCCCACCGGTGCGACCCGCGCCGTCGTCCAGGAGTTCCTGGCCGCCCGGCTGGCCGGGGACACCGCGCGGCTCACGGCGCTCTTCGCCGACGAGGTCGACTGGCTGCTGGCCGAGAACCCGGCCGTGCCGTGGATCCGCCCCCGGTCCACGGCCGCCGAATGCGCGTCGCAGTTCACGGAGTTGATGGAGCACACGGTGCCCGAGGACGCCCGCGCCTCCGTCGACGCGTTCCTCGTGGACGGCGCTGACGCCGTCCTGATGGGGCACCTGTCGGGGACCGTACGGGCGACGGGCAGATCGTTCGAGGGACCGTTCGCGCTGCGCCTCACCGTCGAGAACGGCCGGATCACCCGGCACCACCTCTACGAGAACAGCCTGTCGATCGCGGAGGCGGTGAGTGACCGCGCGCATTGATCGTGGGCGGGAGAAGGACACCGAAGGCCCCCGACCATGGCTGGTCGGGGGCCTTCGTACGGGTGGGCGCGGACGGTTTCGAACCGCCGACATCTGCTTTGTAAGTTCGACTGACCGGCCGCGCGGCCACCGCTTCTCGGGCTCTCACACCGGGGCGGACCCCTGTCACAGACAGCAGGGATACGCAGTCATGCGGGGACGTTGCCGTCAACCGCTGCCGTCATCACCCGACGCCCCGAGGGGCGGAACTTGCCCTACTTCGGGCGCTCTTGTAGCCGGGCTTCCCGTTGCCGCACCTCATTCAGGCGCGCAAACAGCTTCTTCCACTCCCTCGCAGCGGCACCCCTCCGGTGAGCCCCATCAGGCTTCACCGTTCGCGGTCTACGGGCCTTCTTGTCATTCGGCCCGCCGTGATCTCCGCTGGTCAACTGGACGCGTTTCGCAGCTCCGTCGCGACGCTGCCGGTCTCCCATGGCCATGCTCGAACACTACGCCTGAGGCAGGGAGACTGCTCCATGTCACGCAGACTTTCGACTCAACCAACGTCATGGAACTGGCCGCCCCGCCGAACTCCCGCCGTCGGTCAATCGACGCTGCCGGACGGGACCGTGCCAACGGCCAAAAGGTGCGAGCTGGCGGCGAGGAGTTCCGGGTACGGCTCCGCCATGCGGGCCGCGTCCATGGCTGAGGCGATCAGATCATCCGTGGGGCCGTCGCCCGGCTGCTGTTCTGCCGCCTTCACTAGCGACCAGGCGGGGCCCTCGATGCCGAAGACCTGCACATCCTCCAGCCCAGAGGCGATCAGCTCCGTCACCAGCTCTTCGGCCCTGTGGAAGTACGACAGGGTGAAACCTCGCGCTCCGTCATAGACCGCCGTCTCCAGAATCTTGGAGACGGAGTCGTGGATCCGGTCGGTGTGCAGGTGTGCGTACGTGACGTGCTCGAAGAGCGACGCATAGCGATTGATCGCAGCTGCGGCGACCAGCCCGCCGGGCTTGGCCACGCGGGAAGCTTCCGCGAGCGCTCGTTGCCGGTCGGCGGGGTCGGGCAGGTGGTAGAGCGGCCCGAGGAGCTGCACGACGTCGAAGGTGTCGTCCGGCTCGGGCAGGTCGCGCGCGTCCCCGACAACCGCCGGGCACACCGCCGACGCGGCCTCAACATGACGGGGCACCGGGTCCACCAGAGCGACGTCATAGCCGTCCTTCACCAGCCATTCAGCGTGAATCCCAGTCCCCCCGCCCACGTCGAGCACACGCGCCGGCGCGGGGGGCAGAAAGCGTCGGAGGAGTTCCTGAGTTCTGACCAGTTCCATCCGCCCGTCTGCCGAGCTGCGCAGACGGCTGTCCTCGTTGACCGACTCGCCATAGAACCGCATCACGGAGGGCGCCAATTCGAGATTCGACATGGTCGCAGTATCGTGTGTACCGGTGGACCAGTCCAGCGCAGGAAATAGGGGAAGCCATGGCAGTCCTGAAGTACGAAGAGATCGCAGAGTTCCTGCGCGCCCGCATCGCCGCTGGTGAGATCGCACCCGGGGCCACGATTCCATCGGGTCGCGAGTTGGCCGAGCAGTGGGATGTGTCACGAGCCACCGCCATCAAGGCCGTCGATGTACTGCGAAACGATGGCGTGGTCGTGGCCAAGCAGGGAACCGGGTTCGTCGTCACGGAGACGCCCGTGGCACGCCCCGCCGGCGCACGCCGCGCCGGGTCGGCGCGCATCCTGGGCGGGATGCCGTTCCTGCGCCTGGGCGCGCCCGACTGGGCGGAACCCCCCGCCCGCGTCGCCGCCGCCCTCGGCCTCTCCCCCGGGACAACAGCACTTCGGCGCGTTCGGGTCCTCCAGCTCCCGGACGGAACGCCGAATAGCTGCGTTGAGGCGTGGTTCCCCCCGGAGATCGCGGAGGTGTCACCGCGCCTTGCTGACACCAACCCGATCGCCGAAGGAACAACTCGCTACGTCCGGCGTCAGACCGGGCGGGGTCCGGCCGAAGGAGTGGACGTCACCACCGTGCGCCTCGCGTCGGAGACGGAGGCGGAGCGCTTGGGGGTACCGGAGGGCACACCGGTAGCCGTGCTGCTGCACACGGCGTATGACGAGCAGGGGAAGCCACTGGTCTGCGAGGAGGGCGTTACACCCTCGTCGCTCTTCGAGCAGGTGGACACCTACGCCATGTAGGCGCAACGAGCAACAGAGACGGCTGGACCGGTCCACCGGTTCAGCTTTTTTGTGTGCCCGAATCCACTCCCCCACCTGCACTTTCCTTCGCGACGGGGCAGCGGCACGCGGATTCATCGCTTGACTGGACCGGTCCACCGGTCCAGTCTCTTGTTGTGGTCATCGCCCGATCCGGAATCTCCGGAGGGGGTCGATTCCGTCACGCCAAAACTCAACAGCGTGATCCACCGCAGTACGGCGGCCGTGACCGTTCCGGCCGAGGCGAGTGGAGACCAGTCGGCCGAGAAGGGGCCCCCGTCACACCGGGGCCCAACACCCCA
This sequence comes from Streptomyces sp. rh34, assembly GCF_002551245.1. Taxonomy (GTDB): domain Bacteria; phylum Actinomycetota; class Actinomycetes; order Streptomycetales; family Streptomycetaceae; genus Streptomyces. The sequence goes on from NZ_NTGZ01000016.1 coordinate 17,619, forward strand.
GATGGGGGACACGCCACCGACTCGAAAGAACCGCTACGGCACACCTTGAAGCTGCCACCTCAGACGTCCGGGACTTCGGATCTCCCCGGACCGAGCAGTGCCGAGCGAATCGGAGAACCGACGCACCAGCGCTCACGGTGCCCGGCACCCACACCCGCCCTGCCGGCGGACAGGGGGTGTCGGGTCGCCGTGGTCGCTCGTAGCCCACGACCGACCTCCGCCAGACGGCGCGAGGCCCCGGTGCTGGAACACCGGGGCCTCAGTTCGGGCCGTCCACCTGCTAGGGAGAACACGACCCATGAAGACCACCGCAGCACTTCAGGCTGTTGTTACGGCCAACCCGTTCGACGGTGAGCCGACGGACGCCGAGCTGGACGCGATCGAGACGGAGCTGCCCGCCATCCTGGCGGACGTCGCCCTGTTGGATGCGCAGATCATGACCATCGACCGGACGCCGACCGAGTTGGACGAGCAGCGGATCCGCCGGGCCCGTCGCCGGGTGCTGGCCGCCCGCCGGGACCTGGCCAACCGCGCCGCCACGCTGACGCTGTCGGGCGGTGCGGCATGAGCGACACCACCACCATCGCCGTCCGGCGGGCGCTCCTGCTGGTGTTCGCCGGTATCGCTCTGGCTGTCATCGGGGCTTCGCTCGCCACGGCCACCGGCCGCCCGGTGTGGCGGGCCGTGGCCGTCGTCGGTGCTCTCGCCCAGACCGCCGGATGGCTCCTCGCGCTCCACTTCCGCCGGGGTGGTGCGGCATGAACCGCTGGGGCAAGGGCCTGCTGATCGCCGCTCTGGTCGGTGTGGTCGGCATGGCGTTCCGGGTGTCCTGGAATGCGTTGCGGGACGTCGCCACCGCCACCGGGGCCGACTCCACCGCCGCGACGCTCTACCCGTTCGTCGTCGACGGACTGATGGCGCTCGCCCTGGTCGCGACCCTGGTCCTGACCGACGACGCCCGCCGCTTTGCCCTGCGGGTACTGGCCGCCTACACCCTGGCTTCCCTCGTCCTGAACTACGTCCACGGGCTGGTTCCGGAGCTTCACGACGAGGTGGTCGACTGGGGTCGACTGGCCGACTGGGACCCGGCCAACTGGGCGCTGGTCCTGCTCGCCACGTCGCTGCCGGTCGGATCGATCTACTTCGGTTCCGACCTCGTAGCCAAGGTCCTGCACCACCGACCGATAGATCCCACAGCCACCGCCCCGAACCAGGATGAATCGTCCGAGACATATGTAAATCGGTCTACGGCTGACCTGGTGGTATCGGCCCCCGCGCCGATCACCCCGGCCCCCGCTGTGGGGGAGCTTCCGGCGGTCCCGGCGGTGTCCCTGGTGAAGCCGACCGATCGGGTCCCGGCCGGATCGGTCGCCGCTGAGTCGACCCGCCCGCGTCGGGCGACCGGCCGCGTCCCCGAGGTGGCCCGATCGACCCGACCGGCCCGCACCGCCGAACAGCTCCTGATCGAGGCCCGTACGGCTGCGGCCGACTGGTCGGATCGGGAGTTGACCGCCGAGGGCATCCGCCGGGCGGTCCACACGTCCCCGGCCAAGGCCCGCGTCCTGCGGGACACCCTGCGCGCCGAGCGCGAACAGGCGGCCGGCGCGGGTGAGGCGGCGGCCTGATGGCCGACGTCTACCGGTGGCGTCTCGCCCCCGACGGGTTGGCCACCCGCCGTCAGCTCCGGTCCATGGGGTTGCGGCCGGGTGGTCAGGACGTCGTCGCCGAACTCCACCGGCCCCGCCGCCGCAAGGCCCCGCTGGTCGCCTACCTCTACCGCATCGACCACGCCAAGCCCGTACGCCCCATGACCCCCGCCCGGGCCGCCGCTCTGGCTGCGGCGATACGGGCCCGCCGCACCTGCCCCAACTGCCGCCTGGATGCCGGGTACTGCATCCCGCGGTCGCTCGGCATGTGCGTGCCCTGCCACAACACCCGCTGAACCGGAAGGACTCCACCCCATGAAGCAGCGCCGCCCCGTCCAGCTCACGTCCCTGGTCCACTACACCGGCCGGGAGCACCACACCGTCTACCTGCCGGAGGCGGTCACGGTCGACATCACCCGGCAGTGCATTCGCCGGGCCCGCGTCCACGGCGCGACCGTGACGCTCCACGCGACCACGGACCGCACCGGCGACGCCGTCCAGCTCGCCCACGTCCACTACGGCCCCGGCCACTGGTCCAACACCAGCGCCGTCACCGACATCTACGAGATCCCCGTCACCGCGCTCCTCGACTTCTGAAGGAGGCACCGCCCATGGACCACCTGCCCGTTCCCCGAACCCCGTCCGTCGTGCGTCTCCCGGACGGCACCCCCGCCTACAGCGACCACCTCCCCGCCTCCTACCAGCCCGCCAACGTGGTGCCGCAGGTCGTCCACGTCCATCAAGCCCCGCCCGACCGGACGGTGCAGCGCCTCGCGCTCGGCTCCGGCATGGGCGCCGGAGCCGTCGCCGCGGGCGTCTACTTCGGCCCCCTTCTCGTCGGGGTCCTCACCGCGATCGCCGCCAACTTGGCGTTCCTCGCCCTGATCGCGTCCGTCTGCGCCTGGGGCGTGGTGACTGTCGTGAAGTCGGTCGGCGGCTCGGACGGCAAGGCCGCCGCCGGGGCGGTGCGCAGGTCCCGGCGGCGCGGCTGATGGCCGCCGCGATCGAGCACTTCCACTGCCCGACCTGTCACCCCCGTCTCGTGCGCGGGGTGACCCCGGCTATCTGCGGGGCGGTCATCCCGCCCCCGATCGAGGGCCGGGGCACCTCCCAGAGGTGCGGGCCGTGCAAGAAGGCCCTTGACCAGCACCGCCCCGGCCACCACTGACCCGGACCAGAGAGGAACCCCGCATGCCGTTCAAGGCAGGTGACAAGGTGCGGATCGTCTCGTGCGAGGACGACCCGCGCGCGGCCGGCAGAACCGGCCGGATCGTCGACGAAGTACCGCCCGGCCCCCTCACCGGGGGCCGCTGGACCGTGCACGGGATCGGGCTGCTGATCGGCCCCGCCCTGTGCCACCCCCACGAACTGCGGCCCGCCTGACGACTGCCCGCGCCACCCCCTGGGCACCACGCCCCGGAGGTGGCAAGGGGAGCCGGACAGCCCGGCCCCACCCTCTGGGAGGCCACCGTGCACAGCTACACCCGAGCCGAATCCCGCGAACGTTCCCGCCTGTTCCGCAAGGGCTTCAAGCAGGCCCTCGCGGACTGCGTCGACCCGCACGTCACCCGGCGCATCGAAGCCATCGACCGGGCCGCCGCCGAACGCGGTGCGCTCGAACTCCGCGCCCTGCACGACGTGCAGGCGACCGCCCGGCAGGACCTGGCCAGGACCAAGGCCGCCGAGCGCACCGCCCCCCGCGCCGACAAGCCCGCCGCGAAGCAGGCCCGCAAGGAAGCCGAACAGCGCGTACGCCTCGCCGAGCGGGCCGTCCAGAAGGCTGAGCGCGGCTGAGCGGGGGCGGCCGAACCCGGCCAAGGAAACCGGCCGCCCCCATCACACCCCACCCAAGCCATTGATCAGGAGAGGCACGTTCATCATGACCGAACCCGCCATCGCGGACCCCGGAATGGGGACCGTGCACCACCTCGACGACCACCGCCCCACCCCGCCGGCCGAACCGGTCACCCTGGTCAAGGACCCGGCCACCGACCAGACCAGCACCCCGGCCTCGGCCGTCCCGCAGGGGTCGCGGGTGGTCCGCACCGCCCGCGCCCTCCGCACGGCCGCCACGCACGAACGAACGCGGGCGACTGGCCGGTTCACCGTTCGCCACGGCATGTACGTGGTCGGCGGCGGGCGGATCGTGGCCCGGCGGGCGTGGGAGGGCCGCACCGCCGCCCGCTACGAGCGAATGTTGCGAGCGGCTGAAGCCGCGGGGAACCTCGACCTCGCCACCGAGTGGGAAGAGCGCGGCCAGCGGTTCCGCGCCGCACGCCACCAGCGCCGTATGGACTTCCTGTCGGCTCCGGTGAAGGCGGCCAAGGGGGCGGCGGCCGGGCTCGGCATCACCGCCGGTGGCCTGCTGCTCCTCGGGATCATCCTCGCCGTCGCCAACGAGAACTTCGCCGACCTCGCCACCCCGACCCTGGCGTTGATCGAGCTGGTCCGGTGGATCGTCGTCATCATCACCGTGGTGTGGGGGCCGCTGGTCGCCCTCGGACCGTGGGCCGCCTTACTCGCCCTGTGGGGCGTGGGCCGTCACCAGCAGGCCGCACCGCAATGGGTCCTCCCGGCCCGCACGGCGGACGCGGGTGCGCCGATCACCCCGTCCGTCGTCGTCACCGCCCTGCGCGACCTCGGCATCGCCCCGCTCAGGCAGGCGGTGAAGGAGATGGGCGATGCGGGGGCCGCGATGCTCGGGCCGATCCGGATCGCCGGATGCGGCGTCGAAGTCGACGTCACCCTCCCCTCCGGCGTCGCCACCAACGAAGTCCAGAACCGCCGGCGGAAGCTCGCCGAGAACCTCGCCCGCCACGAACACGAAGTGTTCATCACCATCCCGCAGGCCGCCCGCACCGTCCGGCTCTGGATCGCCGACAGTGGGGCCCTGGACGAGCCGATCGGCCCCTCCCCGCTCCTCACCGACACCACCCTCACCGCCGACTACACCAAGGGCCGCGCCCCTTGGGGCCAGGACCTGCGCGGGGATGCCGCCCTGATCAGCCTCTACCAGCGCCACATGCTCATCACCGGGCTGTCCAACCAGGGCAAGACCGCCGCCCTGCGCGCGCTCGCACTCTGGCTCGCCCTGGACCCCCGCGTGGAGTTCCGGGTGGCGGACCTGAAGGGTGTCGGGGACTGGGGCATGTTCGACGGCCTCGCCACCGTGCTCATTCAGGGGCCGACCGATGACCACGTCATCGAGGCAACCGAGATGCTGGAAGACCTGGTCACGGAGATGGAACGCCGCATCCAGGCACCGCCCGGCACCGTCTTCACGCCGCTGATTGGCATCGTGGATGAGGCGCAGGTCGCGTTCATGTGCCCGGTCGTCGACAGCGCGAAGCGGCCCTACGGCGGGTCGAAAGCTACGGCCCGGTACTTCATGGCCGCCCGGAAGATCCACAACCAGGGGCGGGCCGTGGACGTGCTGCTCTACCAGGGCACCCAGGACCCCACCGACCAGAACCTCCCCAAGCTGGTCCGCGAAGGCGCACACACCCGGGCGTCCCTCGCGCTGGGCACGGAGTCGCAGGCCCGCATGGCGCTGGGGGACAAGGCTGTCGATGGCGGGGCCGCGCCGAACCTGCTGCGGCCGGGCCTGGACAAGGGCACGGTCGTCGTCGCATCCGACGGGATCAAGATTCCCGCCGGGCAGGCCGCCCTGACGGTGCGGACGCACTACATCAGCACCGACGACGCCGCCGAGATCGCCGAGAGGGCCAAGGCCCTGCGCGACGGCGTCACCACCCTCCACGCGGTCGACCGTGGTGAGGAGCGTGACCCGCTCATGGACGTGCTGACCGCCCTGGGAGATGCCTCCCGCGTCCTGACCACGGACGTGCTCAAGCGGCTGACCGCGCTGAGCGAGGACGCCTACGGGACGTGGTCGCACCTGGACCTGAAGCGGGTCCTGGACGGCACCGGGGCCGAGCCCTACAAGTCCGACGGCCGGATGGTCATCGCCCGGGACCGGCTCTTCCGCCACCTCGCCAACCGCGACACCGATGGTTCCGCTTCCGCCGCCGAGTGACGGGGAGTCGCACCCCGTGGGGTCAGGGAGGCAGGGAGAAGTCCCTGACACCCTCCCTGACCCGCCTCCCTGGCCCTGACCAGCAGAAATGATCTGTCAGGGAGTCAGGGAGGCACCGCAGGTCAGACCCCCGAAACCCTCTCCACACACACCCCGGCAGGGGGTGCCCAAGCCTCCCTGCCGCATCGACAGCAGGGATTCCGGATACCGCCCGGCAAGCCGAAAGCGGCCCCTCTCACGCCAATGAACCGGGGCCGCTCTCGTCCGCCAGTCACACAGAACTGGAGACATTCATCATGACTCACCCCACCCCCGTGCGGGAGGCCGCACGCGTCGTCGCGATCGAGGCCGCCCGCGCCTACGTCGCGAACATCGGCCCCATCGACCTCACCAACCCGGGCGTCCTCGTCGGCCACCTCATGGCCGCCGAAGCCCTGCTCATGGAAATCGTCGCCGCGCACGACGAGCCCACCGGAGCCGCGGCATGAACACCAACCTCCTGACCGCTGCCCTGGACGCGGCCGGGCGCGACTGGCACGTCTTCCCGCTCCGCCCCCGCGACAAGCGCCCCGCCCTACACGGTGAGACCGCCTGCACCGGTACCGGCGACTGTTCGACTGGTCACCGGAAGTGGGAGCAGCGGGCCACGACCGACCCCGACCGCATCCGCGCCGCTTGGTCGGTGGGACCGTTCAACGTCGGGATCGCCACGGGCCCGTCCAGGCTAGTCGTGGTGGACCTGGACCCGGTCAAGGCCAAGGACCCGAAAGGAACGCCTGACGGCGTCACTTCCCTGCAAGCGCTCTGCGAGCGCGCCGGGCAGACCCTCCCCACTACCTACCGAGCCCGGACTGCGAGCGGTGGGCACCACCTGTACTTCACCGCCCCGCCCGGGGTGCGGCTCGGCAACAGCGCGGGCAGGCTCGGCAAGCACATCGACACCCGCGCCCACGGCGGCTACGTCGTGGGCGCCGGGAGCAGCCTCCCGAACGGTGCGTACGACGTGGTTGACCCCACCGCGCCCGTACCACTCCCGGAATGGCTGTGCGGCCTCCTGGCGCCCCGTCAGTCGACACGGGCATTGATGGCCGCACCCGTGCCGGTTCGGGCCTCTCGGTACGCCGCAGCGGCTCTCAGGGCCGAAACAGCGGCCGTGGCCGGGGCTGGGGAGGGGTCGCGCAACTGGACACTGGTGAGGGCCGCCCGCGCTCTGGGGCGGTTCATCCCGTCCGGCGACCTCGCCCGCTATGAGGTCGAGCAGGCTCTTAGTTCGGCGGGATTGGCGGCCGGACTCCGTGAGAACGAGTGCCGCAGCGCTGTGGCCAGCGCTCTGAACTGGTCCATCGCCAACAACCCCGGGCGGCCGGCATGACCACCGCCCCGAATCTCCGCCTTAAGAGCCTGCCTGCCGCTACGAACACCCCCCGCCCCGCCAACGTCGCCGCAGCACGGATTACCGGTGGCGAGCCGAAAGGCGTCGGCCGCAAGGCCGTCCCCGTTGCTGTTCTCCCTGACCCACACCCGATCACGGTGACCGGCATCCGCCCCGGCCTCACGGTGCGCGGTCTCGGCCGCAACCAGACTCCCGCCGCTGACTGGCTCTGCTCCTGCGGTCACCACGAACGCGCCTGGGGTCGCCGCGCCGTCACCGAACTCACCACCCGCGCATCCGTCGGGCACTGCCCCCACAACACCCCCGCCACCGGGAGGGCCGCCGCATGACCGACTCGGCATCCACCACACCGCCCATCGACGGAGCCGCGCTGCTCGACGAGGTGGAGGCATTCCACCGCCGTTTCAACGTCTTCCCTAGTGAGGCCGCGTTCGTCGCGGTCGCTCTGTGGGACGCGCACGCTCACCTGCTCGACTGCTTCGACTCCACACCCCGCATCGCCTTCCTGTCCCCCGAACCGGGGTCCGGGAAGACCCGGGCGCTGGAGATCGTGGAAACCCTCGTCCCGCAACCCATGACGGCCGTCAACGCGTCCGCCGCCGCCTTGTTCCGGTCCGTCTCCGCAGACAACGGCAAGCCCACCATCCTGTTCGACGAAATCGACACCGTCTTCGGGCCCAAAGCAGGAGACAACGAGGAATTGCGCGGCTTCCTGAACGCCGGTCACCGCCGTACCGGGGTCACCTACCGGTGCATTGGTGACGGGGGGCAGCAGACCGTGCAGGCCTTTCCCTCGTACTGCGCAGTCGCGGTCGCCGGTCTCGGCTCACTCCCGGACACGATCATGAGTCGGGCCGTCATCGTCCGCATGCGCCGCCGGGCCCGTAACGAGAAGGTCGAGCCCTTCCGGGCCCGTATTCACGAAGCCGAAGGACACAAGCTCCGGGACCGGCTCGCCCAGTGGGCTGAACACGCCCGCGGCTTCGTCATGGGCGCCTGGCCGGACATGCCCGACGGGGTAAGTGACCGGCCGGCCGACGTGTGGGAACCGCTGCTCGCCATCGCCGACGCGGTCGGCGGTCACTGGCCCGAGCGGGCCCGCGCCGCGTGCGTGACCCTCGTAACTGCCTCCCGTGCCAATGACAAAGGCAGCATCGGTGTCCGGCTGCTCACCGACCTGCGTGACCACGTCATGGTCGGCATCGACCGCCTGCCCACAGTCGCCATCCTCGACAGGCTCAACGCCCTGGACGACGCGCCGTGGGCCGACCTCCACGGCAAGCCACTGGACAACCGGCGCCTGTCCAAGATGCTCGCCGAGTACATGACGGCCGACAACGAGCCCATCGCCTCCCGCAACATCAAGACCGCCGGGAGCGTGCTCAAGGGCTACTACACCGCCGATCTCTGGGACGCCTGGGCCCGCTACTGCCCCCCACCCCCGGAAAGTCCGCTACCTCCGCTACCCGGCACCGAGAACACAGTCTGACCAGCACTAACACGGTAGCGGCACCCGGTCTCGGTTGCCGCTACCCATCCGCTACCGCTACCCCCTCCCGCTACCTCCACCAGGCTCCTGACCTGCGAGGTAGCGGCGGTAGCGGAAGTAGCGCCCCTGACAGGTAGGGGCCCCAGCCCCTCTTTCGCTCTGCCCAGGAGGCAGTGACCCATGAGCGCCCCCCTGTCCACGACCACCGAGGCCCTGACCGTCCCTGAGGTCATGCGCGCGCTGCGTCTCAGCCGGTTCAAGGTCTACGACCTCATCCGCTCACGCGAACTCAAGAGCATCAAGATCGGCCGGTGCCGCAGGGTGCCCGCCGATGCCCTCCGCACCTTCATCGATCACCAGTTGGAAGAGGCCGCCTGATGGCACGCAAAAGAAATCCGAACGGCGCAGGCAGCATCTGGCAGCGCAAAGACGGCCGTTACGAAGCGCGCGTCTATGTTCCCCAACCCGACGGGACACGCAGGCGCAAGACCGTCTACGGCAGCACCTGGGACGAGTGCGACGCCAAGCGGCAGGAGCTAGTCCTACGCGACCGGCAAGGCATCCCAACGCCCACCCGCTCCGCCAAGCTCTCCGAGTGGCTGCCCTACTGGCTGGAGGAGTTCGTCAGGGACGACCGCAAGAAGACGACGTACGCCAAGTACGAGACGCACGTGCGCCGCTATCTGATCCCGCAAATCGGCTCTAAACGACTGGAGACCCTTGGGGCCGCCGACGTGCGACGCATGCTCACAGCCGTGACGGCACAAGCGTCGGCTGCGACAGCCAAGGAGTCGCACCGCGTTCTCCGCAGCGCTCTTACGGCCGCATGTCGCGAGGAGCTGATCACCAGGAACGTAGTCAAGCTCGTCCCGGCCCCCCGGGTTCAGTCGCGAGAGCTGAAGCCGTGGAACCTGGAGGAGACGACGACGTTCCTGGAGGCCGCGAGGAAGGATCCGCTGTACGCGGCGTTCGTGCTCGCCGTAGCTTTGGGGCTGCGGCGAGGAGAGGTCCTTGGACTCCGCTGGTCGGACATCGACCTGGAGCGCCGCACTCTCACCGTGCGGAACCAGATCCAGCGGGTGCAGAAGGAGCTCTACGCGGACTCCACGAAGAACCGCCGCACGCGCGCCATCCCCGTACCGCTCATGTGCGTGGCACCGCTGCGCTGGCAGCGGCTCCGCCAGGGTGAGCAGCGTCTCGCCGCAGCGCACGCCTGGATCAACAGCGACTACGTGTTCACGACCAGGACCGGGCGAACGATCGAGCCGAGGAATCTCAGCCGGTCGTTCGAGCGCATCACGGAGGACGCTGGACTGCGCCGCATCCGGCTGCACGATGCCCGGCACGGGTGTGCCACGCTCCTGTTCGCCGCAGGTGTGCCGGCGCGGGTCGTGATGGAGATCCTGGGGCACTCGCAGATCGCCGTCACGATGAACATCTACACCCACGTTTCTGACGACAAGCGACGAGAGGCCATGGGACACATGGACCGTCTCCTTCGACGCCGCCGCTGATGTCTAGGCTCGCCTCTCGTAGGCCCTGCTACGGGAGGCGAGCTTCAGTCCACGGGGCATTCGGGTAGAACTGGGGGTCTTCGGAAACTGGTAGATATCCCCCAACGACCCCTGCACACTGTGCATATGCCGAGTACTGATGCCCAGTTGTCAACCATCGCCAATTGGATCGACAGCGCAGCGCTGTCCGAGACACCCCTTCAAGCTCACAGGGAATTTAACGGAAAGATCCCTATTAGCGAGCACGAAGGCCCAGTGGAATCCGTTGGAGGAATTTCGGCGACCAGACGGGCAGCCGCCTGGGCTTTCGCGTACCATGTTCAAGTTGTTGAGAATGACGGCAAATGGCGAGTGCAGATCGTTCCCTACTTCCAAGGGCCAGACAGTCACTCCATACCTCCTCAAGTCCCTGACGTTTCGGATTTCGGCGTAGAAACATGGACAGCACTTAGTGCGAAAGTTTGCTCTCATTTCGGCAAGGCGCGATTGCACCACCTATTGTTCGAAAGAAAGGTTGGGAAAGTACGCGATCACGCCATTCTCGCCGCGCAGTCCTATTTGACTTTGGCGGGAACTTGGGAGAAGGAACTAGACAAAGGGGAATGCCTCAATATAGCGCTTCGCCTGGCGCGTTCGGTAGGAAATCATGACCTCGCCAACAACGTGGTAACTGCGATGCTGACTCTCGCCACCAATGTGATCGCAAGCGATGCACATAAGCCCGGCGCGGCGACTCAAATACTCGGTCCTCTGATCGGCGAGCGAGTTCCACCAAAGGCGTTGCAGGGCCTACTGGACGCCGCCATCGACAGATACGATTCCCCATTCGTCAAAGCCCAATTCTTCAGCCTCAAGCTGCGACTTAACAAGGGGGACGGGGCGCGCAGCGGCATCTACTCTGACCTAGTCCAGATGTGGCTGGACGCAGCAGCTAAGGCAACGGGTCTCGTCCGAGCCGGGCACCTCAAAGCGGCCCTGCAGCAGGCGCAAGCATCTGCGGTACCTCACCTCATCGACCGAGCAGCGAGCTCTCTGCAAACACTACGAAATGAGGACCTGGGACTTAAATCATTCAGCGCCTCTAGCGCCGTGAGCCGGGAAGAGTTTGAGTCCTATCTAAAGCCAGTAGTGGATTGCACCGACTGGCAACAAGCCTTGCTTCACTTCGCATTTACCTACGGCCCCGCAACTGGATCCATAGAGAACACCAGAAAGAGAGCCGCAGAGTACGCGAAACATTCTGTCCTCGCAGACCTAGCCACAATGGAACTCATTGGATCCGACGGACTTCCTAGATTTTCTCCTCAAAGCGACGCCGAGATCGAGGAAGTGCGCCTGACGCGCCAGGAAAGCTTCACCCTGCAACACATGGCCCCTCTGCTGGCCATCGCGCTTCATAGAATCGCAGAGACACACGGCGTACCGACGGAGGAGGACCTAACGAGCTTTTTCGCTCAGGGGATGCTGACTGACGCCGAGCTTGCCTCATCCATTGCGCGATGTTTCATTCGCTATTGGTCCGGAGACACCGAAGGAGCGGCCTTCACCATCGCGCCAAAAGTTGAGACACTAGCCCGAAATCTGGTGCTAGCGCTGGACGCAGGAGTATACAAACTACAGAGAAACGAAAAGCCAGGGCAGTACCCTGGTCTGGGATACCTGCTAGGGGTTCTGCGCACAAAAGACATGGATGAATCGTGGTACCGCAGTATCCTCACAATTTGCGGAAACCCAGCGGGCGGCTGGAACCTGCGCAACGAAATCGCCCACGGATTCATACCTGCCGCTGGATCCCCTGCGGCAGCCCTGCTGTTCCAGTGCGTGATCTACCTCTGGAGCCTCGGCGCGAAGCCGCAGAACGTTGACGCTGAGGTGGAGACAGGAGGCGAGCAAGCCTGACTGCCGTCATCTACTACCGTCAACGCCCCCGCAGCGGCTCGCTGCGGGGGCGTTCTGGCTGGTGGGCGCGGACGGTTTCGAACCGCCGACATCTGCTTTGTAAGAACCCGTAAACCCGGGCCGGGGGCTTCCGAGAACTTCCGAGAGCTTCCGAGTGCCGCTCTCACCTGCGAAAACGGAAAGCTCCGAGAGTTTCCGAGAGCCTCCGAGCGGGGTTTGTGGCATCTACGTGGCATCGATGCGGCATCCGCCCTCACGACACAGCCCGCAACGGACGGCCCTTGACCAGCGCAGCCCGCACTTCCTCCACCAACTCCGGCCCCGCGTGCTGGTACAGCCACGTCACCCGGCCCCCACGCTCGTGCCCCATGATGACCTGGACGTCCTTCTCCGGGACCCCGGCGTCCTTCAGCCTTGTGGCGAACGTGTGCCGCAGATCGTGCACCCGCGGCCAGAATTCCGTGCGGCCCGTCTCCGGGTTCTTCACCTCACGGGCCAGGCCAGCGGCCTTGATGGCGGGGATCCAGTGCCGGCGGAAGTTCGGGCGCGTCAGGACCCCGTCGAGGTCCGTCTTCACCCCGTCCTTGTTCTTCCTCTTGGTCCCGGACAGCGGCCCTCGGAAGATCAGCTCTTCGGCGTGCATCCCATCGCCGATCGCTGACTCCGTGGCGGCTGGGCTCAGCCTCGCCATCATCACCTTCACGGCCTCGACCGCTGCCGGGGTCAGAGGCACCGTGCGGAATCCGGCCCTCGACTTCGGCGCAGCCTTCCTCCGAATCGTGCCACGGTCGTCGATGAGAACTTCCTTCACCTTCACCGTGGCACCGTCGAGGTCCACGTTGCAGGCCCGCAGCCCCGTGTACTCGCCCCACCGCATCCCGGTCTCTTCAGCAAAGACTACGACGGGCAGGTAGTAGGCAGTGAGGTGTTCGCGGATCAGCGCACACTGTGCTGCGGTGGGCGGGATCATTTCGTCGGGGTGCCGGGCTGGCGCCGGGGCCACCTCGATGTCGGTGCAGGGGTTCACGCTGATGCGGCGGTCGCGGAGCGCAGCGACCATCATGTGCCGCAGCAGCTCCAGCACCTTCTTCTGCGTGGCGTGGCCCTTAACCTCGTTGGTGATCCAGTCCTGCACCTGCATCCACGTGATGCTGTTCAGCTTGCGTTTGCCCCACTTCGGCTGAACGTGGACTGTCCACGCGGACAGCTTCCGGTTCTTCGTGGTGATGGACGTGACCTTCACGGTCGGCCACCAGATTGCGTACCAGTCGTCCACGGTGATCGCGCCGCGCTTCGGGTCCTGGTAGGTCCCCTCGCGCACCTGCGTGCGCACCCTGTCCAGGTGGGCCGTGGCTTCCTTCTGGGTGGGGAAGACGGGCCCGCACTGCTTGCCGTCGGGGTCCCGGTAGCGGGCCTGCCAACTTCCGATGCAGTCGCGCCGGGGCTTCCGCTCGCCGTGCTTGTCGACGGGGTAGTGCTCGATGCAGGCCTTGCAGCCGCAGCCCTTCTCTCGTAGCTGTCGCGGGTTGTTCGTGGCTCTACGCGCCATGGGTCACCGCCTGCTCTCCTGTCCTCTGCTGTGGGATCCGGGGAGCCAGGTCGAGCGGCTCCCCGCAGAAACAGCGTGCACCGAACTGGGGCTGTGGCACTGCCAGTTCGGAGAGAATCGCCCGTACGGCGGTGACCGTGCGTTCGCGGTCGAGGCCGGTCGGCAGGGCGATGGTCTGGGTGGCGGCGTCGTAGGGCCGAGCCGAGCCGATCGGAGCGTATTGGACGCGAATACACATGCGGACCCCCGTGTACGCAGGCGGGATGGGATACCTGCGGTCGATGAGGGGAGGGCATCGGCCGTGCGAACGACCGTACCTCTCAGTCGTTGATTATGCGACCACTGTTACACAAGATGACGCCCCATCAGGCACAGGGAGTGACGGGGTCCATTTAGCGGAGACTCACGACAGGGCGCGACGGTTGTGCTCGTTCAGCGCGCGGAGCTCCAGCTCCTTGATTTCCTGCTGCTCAGCGGTGAGGCCGCGGAACAGTTCGAGGAGGCGCTCCTCGGCGGCCGGCGCGAGGGGGCCAGGGATCTTGCGGCCGGCGGCGGCGAAGATCTGGTCTTCGGTGAACTTGGGGTAGGCCGCAGCAAGGGCGCGCAGGGCGTCCGGGCGGGGCTGCCGCTTCCGGTGGACCCACGTGTTGACGGTGGAGACGGACACGCCGATGGCTGCTGCGATCTGGCTGTCGTTAGCGCCGTACTCGTCCTTGAGGCGCGCGAGCAGCTGCGCGAGGTCTTCGGTGGGGGTCGCGTCGTCTGTGGCCACGCCTAAGGGTGCCCTTTGATCTCTACTTTTAGCAAGTAAAAGTAGAACCACGACGGAGTCACGCACCGGGCGTGACCTCCCCGTCACGCGCCCGCGCGCTGGCATATGTCACCACCATAGAACACGCATTCGAATCACGCGACACATCTCGGAAGCCCTCGGGAAATCTCGGAAGTTCTCGTTGACACAACTACGACTGCGACTGTAAAACTGTCACAGCACCTCAGAACGAGGGGCTCACCAACACCGAACAGCCCGAGGTAGCCATGCCCAAGGTGCTCCGCAACGGCGAAGGACAGCCACTCCGCGACGCACTGAAGCGCCAGCACCTCACCCTCGACCAGCTCTCCGAGAAGACCAAGCAGGTCGACCCGGAAGGCAGGGGCGTCAGCCCGGCCACCATCGCTCGACTCACCGGGCGCGGCACCACCGCCCGGGAGCGCACCGAACTCCGGACGGCGTGGCTGATCACCGAGGCCCTCGATGACCGCATGCACGCACTGTTTAGCCGCATGCCGACACATTCGACCGCGACAGTAGAAAGGTCAAGCTCCGATGCCGAAGAAGAGTGAACGCTTCACCACCCTGCCGGCCGGACTTCTTCCCCTGCTCAGCCAGCCGCAGCTGGAGACGTACTACGGCGTCTCCGACTGGACGGTTATCAAGTGGCTCAAGAAGGGGCTGCCGAGTCGCCCGTTCCCCGGCCGTGAAAAGCGCTTCGACCTCGTCGAGGTGGAGGCGTGGATGGCCGAGCAGGACCCGGAGTTCATCGAGGCCGGCACGACCGCACCGTTGCTGGTCGCCGCCTCCGTCTGACCCCGCACAAACCAAGGGACGCCGAGCCATGCCGGGCCCGACGCCCCTACGGCAGTACCTCAACCACTTCAGAAATCGAGGACACCGTGTCTGTACAGACTATCTGCCCCACTGATCTTCCCGCCGGTCACCGGCGCACGGTCCACGTGGACGTGACGATCCCCCGTCCGACGACCGTGCCGAGCGTGTTCCGGGCGGCTGCCCGGCTGCTCGCGGCGAACGGCCACTACCAGGGCGACTACTTGCCCGACCCGTTCAACCGGCGCCTCACGACCCCGGACGCTGAGCGCCCGCTGTCGATCGTGGCTGCGATCCGGTGCGTGGTGACCGGGGTCCCTCGCCGGTTCGCCCCGCTCGCTGAGGAGGCCATCAAGGTGTTGGCCGGTCGGCTGGAGGTCGACGGTGAGCCCGCGTGGAATGACGAGCCGGACAACCTCGCGATCCACGTTGCTGCGTGGGGTGACGTCGAGGGGCGTACGACGGAGTGCGCGGTCGCGGTGCTGTACGCGGCGGCTGACGCTACGGCGGTGTCCCTGTGAGCGCCGGTCCGGGCCCGCTGCGGGTTGAGACGCTGGACGGTGCGGTGTGGGTGCAGGCGGCGGTGACGCGCGCCGGGCTCGGCCTGTACTGCCCGGAGGGCGTCGTGGGTTGCCCGCGCTTCGTGATGGCGACGTTGGCCGAGCTGGCTGAGCACGGGGTGAAGGCGGCCCCGCCGGTGACGGACCTGCCGTCGGCGGTGGCGCTGATGGGTGCACGGCCGATGCCGGTGGGCGAGCCGATGCCCGTCGAGCTGACCGAGCAGCAGCTGGACGCGTTGAGCGCTGCGGGGAACCGTGCGCTGAACGATCACTACCACGAGGACCTGTGCTTCTGCCGGGAGTGGCCGGCCAGCTGCGAGAGCAGCGGTGCCTACTTCATGGGCACGTGGGACACGTCGGCGTTCGACATCGGTCTGCCTGCGGTGCTCGGTGTGTGGGAGCTGCTGCGGAATGACCGGCACGCGGCGAAAGTCGCGGAGCTGCGGGCGGACAACGAGCGGCTGCGGGCCCGGGTCGCCGAGCTGGAGGCTGCAACGTACGTGGCCCCGTCGCCGAGCTGCACGCGCTGCTACGGAGCTGACGCCGTGCGGTTCGTGGCCAACGGGGGCGTGACGGCTCCGTGCCGTGCTTGCGCGCCGTCCGAGCTGGAGGAGCTGCGGGCCCGGGTCGCCGAGCTGGAGGCGTCCTCCCCGTGGGAGCGGGCGGTGGCTGGGCTGAACGCCCTGGTCGACGCGGACATCGCGTTCTGGATCGAGCCGGACGGGCACATCAGCGGCCCGTTCGGGGACGAGCACATCGAGTGGGACCAGAAGACGAAGCGGTGGGTCCTCACCCACGACGAGGACGAGGGACTGGCCCCGCTGGGGCCCGATGACCCGTGCCACCCCTGCGGTTGCCCGAAGCGCTTCGGCCGGCACGCCGACGGATGCGCCTACTCAGAGTGCCCGAGCTGTGGAGCCCCGGCAGATGCGACCGGGCAACGCATCCCGGAACACCGCACCGGCTGCCCCCTCGACAACGTGACGCCGTCGGGCGGTGCCCTGTGATGGAGCACCCGCTGCCCGCGCTCGTCTGCCTCTCCGTGTCCGCGTTCGCCGCCGGGTCCATCCCCGTGCTGCTCCTCGCCCAAGCCGACCACCTCACCCCCGGATGGATCCGCGCTCTGCCGGCCGCCACCTCCCACGCCGTTCACGCCGCGCCGCTCACGGCCGCCGCACTCCTCATGCTCCTCGGAGGCAACCGATGAAGCTCACCCGTGCGATGCGGTTCTTCCGCTTCCTCACCACCACCCGCCCCCGTCTGATCGGCGGCGCGTACTCCGGCCCGACCCGCGTCAACGTCTCGTCGATCGCTGGCGGGGCCGTCCTCCACCTCGATCACCACCTCTTTTACTTGGTGCTGGAGTTGGCCGAGCAGTTCACCGAGGACCCCAAGGGAATCGGCGAACAGCTCCGCGAGATCGACGCCCTGTCGAACCCGGGCAAGGACTCGCACGCCCGACACGAGCGGGACGAGCTGGTCGACGACCTTCTGACGCAGCTCGGTGGGGCTGAACTGCGGCTGGTTGGCGAGCAGGTGCAGCGGGTGGCGGAGTTGCTGCTCTCGTCGAACGGTGCGGGCACGGTCGTGGCGCTCCCGTCACAGCGTCGAGGTGCCGCATGACCGCCCGCGACAGCCTGTCCTCCCGGCACGGCGGCGCCGAGCCCGGCCCGGCGGCCGAGGCCGACCGGTGGAACGCCGCGAACCCGGTGGGCTCCCTCGTCGTGGCCTACCCCGGGTGCCGCCCCGAGGACGACCCGAAAGCCGAACGGCTCTTCACCCGCACCCGCACCAAGGCGTCCGTCCTGGGCGGCCACACCGCCGTCGTCTGGGTCTTCAGGCACGACGCGTGCATCGCCCTCTCCCACGTCGACCGCGCTCAGGAAGGCGGTGCCGCGTGAGCCGCCGCGCCTGGGCCTGGTCCTTCACCATCACCGCCGTCCTCTGGTCCGTCGTCGCCTTCTCCCTCCTCACGATCCTCGGAGCCGTCACGTGAGCACCCCCATCACCCGGCGGGCCTGGCTCGCCGTCGCCGTCCAGCAGGAGCCCACCCCGGTCACCACGCACCGGGCCGCCGAGCTGCTGACCGCCTCCCCGTGGCCGTCGTCCGGCCGGAACACAGCGCGGAAGGACCTGCGGGCGCTCGCCGCACGCGGTGTCCTCGCCGCCGTCGACACCGCCGGGCGCCGCACCTACACCACGACCACCCCGGAACGGAGCGCCGCCTGATGACCGGACCCGAGCACTACCGCGAGGCCGAGCGCCTGGTGGCCGAGTCGTACACCATCCTCCGGCCCCACGACGAGGGGCCTTGCGAGGCCGACCGGTTGCTGGTCGCCGCGCAGGTGCACGCCACCCTCGCCCTCGTCGCCGCGCAGACGGCCCCGCCCGCGCCGCAGCTGGAGACCGAGCCCGCCGTCGCCTACGTCTACCGCGCCGCCTGGGGCCCGGTCCCCATGGGGACGTACACCAACCAGGCCGCTGCCCGCACGCACTGCACGGTCGACGCCACCAACAACGCAGACGACCCCTCCGGTCTCTCCTTCGACTGGATCGGCGACGAGTCCGAGCCGGACGCACCGTACGAACTGGTCGTCGAGAAGGACGGATCCGAGGAGACGACGGACTACACCGTCACGCGAATCACCGTCGCCGCCGAGTACGACCCGGAGGCGGACGCCTGATGACGAACACCGCGCTGGCCGGGGCGAGCACCGCCCCGGCCGCCGGCCGCCGAGTCACCCCGACCGGCCGCCTCATCCTCTCCGCTGACGCCGACCGCGCGGACTGGCTCACCGCCCGCCGCTCCGGTCTCGGCTCCTCCGACATGGCCGCAGTCCTCGGCATCAGTCGCTACGGCAACGCCCTCTCCGTCTACCACGACAAGACCGGCGGCCTCCCCCTGGAGAACGACGACTCCGAGCCCGCCTTGTGGGGCCGCGCCATCGAGGACACCGTCGCCCGCGAGTGGGCCCGCCGAAACCGGTCCGTGGTCCGCCGGGTCGGGCTCGTCGCCAACGTCGACCGCCCGTGGCAGATGTGCACCCTCGACCGCCGCGTCCTCGAATGCCCCCTCGCCGTCGACCGCGAACGCTGCGCCGTCGAGATCAAATGCCGCGCCGCGTTCAAGGCCGGACAGTGGCGCACCGGCTGCCCAGACGATGTCCTCGCCCAGACCCTGTGGCAGGCCGACGTCTGCGGCTACGACCACATCCACGTCGGTGTCCTCATCGGCGGCAACGACTACCGCCAGTTCGTCGTCCGAGTCGCGGACCACGAGCAGCTCATCACTGATCTGCGGGCCGCCGGGGCGCGGGCGTGGCAGCAGATCACCGACCGCCGCCCGCCGATCCTCCCGCACGACGCCGACCCCGAGGTGCTCCTCGACCTGTACGAGCAGCTGCACCACGACCGGGCCGGGATCGTCGCGATCGACCGCGACGGCGACGCCCTCGACGCGCTGTCCGACTACCTCGACGCCGCCGTCGACGAGCGCGAGGCGAAGGCCCGGAAAAAGACCGCCCTCTCTTCCCTCGTCGGTGTCCTCGGCAGCGCGGACACCGCGATCCAGGGCGGTCACGTCGCCTTCTCCTACGACGAGACGACCCGCGAGCACGTCGACCGGGAGCGGCTCCGCGAGGAGTTCCCCGACGCCTACGCGGCGTGCGTGGAGGACCGGCCGTCGCGCCGTATCAACATCCCGAAGACCGTCCGAGAGGCGCACCAGGCATGAGCACTCTTGCTGAGCGGGCGGCGGCTGCGGCCGGCCGTCCCCACACCACCACCCCGACGGCCGAGGAGCACACGCTCCCCGACACCGCCGAGCAGGCCCCGGCTGTCGACCCGATGGCCAACTACGAGCCGGGCGAAGACGACCCGGACATGGTCCCCGTCCACCTCGCCTGGCTCCGGGTCCGCAAAGAGGTCCGGGCCATCGCGAAGGGCGAGCAGTACAACGGCGGCGGCACCCGGTTCAACTTCCGTGGTGTCGACACCGTGGTCAACACCTTCGGCCCAGTCACACTGCGGCACGGCGTGAACGTCTTCCCCGTCAAGGTCGACGCCGAGTACCGGGACACCACCACGTCCAAGGGCAACAAGATGCGCGAGTGCACGGTCCGCGTCTCGTGGCTGATCGTCGGCCCGAAGGGCGACACGCTGTCGCTCCAGACGCAGGGCGAGGCGCTCGACTCTGCGGACAAGGGGACGGCGAAGGCCCAGTCCGTGGCGCTGAGGGTACTGCTACTGACGGGCGGGCTGACCCCGACGCACGACAAGGACCCGGACTTGTCGGTCATCGAGCGCGGCGAGGCACCGGTGCGTACGCCCGCGTCGTACCGCGACGAGGCCCTGGAGCGGAGCACGAGCCGCTCGCGGATGGTGCAGATCAACGCGGAGGTGAAGCAGCACGGGCTTGCCGGGGTGAAGGTCGTCAACGAGGTCGGTGACGAGGAACCGCTGGCCGGGCTGATCTTCCGCGTGGGTGCTGAGCGGTTCGGTGGTGGCGCATGAGCTGGCACCTCGGCCGCATGTGCGGCTTCGATATCGAGTCGACGGGCACTGACCCGCTGACCGCCCGCATCGTCACCGCCTGCGTCGTCCAGGTCGGCGGCAAGCAGCCCGCCCAGACCGCGAACTGGCTCACCGACGTCGACGGCCAGGAAATCCCCGACGAGGCCGCGAACATCCACGGCGTCACCACCGCCCGCGCACACGCCGACGGCGTCGACCTCCGCCAGGCCGTCGAGGAGATCCTCGGAGCCCTCGCCCAGGTCATCCTCTCCGGAGTCCCGGTCGTCGCGATGAACGCCCGCTACGACCTCACCCTCCTGGACCGCGAGGCCGAACGGTACGGGCTCGACCCGCTGCCGGCCCCGCTGGTGATCGACCCGTTCGTCATCGACAAGCACGTCGACAAGTACCGCAAGGGCAGCCGCAAGCTGACCGCCCTGTGCGAGCACTACAAGGTCCCGATCGGCGACGCGCACACCGCCGATGCCGACGCGATCGCCGCGTGCCGGGTCGCCTGGCGGCAGGGCACCATGCACCAGCCGCTCGCCGCGATGGGCCTGGAGCAGCTGCACCGGGCTCAGGTCGAGTGGGCCGCCGATCAGGCCACGAGCTTGCAGGCGCACTTCCGGAAGAAGGACCCGGCCGCGGTCGTCGAGGGTGCCTGGCCGCTCATCCCCCGCCAGCGGGGTGAGGCGTGATGCCGTTCATCCGCCGCAGCACCCTGCGCACCCTCCAGGCCCGCGTCGAGACGTACGCACAGGCCGCCCGCGACGCACGCCGTGTCGAGCAGTCCGCGCTCGCCAACTGCCGACGTCTCGCCGAGCAGGCGGCCGCGCCGGACGAGACGCTCGCGCAACTCCGTGAAGCGCGCGCCCAGCTCGCCGCCGAGACCCGCCGCGCCGACCGGCTCCAGGACCGCCTCGACGACGCCTGCGGCATCACCACCCCGGCCGTCGACGCCGGAGCCATGTGGCAGCAGAACCGCACGGACAAGACCCACGGAGTGAAGCCGTGACCACAGCAACCCTGTTCGACCAGACTCCCGCGGCCGGGCCGACCACCCGCCCGGCCGCGGTGACCCACCTCCCCCTCGTCATCGGCCTCGACGTCGCCATGGGCACCACCGGCGTCGCCGGCCTCGGCTGGACCGGCCACATCCACACCGCCGCCAAGGGGCAGCACGAGCGCTTCGCCCACCAGCTCGACGGCTGCGCCTCCTTCTACCGGCACGCGGACCTCGTCGTAATCGAGGGCGCCGCCTACTCGAAGAACAACCAGGGGGCCGACGCGCTCGCCGCGATGCGGTGGATGGTCCGCCACGACCTGTGGAAGCGCGGCATCCCGTACGCCGTGATCACGCCGAGCAAGAGGATCACGTACGCCACCGGCAGCACCGTCCACCGCGACGAGACCGGCGCCCGCCTGAAGGGCACCGCCCTGAAGGGCCTGGTCCGGTCGGCGGTCGCCGAGCGGTACGGCATCGAGACCGAAGGTAAGTGGCGGTACGACGAGGCCGACGCCTACGTCCTCCTCGCGATGGGCCTGCACCACTACGGGCACCCGCTCGCCCCGGTCCCGCCCACCCACGCCCGCGCCCTTGAGGGCTGCACCTGGCCCGAGACTGTGGCGGTGGCCCGATGAAGGCCCGCACCGACGTGATCGCCATGCTCCGCGAGGGCCACTCCGACGCCTCCATCGTCCGCGCCCTCCACGTCGACTACAAGACCGTCGCCGCCACCCGACGCACCCTCCACATCCCCCAGCACAAGCCCGGCAAGCCCCCCGCAGCCAACCCCCAGGTGCTGTTCGACCAGCGCGTCCGCCCCGTCGGCGGCGGACACCTCGACTGGACCGGCTACCGCAACGCCGCAGGCCTCGCCGCATTCCGCTGGGCCGGGCGCACCTACACCGCCAGCCGCTTCGCGTTCGAGACCCACTACGGCCGGCCGCCCGTCGGCAAGGTCATCCCGGGCTGCGACCAGGACGGGTGCGTGCAGGGCTCGCACCTCGAAGACCAACCGATGCGCCAGAAGCTCCGCACCCAACTCGCCTCGATCTTCGGAGGGACGTCATGACCAACACCGCGTGGCAGCTTCGCGGGTCCTGCCTGGACGAAGACCCCGACCTGTTCTTCCCACTCGGCACCACCGGCCCGGCCCTCACCCAGGCCGAGGAAGCCAAGTACGTCTGCCGCCGCTGCCCCGTCATGCAGCAGTGCCAGGAGTGGGCCCTCGACAACCGCGTGGAAGAAGGGATCTGGGGCGGCCTCGACGAAAACCAGCGGCGCTCCATCCTGCGCCACCGGTCCCGCGGGACAGCCCCGTTCCGCACTCGGAAACCGATCCCCGCGTTCACCACCCACCGCGAGGCGTACGACCTCATGACGAACGCCATCGACGGCCACGTCCAGTGGACCGGCACTCCCGAGATCCGGATCGGCGATCAGCGCCTCAGCCGCAACCAAATCGCCTGGCACGTCATCCACGGCCAGCCGCCGGTCGGACGCGTCTACCCCGACTGCGACCACAAGGGATGCGTGCAACACCTCACCGACCAGGAGACCCGCAACGCGCGGGCCCGGGGCCGCACCGCCGACATGCCCGTCGCGGCATGACCGGCTACCCGCTCCCCGGCGGCCGGCAAATCACCGGAGTGCTCACCGTCGTCCTCGGCCGCCAGCTCAAGGGCGGCACCTGGGCCGAGCACCCCAAGGCCAAGTACGAGTGCCTCGCCTGCCGCACCACCGAGGGCCCCGTCGTCGGCGCCGCCGCCGTCACCGCGTTCACCCAGACCATCCGCATCACCCACCCGGCCAACTGCCACCCCACCGCCCAGCGCCACCACGAAGGAGCACAAGCCGCATGACCGAGCGCACCAACCCCGAGACCGGCGAGATCACCGAGACCGCGCCCGTCGCCGCGTTCCTCGCCTCCCACCTCAACGGCCGCACCGAAGAGGAGCTGAGCACGGAGTTCCACACCCTCCTCGAAGCGGTCCGCGCCCACGGCAAGAAGGGCCAGATGACGATCACGATCATCGTCGACCCGCCCGCCAACGGCGTCGAGTCCGCGCCCATGCCGATCGGCATCGAGTCCGCGGTCAAGGCCCCCAAGCCCACCCCGGTCAAGTCCCTGTACTTCCTCGACGACGACGGGCTGCCCGTCCGCGAGGACCCCCGCCAGATGGCCATGGACTTCCGCACCGCCCCCGCCACCAACACCTTCAAGGACGCCTGAACATGACCGACATCCAGCCCGTCATCGACACCGCCCTCCGCTCCGCCCCGCCGGCAGAGCTCACCCCGGGCAAGGTGTACGCCTTCCACACCCCCACCGGCGTCCACCAGGTCGACCTCACCGGCCCCGCCGCCGCCCCCACCCGGAAGACCGGCACCACCACCGTCCGCGACGCCGCCAGCTTCCACGCGTACTTCGAGAAGCACGCCGACATCGACACCGAGGTGTACGCCGACTCCGACCGGCTCACCATCACCGCCGTCCTCGACGCCCACCAGGCCGACGCCCCGCGCTTCGGCGGCCACGTTCTCCGGCTCTCCCTCCGCGAGACCGAGGCGTGGAAGCAGTGGGCCACCCTCGACGGAAGGCTCCTCGGCCAGGAGCAGTTCGCCGAGTTCCTCGAGGACCACCTGCCCGAGCTGCTGGAGCCGTCGGCGGCCGAGATGCTGGAGATCGCCCAGTCGATCCAGGGGGCGACGAAGGCCGAATTCCAGTCCTCCACCCGCCTCAGCAGCGGACAGCGCCAGTTCCAATTCGTCGAGACGACGACCGCGAAGGCGGGACAGAAGGGCCAACTCACCATCCCGGAGACGTTCACGATCGGGCTCGTCCCCTTCGACGGCTCCGAGGGCTACAAGCTCACCGCCCGCTTCCGCTACCGCGTCGGCCGCGACGGTGAACTGACCCTCGGCTACAAGCTGGAGCGGCCCGGGGACATCCGGGCCAAGGCCTTCCAGGACGTCGTCACCGCGATCGGCGAGCACATCGACCAGCCGGTCATGAACGGCACCCCCGCCTGATGGCCCGCGCGAGCAGGAAGGGCAGCAGCCCCACCCGCTGCCCTTCCTGCTCCGCACCCACCCTCACCCAATGGGTCGGCGACACCGCCGCAGTACGGGTCACCGCGGACCTCACCCCCCTCACCCCCGCCCAGCAGGCCGAGGCCCGCACCCCCAACCGGCTCATCTGGTGCCTGGTCACCGGCGAACACCGGCCCCTGCGCCTCCGCTGGATCCACACCTGGCACCCCCAGAACTGCCCCCACCCCCACGTCACCGACCACCAGTGCACAGCGCCACCGACGACCCTCTTCTGATCGGAGCCCGCCACCGTGGAGAACGTCCGCCACATGAACCCGCGAGACACGGGCGACACGCACGCCTCGGACAGCGGCGCCATGGACGCAGAGCTCGACGTCATCGGCGGATGCATGCACTATCCACGGCACATCCCCGCCGTGCAGGCCATCCTCAAGGGCAGCGACTTCGTACGCCCCGCACACGAACTGATCTGGGGCGCGCTCACCCACCTCGCCGCCCGCGGGGAACCCACGAACCACATCGCCGTACGCATCGAGCTGGAGAAGCGGAAGGAACTCACCCGCGCCGGCGGACTGAACTACGTCATCGCGGTCGGCGACCACGTCGGCGGCGGCGACCCCTTGTACTGGGCCGAGAAGGTCCGGGCCGCGGCCGACCTTCGCGCCGAGGCCGACCTCGGCCGCCGCATCGTCCAGCAAGCCACCGCCCCCGACGCCGAACCCGGCCAAGCCGTCACCTTCATCGACGACTACCTCCAGCGGCAGAAGGAACGCGCCGCCGGCCGCTCCGGCGACCCCGCAGACGCGCTCCTCGCCGAACTCCTCGACGCCTCGTCGCTGGACAACATGCCCACCCTGGAGCCCCTCGTCGGGGACCTCCTCCACCTCGACACCCTCGCCCGCATCATCGGCCCCTCCGGCCACATGAAGAGCTTCGTCACCATCGACATCGCCGGGCACGTCGGCACCGGCATGAAGTGGCACGGCCACCACGTCCGCCAGGGCACCGTCGTCTACCTCGTCGCCGAAGGCGCCCGCGGTATCCGCCAGCGCGTCCGCGCCTGGGAGAAGCACCACGGGCTGAAGATGACCGGCGTCCTCTTCCTGCCCCGCCCCGTCCAGGCCCGCGGCCCCGAGTGGGACACCCTCATCGAGGCGATGCGCCGCCTCCAGCCCGCCATGATCGTCATCGACACCCAGGCCCGCGTCTCCGTCGGCGTCGAAGAGAACTCCAACACCGAACTCGGCATCGTCATCGAGCGGATGGACGACCTCCGCCGCGCCACCGAAGCCTGTGTCCTCCTCATCCACCACACCGGACACATCGGCGAGCACGGGCGCGGCGCCTCCGCCGCCAAGGGCGCCCTCCAGTCCGAGATGCACGTCTCCAAGAAGGGCGACAACGCCCGCAACATCGTCGTCACCATGAAGGTCGGCAAGCAGAAGGACTCCGAGGAAGGCGCCGACCTTCAGTTTGGGCTGAAGGTCGTCACCCTCGACGGCGAGCACAAGCCCGACGGCCGGCCCGTCACGAGCGTGGTCCTGGAGTCCCTCGACCAGCGGCCCGACGTTCCCGCGATCGGCACGCCCGCCTGGCTGGTCCGCCGCCTCGACACCGACCGTGTGGACATCGCCTGGGGCAGCCCGCGGGTCATCCGGTGGTGCGCCGACCGAGGCATCCAGATGCGGAAAGGCCTCATCGAGGAGGCCGTCCGGATCCGGAAGAACCGGAACAGCTTCGACGACCCCCATATGCGGACGGGGGATGACAACCCGGACACCCACACCGGGGCAGGCCAGGCATACACCCCCGAAGCGGACCCACCCCCGTCCGATTGCACCCGAAATGACCTCCCCCCAGACCTCCCCCCTACAACTTTCAACCAACCTCCCCCCGAAAACGGGGGGACCCCCGGGGAGTTCACACAAAACCCCAGGTCAAACATCCCCCCAACCACGGGGGGAGGCCCGGGGGATGGCCCATCAAAACCTCCCTCCCCCCGCTCCCCCTCTAGGGAGGGGGGAGGTGTGGGGAGCGACGAGGAAAACACCACCCCCACCGCACCCCTCTGCACCATCTGCGGCCACACCCTCCAGCCACTCCGAGCCGAACGCGGATACGACACCCACCTCGGCTGCGACCCCACCACCGGCAGCCACCCCGCCGCATAAGCCCCGGACCAACCAGCCCCCAGCCCAACCACCAGGAGCAGACCCATGACCACCACCGACTGCCAGACCTGGCTCGTCACCCCGGACACCATCACCGCCGTCGACGACGCGGTCGACGCGTACGGCGTCTACGCGAAGGGCTACTTCGAGTGGGTCGACGGACGCACCGCCATCGTCGGCCTCCGCGTCGGTACCGGCCCCGACCGTGTGGTGGCCCGGTTCGGCGACACGCTCGTCCGCCACCCTGACGGCCAGTGGTCCGTCCGGCCGGCCACCGCGTGACCGTCCTCCCGCCCGCCACTTCCTGGAGCAGCCCATGACCATCGACACCACCACTGAAGACTGCGGAGCCGCCTTCACCGAGTACACGCCCACCCCCGGCGGCACCCCCTACCAGCAACTCGCCTTCCTCCGCATCCACGACCGGGCCGTCGAAGCGCTCCTCGCCGGCCAGCACGACGCCACGCAACTCGGCCTCGACGGACACAAGGCCCACGCCCACGCCGTCGACGCCGTCCTCGCAGCAGTCGGCCCGGCCTACGCCGCAGCCGCCATCAACCGCGTCGCCACCGACCTCATCGAGAAGGTCAACGAGGACACCTTCGTGGCGCTCGACAGCATCGCCGCCACGCTCGACCTGGACGTCGTCGAGGACCTCGACGGATCCAACGGCACGGGCGACGACGGCCCGATCATCAGGGTCTTCCGCCGCGCGGACGGCTGGCTGTTTGGCGGATCGCAGACTGCGGAGCCCTGCACCAGCAACCACCACCGGGAGCAGGACGGCCGCCCCGCGTGCACGGCTGACGCGGTGTGGAAGGTCGTGGAGGACCACGGCATGCACCTCACCATCGGCTTCTGGTGCGACGAGGACTTCCCCGCCGAACACCGGCACCTTGCCGAGGGGCTGTGACCCCGGTGCCGATCCGTCCGGAGAACCGGGCCCGGTACCCGAAGGACTGGCCGGCCATCAGCCTCCGCATCCGCACCGAGCGCGCCGCCGGCCGGTGCGAGTGCGTCGGGGAGTGCGGGCGCGGCACCCACCCGGGGCGCTGCCCGAACGTCAACCGCGGCCGGGCGTACGGCACCGGGTCCCTGGTGATCCTCACCGTCGCGCACCTCGACCACACCCCGGAGAACTGCGACCCGGCGAACCTGCGGGCGATGTGCCAGGGGTGCCACCTGCACTACGACCGGGAGCACCACCGGCAGACCGCGGCCGCGACCCGGCGCGCGGCGCGGGAAGCCGCCGGCCAACTCGCCTTCACCGTCCCCGCCGACCCGAGGAGCCCCTGATGCGCATCCGGATCTGCAACGTCCCCGGCTGCACCAACAAACACAGCGCCCGCGGCTACTGCCCCCGCTGCTACCAGCGCTACGTCCGCCACGGCAACCCCACCTACCTTGTCGCCACGGACTACGACCACGCGGTCGTCGAGCGGGCGGTGGCCGGGAACTGGAACGGTCGCATGACCCAGGCCGAGCGCGACGAGACCATCCGCCGCCTCCACCGCCGCGGTCTCACCGACCGGCTCATCGCTAATCACCTCGACATCGGTACCAGCGGCGTCTGCATGGCCCGCTACCGCCTTAACCTCCCCGCGAACCAGGCGCCCGTGGGCGACCGGTCAGGGCGTGCCGCGTGAACACCCACGAACAGCGGTGCCCGCACTGCCGGGCC
Organism: Streptomyces sp. rh34; assembly: GCF_002551245.1. Lineage (GTDB taxonomy): Bacteria > Actinomycetota > Actinomycetes > Streptomycetales > Streptomycetaceae > Streptomyces. The sequence goes on from NZ_NTGZ01000016.1 coordinate 45,732, forward strand.
AAGAACGGCACTGACACGGTCCCCACCGCGGTCGAGCCGATCGCCCTGCCCGACCCGATGCCCGAGCAGCCCACCGGGTTCCGCGTCTACTACCCGGACGGCCACACCCAGGACTGCACTCTCCACCCCGATGGCCGTCTCACCATGACCGCGGGCGGGAGCGACTGGGTGTCGGCGCTCGCGTTCGAGGAGATGGCCGAGACGAGCTGGGCCGGGGTGCACATCGAATGGAACCCCGGGCCGCTGGAACCTGCCACCACCATCCCGGCCGCGGTCGTCCAGGACGCCCTGCTCCCCGCCGCGTGACCACACAGTGCGCCCGCCCGGGTCGTAGCCGGGCGGGCGCCCCACCACCGTACCGATCACCTGGAGCCCCTGATGCCCGACACCACCCCCGCCGTCTGGTCCGACGGTGACCCGCTGATGGAGGCCGTCGCCGCCGCCGTGTGGGAGCAGTGCCGCACGGAGAACAGCATCGTCGTGGACGACCCGCGCAACATCGCGGCGGTCGCCGCCACGGTGGCCCGGCAGCTTCTCGGCACCAGCGCGGCCGAGGGCGCGGTCGTCGAGCCGGAGCCGGACACCGAACTGCGGGACCGGATCGCCGCCGCCATTCGCGCCGAGTCCTCCCGCGTCGACGACCTCGCCCTGGCCGACGCGGTCATGCCCGTGGTGACCGACCGGCTCCGCAGGAACTGGGGCGAGATGCGCGACCGCGTGGCCGAGCTGGAGACGGAGGCGCAGAGGCTGGCCGACGCCGCCCCGCCCGCGCCTGCCGACCGGGCCGCCGTACTCCGCGAGGCTGCCGAGGTGGCCGTGCGCGCGGCCAGGGCCTGCGGCGAGAGCGAGACCGGCCAGTACGCCGCCTCTGTCGCTGCGGGCATCGGCCGGGATCTCCGCCGTCTGGCCGACGAGGCTGCCGCCGGGGTGCAGCAGACCACCGAGGGCGAGACCAAGGCACCCGGCGGCGAGCTGCCCATCGTGGGCTACCGGTCCCACACCGGGAAGATCCTGCGCTGCATCGCCTGCGCCCCGAGCCCGTACCTGATTCGCACCGGCGAGTTCGTCCCGGTCGACTCCGAGGACCTGCCCGACGGGGGGTTCTGCACGTGGCACGAGTGCGGTCGCGACGTCCTGGCCACCCCGCCCGCTGCCCCTGCCGCGCCCGAGGAGCCCACACGATGACCACGCGGCCCCTGCTCTGCACCAAGTGCGGCGAACCCGTCGGCGTCGTCGAGGAAGTCAACTGCCACATCGTCTGGGACGAGGCAGTCATCGACACCACCGGCGTCGTCCGCCCCGCCGAGCAGCACATGGAGTTCTGGAAGGGCGACCCGCACCGCGCGCTCGCCGTCTGCCGCAACCCCGCCTGCCGCCACCACTGGACGCTGCGCCGAGCGTTCGAACCCACCGCACCGACCACCCCCGCCCCTGCTGCCGGGTGATCCCGGCCCACACCACGGAGACCCACATGACCGACACCACCGCCCTCCCCGCCCAGGCCGTCATCGGCCGCCGCGTCGAGTTCGCCTACTACCGCGACCAGACCACCTTCCTGCCCGGCATCATCACCGCGATCACCGACGACCCCGCGAGCCTCCGTGTCCGCCTCGACGGCAAGCGCAACAACGTGGCCTGCCGCCCCGACTACGACGGCATCCGATACCTCGACCAGGTCGTCCCCGTCCCCGCCCTGCCGATGGGGGCGTTCACGCCCACCGTCGATGACTTCGACGGGGCCACCTACGCCGGGGTCCCGGTCTGCCAGCTCGACGACGAGGACATCGTCATCCTCACCGCCGACCAGGACGCCGCCCGGGGCGCGCTCGTCGCGTACTGCAAGGCGCAGGACATTGACCCCGAGTACGCGGAAGACCCGCTGGAAGCCGCGTGGGCGCGCTTCGAGTGGCAGCCCGAGGACGCCGAGTCGGACTGGCAGGTGAGGTTCGACGCCGAGGGCTTCGACGGTGCCGTCCAGATCCACTACCTGCCCGCCGGCTGACGCCCCTGCCCCTGTGGGTGGCCGCCCCACCCGGCGGCCACCCCAACCCGGAAGGACCCACGACATGACCTGCACCACCTGCGGCGCCGAACTCGGCCCCGACTACACCACCGACATCAACGGCGTGCACTGCATCAACTGCGCCGGCCACCCCGACACCCCAGCCGACGGGCTGCGGACCTACACCACCGAGGGGGACTGGTGACCGCCGTGCTGCTCGTCACCGCCCTCGTCATCCTCACCACCGCCACCCTCACCGGACACATCGCCAACCCCCGCCAGGCGCAGCAACGGCGAGCAGCCCGCTCCGCAGAGCAGCAGGCCCGTGCCGGCACCGCCGACCACGACGCCGCCGCCCTCGCCGCCGCCATCCGCGACAGCTGGACCGACCCGACGAAGGAGCCCCGATGAGCACCGAGCTCGACCACCTCCTCGACCGGGCCGAACGCAACGTGCTCCTGCCCGGCGAAGGCGACCGGCTCCGCGAGCTCGTAGGGAAGGTGCGCGGCAACGTCGAGTTCTACGAGGCAGCCACTGCCCGCATGCGCAACCGCGCCGAAGTTGCCACCGTCCGAGCCGACCGCGCCAAGGCCCGTGTCCGCGAGCTGGAAGCCGAGGTCGCACGCCTCACCGCCGGGCAGTGCCTCGACTCCCGCGCCATGTGCGAAAAGCACCACGCCCCGCCCGTCGACGGCTGCCCGTACCCGCGGTGCAAGGCCGCGCGCAACCGCGACCAGCGCGCGCCCGTCGCGCCGGCCGAGCACTGCGGCGACCAGCCGCCGACCGTCGACGGTCTCCACAACGCCAGCCCCACCGAGTGCGTGCTGCGCCCCGGGCACCAAGGCAGCCACGCCGACCAGCACGGCATGCGGTGGTGGCTGGCCACCGAGCAGCCCACCACGGAGGCCTGACCCATGTACCTGTACCTCGTACGCACCGACCCGGTCCAGCAGATCGCCGCAGAGCCCGACACCCTCGAAGCCCTCACGGCCGCCCTGTCCCCACGCACCCAACCGCCCCAGGCCACGCCCGAAGTGATCACCTACCACGCCGCCCACGGCTTCGGCTGGCCCCTCGTCGCCGACCCGACGATCACACCCGGCGTCATTCACTGCCGGCCCACCCCGGGCGCTGCCCCACCGCTCAGCGCCACCGAGGTCATGGAGTACATGCGCGCGCTCATGCCCGCCGACCCGATCAGGGAGCAGCCGTGCGCGCTCTGCACTCACGCCCGCAGCTGGCACGACGGCCTCTGCGCCTGCGGGTGCACGAACTTCACCGACCCCACGGAGGCCTGACCCATGCATCCCACCGACCGGACCCGCACCGTCTGGCTCCACGGCAAGCCCTACTGGTGGACCGCCGAAGACGGGCGCCTCACCCTCCGGCCGGCGCACTGGCTCCTCACCGTCCCGGCCGACCCTCCCCCGGCGCCTGTGCTCGCCGACCTCGTCCAGTGGCTCTCCGCCCGACGTTTGTAGCCGTGGTTCGGAGGGATTGTCAGTGGGCCGTGCGAGGCTGGCCAGCACCCGTACAGCGCACGACGAAAGGCGCCACCGTGGAAGAAGAAGAGAAGAGCCTCAGGGCGCAGGCCCAGGACGCGATCTACACGGAGATCATCGAGAACACGAAGGAACTTGCGGAGTACCGCGGATCCGGCGGCACGGTCAAGGCTCTGAAAGAGCTGGCTGAGGCGTACGCCTGGGTGACTCAACCCGCCCAGCCTCACTGATTGCGCGACCGCGCGCCCACCCCACTCTGTGTCGGGAGGGCGCGCGGTTCTCAGGCGTTGTTGCGTGGGACCCGGAGGGACACGGGCTCGTCCTGCCCGTCCCACACCACCCGGATCACAGCCGGAACGTGGTGCGCCAGATCGCCCATCATCATGAACCGGTACCGCTCGTTCTCACCCAGCGACAGATCCGCTGGCCAGGTCGTCATCGCCGGGTATTCTTCCGCCGTCCGGATGTTCTGAGCCGGGGAAGCCCCGTGGTTGGTCAGAAGGAAGACGCTCCCGGTCTGATACTCAACCCGCAGATCGACCCGAGGCCGACCGGCCTCCTCCTCAGCGGCGCGCCGCTCCTCGGCCTCCCTGCGCTGGTCGGCCAGAGTCGCCTCGGCGACCGCCGTCGACCGCTCCGCCGCGATCCGGGAGAGCTTCGCTTCCTTCACGGACTCCTCAGCGGCGTTGGCCGATCGCCGCCCGTCTCTCTGCGCCCTGATGCTGAACACCAGGGCTATCGCCGCCAGCACGAACGCGGCCCAGGCGGGCGCGTCCCCCCACTCCCACGATGCGGCCCACGACCGCGCGTCTCGCCAGTTCATGAGCGGACCGTACCGCCGAAGCTCAGCCTGCACCCCACTCATGGGCGCGGCCGCCCCGCCACTCCACCCACGCCGGATCGTCCAGCAACAGATCCGGATCCAGCAACCCCGCGTCCGCGAGGAACACCACCAGGTCGTGATCCGAGTGGGCCAGCCCCAGGATCCGCCCCCGCACGGTGACGCGCCGGCCGCCCGTGGACGACGGCCGGTGCACGACGATCGGTGCCTGCTCCATACCCCCAGGGTGCCGCGACTCGTCGGTCACAGCAGCCCGAGGGCCGTGTCCGGCCGGCACAGCTGGCACGCCAGCCCCGTGTCCGCGGCAAGGAGACGCCGGGCCTCGTCCACTGAGATCGCCCGTACCCGCGCGCCCACCGGCTGGCAGAAGCCCTGATGCACCGCGGCCGGGCCACCGGCCGCGCCGATCCCGCCCTGCAACACCCAGTCCGGTGGCGATGCAGGAGGTAGGCGGGCCGCGCGTTCCGCAAGGCGCCGTTCCTCGGCTGCGATCCAGTCGCGGGTGCGGGCGAGGTCCCGTTCCTGGACGCGCTCCAGGAAGCGGAGCAGGTCGAGGCGCGGGACCGCCTGTTCGTTCATGCGTTCGATTCTACGAGCGAGGTGGCGACTGCTCGCCTTCGGGCCTGCCGGCCAAGTCAGTACGCTGCCCCTGCCTCGACTTCCGCCCCGCGAAATACGGGCGCGCCAGCCGATAGTCCACCGCGCTCGACCGGCCGACCGGCACCACGGGCGGGAACCCCTCGTCGGACTTCGCCAGCTGCGAGATGCGCTGATGGGTGATCTTCTCCACTACCCCATCGGTCACCAGGCGCCGGGCCAGCTCCCGGAACGACAGCATCTCGGGCCCTCCTTCGTCGTCGGCCACAGGGCACCATTCTCCCTGACTTCGTTGCCATATGGCAAGGAAGTCGCTACGGTCGTACTTGCCAACAGATCGGCCCCGGGCGGAGTTCGTACCTCTGCCCGGGGCCAGCCATCCCCCTGTGTCACCAGGAGGTATGACCGTGTCCGACCCTACCGACCGCGCCCAGGCTGAAGAAGCCCTGCGCCGCGCGGCCACCGCCGACCAGACGGCCACCGCCCCCCGCTTACTCCTCGACATCGCCGACCGGCTCACCACCATCCGGCCAGCCAGCCCGATCCTCCCCCCACGCCGCGCCGCCCTCGCCCTCCGCTACGCGACGGACGCCGCCGGGTACGACACCCCGGCCAGCCACACCCTGGAGCGGGCGCTGCTCCGGGCGATGCCGGAGATCACCCGGCCGATCACCCGCGGCGAGTACGCGCTGCTTCTCCGCAAGGCCGGGCGGGTGGCCGAGCTGCACCGGCAGGCCGCCGCCGACTACGGGCGCGGCCCCCGGCCCGCCGACGCCCGCAACGCGCTCGCTCACGCCCGCACGTCGGGCAACGCGTCCGCGCCCATCCGCTGAACCACCCGGCCGGGCGCACCCGCTGCGCCCGGCCGGCCACGCCCCCGGAGCACCCCATGCGCTTCCTGTACCTGCTCGCCTTCGTCTGGGCGGTCGCCCTCCCGACCTTCCTGATCGCGAGGGCCCTCGGATGACCCGCACCCGCACCGTCGAACGCAGCCGCCTCGTCCCGCACACCATCGACGGCACCACCCACCTCGTCCTCGACCGCTACAAGGTCGACGTCCCGCAGCCCCCGCGCGACTGGGACCGCGTTGTGCTGACCGGGGTCACCGCGGCTGCCGCCATGATCGGCGTCGCCTCGGTCCTCTGGTCGACCGCGAGCATCGGCAGCCTCCTCGACCTCGTCGTCCCCCTCACCGCCGCCGCGTACGCCGCAGCCCTCGTCTTCGACCTCGTGTGGCTGTCCTGCATGGCCCTGGAGTGGCTCGCCCGCTACGACCAGGAGCGCGCCGCTCTCCCGCGCCGCGCCGGGTACATGGCCCTCGGCATCGCCATGGGCGCGGTCGGCGCCCACGGCTGGATCTCCGGCGAGTTCGCGATCGGCTGCGTCGCCGCAACGGTGTCCGGCCTCGCGAAGGTCATGTGGACCGTCGTGCTGCGCCACCACGCCAAGCCCCTCGACAGCCACACCCAGCAGTGGGTCGACGCCGAGCGCGCGAAGGCGGGCGGCCGCCTCGCGATGGTCTCCGTCCGCCGCGAGCTCACCCGCGCCGAGCAGGCCGTCGCCGCCGAGCGGGCCGCGATCTCCGGAGCCTCCGGAGAGGCTCCGGAGAACGATCCGGAATCTCCGGAGGGCAAGGAGGAGGCTCCGGACGAGCAGCAGCAGCCGCCCGCCACTGGGCCGATGACCATTGCGGATGCCGTCCGGATGGCGCTCTCCTGCGGCATCTCGGATCCGGAGAAGGTCCTGCGCTACGTCCGCCAGGTCGCCGACGCGAACGCCAAGGAGGAGAGCGTCCTCCGGACCCTCCGGATGGAACGGAAGGCAGCATGAGCAACGGCAAGCCGATTATCCCGACGCGGATCATTCCCGGGGGAGTACCGCTCCCGTCCGGCCCGCCGCCGCTCGGCGCGGTACCCCCGTGGCGCGCCCCGGCCCCGGAAGCACCCCCGCCGCCGCCCCCGCCCGCACCGCCCGCGGT